>JAQXWO010000189.1 GCA_029225485.1 Lachnospiraceae bacterium
GACCGCAGCAGACAGAAAGAATCTGAGCGCATATACAGTAGTAAATCCTGTGATCGGAATGATTCGCTTTGAAACAGATTCTGACGAAGCAAATATTCAGGCGAAACTGGATGAAATGTCGACAAATCAGCAGACCAATATTTTCATGGCAGACTCTGAGGAGGCATGCGAGGCAGCGTTCAATGAAATGATCGAACTGGCAAACCAGATCGGTATGGAACAGCTGGATGACTATGCAAATCAGTCTTATCCGGAACTGAAATCTGCGTATGATGAGGTAGTGGCATCTGTATCAGCAGAATAAGTGTAAATATTTGCTGGCTGTTTTCTGAAATAGTCAGATCCAGGGCAGAATCTATGAAATATAAAAATAGATTCTGCCTTTTCTTGAGAAGGAGGAAGAGTTTATGTACGATATGCAGCCGTATCTCGACAAAATCGATCAGGTGATCGCAGAAGGTCCTTTCAGGGATAACTGGGCATCCTTATCTGCATACCAGGTACCGCAATGGTACAAAAATGCGAAATTTGGTATATTCATTCATTGGGGGGTTTACAGTGTACCGGCATTCGGCAGTGAATGGTATTCCAGAAATATGTATCTTCAGGGCTCACCGGAATATGAACACCATATCAAAACGTATGGACCGCAGAAAGAATTCGGCTATAAGGATTTTATTCCGATGTTTACAGCAGATAAATTTGATCCAAAAGTGTGGGCAGATCTGTTTGCCGATGCAGGTGCACAGTATGTGGTTCCGGTAGCGGAGCATCACGATGGATTCCAGATGTACCGCAGTGAAATTTCTCACTGGAATGCGTATGAAATGGGACCGAAACGGGATATTCTGGGTGAACTGAAGGAATGCATCGAAGAAAAAGGGATGACGACCGGTGCATCCAGCCATCGTGTAGAGCACTGGTTCTTTATGGGTCATGGAAAAGAATTTGACAGTGATATCAGAGAACCGATGGAGCGGGGAGATTTTTACTGGCCCGCAAATCCGGAACCGAATCATCAGGATCTTTTCAGCGAGCCGATGCCGACTGACGAGTATCTTCAGGACTGGCTGGTACGTACATGTGAGATCATTGACAGATACCAGCCTTCTGTGCTGTATTTTGACTGGTGGATCCAGCACAGTGCTGTAAAGCAATATCTCAAGAAGCTCACTGCTTATTATTATAACCGGGCAGTTCAATGGGGAAAAGGAGTGGTGATCAACTATAAGCATGATGCTTATCGTTTTGGCTGTGCCGTACCTGATGTGGAACGGGGGCAGTTTGCAGATATCAAACCATATTTCTGGCAGACAGATACTGCGATCGCGCTGAACTCCTGGGGTTATACAGAAAATAATAATTTCCGTCCATACGAAGAGATTCTCTGTGATCTGGTGGATATTGTAAGCAAAAACGGGTGTCTCCTTCTGAATGTGGGCCCGAAGTCTGACGGAACAATATCCGCAGAGGATGAAGCAGTGCTTCGCGGGATCGGAGCATGGCTGAAAGTAAATGGAGAAGCCATTTACAATACGGATGTGTGGAGAACATATGGAGAGGGGCCGACCAGGATCGTGGAAGGTCAGTTTGCAGACGGGATCAAGAAGAATTTTACTCCGGAGGATATCCGGTTTACCGTCGGGGGAGGATATCTGTATGCGACGGCGCTGAAATGCAGTGAAACTGGAACGTACTGCATCCGTTCTCTGGCAGAGCAGGATGCGTCCAGACTGGCGAATTTCCATGGAATCATCGAAAATGTAGAAGTACTGGGCTGTGAAGAACTGCCGGTGTGGAGAAGAGACGAAGAAGGACTCCATATTTCCACATGTATGAGAAGTAATGCGCCGGTGGTGTTCAGGATTACAGTAGAATAAAAAAGTTGTTTTTCGGTGCCGGCGGATGCGGCAGATGAATGACAGGAACTGAAAGCGGCTGGATCATGTAAATGGATCCAGCCGTTTGTGCTTATGATTAGGAAAATTTGATTGCAGTGAGGCGTATTTTCAGTGGGAATGCTGGATCCTATTCTTCCGGGATCCCCCATTTTTTCCGCAGTCCGTCCATCAGACGCATGATCTGCAGGGTGGTTTTGTGAGGCATTTCCGGACACTCGATCCGTCCGTCTTTCAGGGCGTCTCTGCAGGAAAGCACTTCGTATTCATAGCCGTTGATTTGTTCCGGCACTGCTACGGTGCGGATGCATCTGCGCTGCAGGTCAAAGATCCGGAGCTCCTCAGGATTGTTGATATTCTGGACCTCGATATAGCCTTTGTCACCGTTGATGACGCCGAGACGGTCCGACTGCACCAGCATGGAACAGTAAAGAACAGCCATGCGCCCGTCCGGGAAAGTGAGAGTAATGCTGTCCTGGGCATCCACGCCGGTTTCCCATTTGATGCAGGCAGCTGTGACATCTGCGATCTCATCTCCGAATGCCATGCAGGCGAAATTGATGGGGTATACCCCCAGATCCAGCAGTGCGCCGCCCGCCAGCTCCGGTTTCGTCATACGGGGAACGTGGGTCAGAGCATAGCCCAGATTGGCGCTCAGGGAAGTAACCTTCCCGATGATACCGCTGTCGATCAGATCCAGGATGATCTGGCGGCTGGGCATATATCTGGTCCAGATGGCCTCCGTCAGCAGCAGGCCTTTTGATTCGGCCAGCTGCAGGATCTCCTCTGCCTGCCAGGCGGTCATGGTAAATGCTTTTTCACATAAAACAGGTTTGCCGTGCTCCAGACAGAGCTTTACGTGTTCATAGTGCATGGAATGGGGAGTGGCCACATACACAAGATCCACTTCCGGATCCTGCAGCATCTCTTCATAAGAGCCGTAGGCTTTCTGAAATCCATATTTTTCAGCGAAATCCTGTGCACGGCTCAGATCTCTTGCGGCTACGCCATATCCGAAAATATCTTCGCCTCTGCGTTCCAGTCCTTTGACGGCGGCAGCCATGCTGTTGGAGATGTTTCCCGCTCCCAGTAATGCGACGTTCATATGAGTACCTCCTTGTTTGATTGTCAGATTATTTATGGTCATTATACACGAAAAACAGAGTGTCTGCCAGCATATATTCGCAGCTGTTCAATATACCTGTGTGAAAAGGATCTCTGATGGAAGTCATATTCCACCGGAGATTTTTCTTTTTGTGCTGTACATATTTCGTCAGATATTTTTCTGTGCTTGCCATTCTGTGCAAAGCGTATTATGATGTTTTCGTTGATTTTGAGAGTGCGGAACTCGGAAAAATCAATACTCATCCGCAGGACAATAGTCATGATGAGCCAGAGGATACACAGACATAACATACATGCTGGCATGTACTGTTACATCTATGTCTGCAGAAATCACAAAACATGAATGGATTGCAAAAAAAACAGAGAGGAAGAGACAGAGTATGAAAGAACTTTGGGATTTGTATGCGGCGTTTTTCCGTATCGGTATCCTGACCTTCGGCGGCGGGCTGACCATGCTGCCGCTGCTGAAATATGAGCTGGTGGAAAAACGCGAATGGATTACAGAGGAAAAACTGCTGGACTGCTATGCGGTAGGGCAGTGTACTCCCGGGATCATAGCGGTGAATACGGCGACCTATGTGGGATATCTGAAAAAGGGAATCAGCGGAGGTATCGTGGCAACGCTGGGAATGGCTTCTCCTTCCGTGCTGATTATTACGGTGGTAGCTGTTTTTCTGCAGGCACTGATCACACAGCCCATCGTGCAGCATGCACTCATGGGAATCCGGGGCGCTGTATGTGCGCTGATGATCAATACTGTATATACGCTGGCAAAGAAAAGCCTGGTGCGTCCGGTCTGGGTGGTACTCTGCGGAGCTGCTTTTGTGCTGGCTTTATTCACAGAGATCCCGACGGTGCTGATCATTGTGCTGGCTGCGCTGGCGGGTATCCTTGTGGACAGAGTGGAAGGAGGGACTGAAAAATGACAGATGCATTGCTGTTGATGTGGGAATTTTTCAAAACGGGGCTGTTTGCCATCGGCGGAGGACCTGCGACGATTCCGTTCCTGATGGACATGGCAGAGCAATATCCCTGGTTTTCCATGCAGGAGCTCAGTGATATGATTGCCATCAGTGAGAGTACGCCCGGTCCCATCGGACTGAATATGGCTACCTATGCAGGGTTTCAGACGCTGGGGTGGTTCGGCGGTATATTTTCCACCCTTGCATTGGTGTTTCCCAGCATTGTGGTCATCATACTGATCGCAAAATTTCTGGAAGGCTTTCAGGAGAATCGTCTGGTACAGGCTGCATTTCGCGGGATCCGGCCTGCGGTCACAGCACTCATAGCCGCGGCGGTCATCCGGATGATACAGGTCACTCTTTTTGCAGATGAGGCGGGGAAAATGAGTCCCCGGTATCCGAGTCTCCTGCTGTGCGTGATTATTTTCTGTCTGCTGCAGTGGAAAAAGCTGAAGAAACTGCATCCGGCTATGTGGTTTCTGATCGCGGCCGTGGCGGGAGTTGTGTTTCGGTTTTAGTGCAGATGCGGTTCATATCTGTATGGTTCAAGGCAAAACTGAGATATCGGAAACAGAAGAGAAAAAAGAATGGAGAAAAATGTGGCGATGAATGCGGGAGAACAGAAGATGGAAAAGGAAACAGAGATCAAGTCAGAGACAGAAAAAAAAGAAAAAGACTGGCTGCACTATTATGCAGGACACATCCGCTTTGACATGATGAATCTGCTGAAATGGGTGGTGCTGGCAGTTGTGACCGGCGTAATTGTGGGAGCTGTGAGCAGCCTGTTTGCCCATGTGCTTACATGGGTGACGAATTTCAGGGGAAGTCACGGACAGATCATGTATCTGCTTCCGATTGCCGGTCTGGTGATCGTGTTTCTGTATGATAAGGTGGGAAAGGAAGACCGGGGAACGAATCAGGTATTTTCGACAGTCCGTTCCAGAGATGAAGTGCCATTGCGCTCTGCACCGCTGATTTTTATTGCAACGGCTCTGACCCATCTGACCGGTGGTTCTGCGGGACGTGAGGGAGCTGCCATCCAGCTGGGGGGCAGTATTGCCAATCAACTGGGACGGTGGATCCGTCTGGACGAGGAAGACCGCCATGTGATCGTCATGTGCGGCATGAGTGCTGCCTTTGCGGCGGTATTCGGGACTCCCATGGCGGCTGCGGTGTTTGCCATGGAGGTCATCAGCGTGGGTATCATGTATTATGCGGCCTTTGCTCCCTGCGTGATCGCAGCGCTGATTGCCTCCGGATTTGCGGCAAATCTGGGCATCCACCCAGAAGCATTTCATGTGACCGGCATACCGGCCTTTACGGTGGAGACGGGAATCAAGATGGGGATCGTGGCGGTTGGCTGTGCAGCTGTGGGCATTCTTTTCTGTATGGCACTGCACGGTATGGGGAAATTCTATGGAAGGTATCTGAAAAACAAATATATCCGGGTGGCTGCGGCCGGCTGTATCGTGATCGCAATGACACTTCTGCTTCATACCACAGACTACATGGGTGCCGGCAACGGCCTGATCGAGAGGGCTGTGGAACATGGAGAAGCCGACTGGTATACGTTTCTCATCAAGCTGATACTGACAGCTGTCACCATGAAGGCCGGATACAAAGGCGGAGAGATCGTACCCTCCTTCTGTATCGGCGCGACCTTCGGCTGTGTGATGGGGCAGCTTCTGGGCCTGTCGCCCTCTGTATGCGCGGCAGCAGGTATGGCAGCCGTATTCTGCAGCGTCACCAACTGCCCGATCACCTCGATCCTGATCGCCTTTGAACTGTTCGGATTTGAGGGAGTGTCCTTTTATCTGCTGGCAGTTGCCATCAGCTATGCAACATCGGGATATTACAGCCTGTATAAGGACCAGACCATTGTGTATTCCAAGTACAAAGCAAAGTTCGTGAATCACAGGACCCGGACATGATGTATTCATGGTGCAGGAAATTTTAGCTTGTATTTCGAAAGGAAATGAGTTATACTCGTTCTGTAAATAAGAGAAGTTCTTCGGGGCAACGTGAAAATCGTGACCGGCGGTATAGTCCGCGACCCGCGCAAGCGGCTGATTCGGTGACTTCGCAGCAGGATCTGTGATTCTGCAGGGGAGGATTCCGGAACCGACAGTATAGTCTGGATGAGAGAAGAAAAGTGTTTTTGTGTGATGCTGAAGCTGCCGCGGAGAGTATCCCGTCTGGGACGGGATGGATCCGCAGCAGCTTTTTTGTTTTGATGACGCGGCACGCAGAAAAATGAGAACAGGAAGGACTTTTCTTGAAATTTTTTCTAAGAAAAGGAGAATGAAACATGAAACTGGGAGATTTATTTCAATCGGCAGGAGAAAACGTACAGTTCGTACTTGTGTGCGCGGCGGTGATCGCAGTATTGCTGCTGGCATCGAGGTTTGTAGAGCGGAAGTGGCTGAAGGGCAGCATCGCGTCGGTCAGGAGTACGAAGTATCTCACGCTCTGCGCCATGCTGGGAGCACTGGCTATGCTGCTGCATCTGTTTGATTTTTCCGTTCCGTTTCTGGCGCCGGGCTTTTACAAGCTGGATTTCAGCGAGGTTCCGGTTATGATCGGAGCATTTATGCTGGGGCCGGTAGGCGGTATTGTGATCGAACTGGTCAAGATACTTCTGAAGCTGGTGGTCAAAGGGACATCCACTGCATTTGTGGGAGACCTTGCCAATTTCGTAGTAGGATGTGCGTTTGTGGTTCCGGCTTCCACTGTTTATCACCTGAAAAAGTCCAGAAAGACTGCAGTCGTGTCTCTTGTCACCGGTACGGTGATCATGACTGTGTTCGGAAGTGCATTCAATGCCATTTACCTGATTCCTGCATTTGCCTCCCTTTATGGCATGCCGGTCGATGCGATCATCGGTATGGGATCGGCCATCAATCCTTCCATTACCAGCGTGTGGACACTGGCGATTTTCGCGGTTGCTCCGCTGAATCTCTTAAAAGGTGTATTGATTTCTGTGCCGACTATGGTATTATATAAAAGAATCAGCAGGGTTCTGCATAATACCGCACAGAGTGAATGCACGGCAGGCAAAGAGGGCCAGCCGCAGATGTAAATGTATGTATGGTGCTGCAGACAGCTGATCTTCTGCAGCACCTTTTTTGCACAGAAAAAGAAAGATCAGGAAGTGAAGACATGGAAAAAATTAAAAAGATCACGAAGGTGACAGATAATCCCTATGTGAATCTCTACAATCTTGACGTGGTCAACCGCAAGGGGAAAGATTTTAAGTATTACGTTGCATCCCGGGCAAAAGAAATTGACCGTCTGGAGCTTTCGACCGGGCAGCAGCATGCGGACGGTGTGATCATTTACAGCCTTTACGGAGAAAAAAGGGATAAGGTGGTGCTGATCCGACAGTACCGGTATGCGATCGACAATTATATCTATGAATTTCCGGCGGGACTAGTGGAGACGGGAGAGGATTATCATGCAGCTGCCGTGAGGGAGATGCGGGAAGAGACGGGGCTGACCCTTCATCCGATTCAGGTGGCCCCTGTCTTCGAGAAGCCTTATTATACCACCATCGGTATGACAGATGAGTGCTGCGGGACCGTATATGGCTATGCCGACGGCGAGATCAGCAAGGATATGCTGGAGGACAGCGAGGACCTGGAGGTCGTGCTGGCCGACCGGGAAGAAGTCCGGAGGATCCTGCGGGAGGAACGTGTGGCGATCGTCTGTTCTTATATGCTGATGCATTTTCTGCAGGATGAGGAGCCCTTCGGTTTCTTGCAGGTCAAATGACAGATCAGAACAGGAGGCGTATTTCACAGAATTATGAAGTCTGAATTTGAAATCAACATTACCACCGGATCTATGTACCGGTTTTTGATGTATCACATGTATCACAGTTTTCAGGGGATTTTCAGTATTGTGGCGGGACTTGGCGTCCTGACTCTGTTTTTGGTGTTTCGGGACAGCAGACAGTCCTGGATCTATCTCCTGTTTGGCATTCTGTTTCTGGTTTACGAGCCCTGGTCCCTGTACACCCGGGCGGTGAAACAGGCAAAGCTGAACCCGGTATTTAAGAAACCGCTCCGCTACCTGGTGACAGATCAGGGAGTTACGGTGAATCAGGATGAGGCAGTCAACGAGGCATTCTGGGAGAATATCTGCAAGGTGAGAGAAACGGGCAGGAGCATTTATGTATATACAAGCGTCAGAAATGCTTTTATCTGGGAAAAGAAACAGATGGGCAAAGAGACGGAGACGGTGAAGCAGCTGCTTTTGACCCACGTAGATCCGAAAAAACGGAAACTGAAATAGGGGAATATGGAGTAAACAGATGATTATTGAGACATATTCAGAAAAAGATACATTCCAGCTCGGTGAAAAGCTCTCCGGGGCTGCCAGACCTGGTCAGGTGTTTTCCCTGATTGGTGATCTGGGCACAGGGAAGACTGTTTTTACAAAGGGAATGGCAGCAGGACTGGGAATTACAGAGCCGGTCAGCAGTCCTACCTTTACCATCGTGCAGATCTATGAGGAGGGCCGGCTGCCCTTTTATCATTTTGATGTATACCGGATCGGCGATATCGAAGAGATGGATGAGATCGGTTATGAGGATTATTTTTATGGAGACGGGATCTGTCTGGTAGAATGGGCCAATCTGATCGAAGAGCTGATGCCTGCAGATACTGTGGAGATCCGGATCGAGAAAGATCTGGAAAAAGGATTTGATTACCGGAAGATCACTATTGAGAACAGCAGCCGGGAAATGGAACACTTTATCAGAACGGAAATGGAGAATGGACAATGAAAATACTTGCGCTTGACAGTTCGGGACTGACAGCTTCTGTGGCAGTCGTGGAGGACGATGTTCTTCTTGCAGAATATACAGTGAATTATAAAAAGACGCATTCCCAGACACTGCTTCCAATGCTGGATGAGATTGCGCGGATGACAGAACTGGATCTGGATACGGTGGATGCGATCGCGGTGGCAGGCGGTCCCGGTTCCTTTACGGGCCTTCGGATCGGTTCCGCTACCGCCAAGGGGCTGGGGCTGGCGCTTGACAAGCCTTTGGTCAGCGTGCCTACCGTTGATGCGCTGGCCTATAATCTCTATGGTGCAGAGGCTAATATCTGTCCCATGATGGATGCCAGGAGAAATCAGGTATATACAGGGATCTATACATTTTCTTCTGACGGCGCCTTTCAGGTGCTTCAGAAGCAGTCACCCTGTGCCGTTGCCGAGATTGCGGACCGGCTCAATACTCTTGGAGGGGAAGTGATCTTTCTTGGAGACGGAGTGCCCGTGTACCGGGAGCTGCTGAAGTCTCTCATGAAGGTACCTTACCGGTTTGCCCCGGCCCATCTGAATCGTCAGAGAGCATCAGCTGTGGCAGTACTGGCGATGGAGTATGTGCGTGCCGGAAAGACAGAAACGGCAGAGGAACACCGCCCTGACTATCTGAGGTTATCTCAGGCAGAGCGGGAACGGGCAGCCAGAGACAGTCAGTGAGACGGCAGGGCAGAGGATGGTCAGGATGAAGATTGAGATCAGAGAAATGATGGCGGAGGACCTTCCGAAGGTAGCAGCGCTGGAGCAGAGGATTTTCAGCACTCCATGGAGTGAAAAGTCATTTTCCACTTCTCTGGTGAGTGAGGATACGGGGTATTTCACAGCCTGGGTGGACGGTGTGTTTGCAGGATACTGCGGATATCTGCGTTCTTTCAGCGAGGCAGATATTACGAATGTGGCAGTCGGTGAAGAATTCCGGAGCCGGGGCGTGGGCTATGCCATGCTGCATGCTATGATGGAATCAGGAAGAAAAAAAGGAATTGAGCGATATACGCTGGAAGTGCGCGTCACAAATGCGGCTGCGATCCGGCTATATGAAAAACTCGGATTTGAGAGTGTCGGCATCCGGCCCGGTTTTTATGAAAAGCCAAGGGAGGATGCTTTGATTATGTGGACGAAAGGGGAATAACATGCTGGATGTTTGTTTGCTTGGATGCGGCGGGATGATGCCGCTTCCGGGACGCTGGCTTACATCACTGATGACCAGATACAACGGGAGCAGTCTGATGATCGACTGTGGAGAGGGGACTCAGGTTGCGGTAAAAGAAAAGGGCTGGAGCTTTAAGCCGATCGATACGATCTGTTTTACACATTATCATGGAGATCATATCAGCGGGCTTCCGGGGCTCCTTCTTACCATGGGAAATGCGGAGCGCACGGAGCCTCTGACGCTGATCGGTCCGCGCGGCCTGGAACGGGTGGTGAATGCGCTGCGGGTGATTGCTCCGGAGCTTCCTTTTGAACTGGAATTTCAGGAAATTCAGGGACCGGAACAGACTTTTGTGCGGAAAGGCTACCGTATTCAGGCATTTCGTGTCAATCACAATGTGCTCTGCTATGGATATACGATTGAAATCGACAGGGCAGGACGTTTTGATATTGAGAGGGCGAAAGCCGGAGAAGTACCTATGAAGCTGTGGAGCCGTCTGCAGAAGGGAGAGTGCATCGAGGAGGGAGGAAGGCTTTTCCGCCCGGAAGATGTACTGGGACCCCGGCGAAAAGGATTGAAGGTGACCTACTGTACGGACACCAGACCGGTGGATTCCATCTGGCAGCACGCGGCGGGTTCGGATCTGTTTATCTGCGAAGGAATGTACGGTGAGCCGGATAAAGCCCAGAAAGCGGTCGGATATAAGCATATGACGTTCCAGGAAGCAGCGCAGCTGGCCAGAAAGGCGGAACCGGCCGAACTGTGGCTGACACATTACAGTCCGTCTCTTGTGAGACCGGAGGAATATCTTGGGGAAGTACGAAAAATCTTTCCGGCAGCCTATGCGGGAAAAGACGGAAAATCAAAAGAACTGAATTTTGAAGAGGATTAATACAACTGGAGAAACGGAAAATGAGTGAAAAAGATATTTTGATTCTGGCGATCGAAAGTTCCTGCGACGAGACAGCGGCCGCAGTGGTGAAAAATGGCCGGGAAGTGCTGTCCAATGTAATCTCATCTCAGATCGAACTGCATAAATTATACGGGGGCGTGGTTCCGGAGATCGCTTCCAGAAAGCACATTGAAAAAATCAATCAGGTCATCACTGAAGCGCTCGAGACAGCCGGAGTCTCTCTGGATGATCTGGACGCCATTGCCGTGACGTACGGCCCGGGTCTGGTAGGTGCACTTCTTGTGGGAGTGGCGGAGGCGAAGGCAATCAGCTATGCAAAGAAGCTGCCGCTGGTGGGAGTACATCATATCGAAGGACATATTTCCGCCAACTACATTGAAAATAAAGACTTGGAACCGCCCTTTTTGTGTCTGGTGGTATCGGGAGGCCACACCCATCTTGTGAAAGTACAGGATTATGGTGTCTATGAGATCCTGGGGCGCACCAGAGATGACGCGGCAGGAGAGGCCTGTGACAAAGTGGCCCGTGCCCTCGGCCTGGGATATCCGGGAGGCCCCAAGATCGACCGGCTGTCTGCTCAGGGCAATGCAGATGCGATCCACTTCCCCAAAGCTAAAATCGCAGATTCTCCCTTTGACTTCAGCTTCAGCGGGCTGAAATCAGCCGTATTAAATTATCTGAACGGATGCCGGATGAAAGGAGAACCGGTCATGGAGGCGGATGTGGCTGCTTCTTTCCAGAAAGCAGTCGTAGACGTTCTGGTGGAGCATGCAGTCCTGGCAGCGAAAGAGACCGGTATGAATAAGCTGGCGATTGCAGGAGGAGTGGCATCCAACGGGACACTGCGCCGCAGGATGGAGCAGGCATGTGCGGAAAACGGGATTGCTTTTTATCATCCGTCACCGATATTCTGTACGGACAATGCGGCGATGATCGGTGCAGCGGCATATTATGAATTCAAAAAAGGGGTAAGGCACGGACTGGATCTGAATGCAGTACCGAATTTAAAGCTGGGAGAGCGTTGAAAATGAAAAATACAGCCATTGTGCTTGCGGCCGGAAGCGGCAGCAGGATGAGAAGTGACAGGAAAAAACAGTACATGCTGCTGCTGGACCGCCCGGTGGTCTGCTATTCTCTGGATGTATTTGAGAAGAGTCCGCGGATCGATAATATTATACTGGTCTGCGGAGCGGGGGATGAAACATGGTGCAGACAGGAGATCGTGGAAGCGTATCATTATAAAAAAGTGAAGTCTGTCGTTGCAGGAGGAAAAGAACGGTATCATTCTGTATATGAAGGGCTGAAGGCTGCAGGAGATGAGTGCAGAACGGTGCTGATCCATGACGGTGCACGTCCTCTGATCGATGAGGCGATGATCGGCAGACTGCTGGATGAGGTGGAAATATGTCGTGCATGTGTGGCTGCCATGCCGGTGAAGGATACCATAAAGCTCAGTGGTCAGGACGGGTATGTGGAAGAGACTCTGCCCAGAGACCGGCTCTGGATGATACAGACGCCCCAGGTATTTGAGTACCGGATGATTCTGGAAGCCTACCGGAAAGTCATACAGACAGATGATCCGGCAGTGAAGATCACCGATGATGCCATGGTGCTGGAATACGCTGGCGGACCAAAAATAAAACTGGTGGAGGGCTCTTACGAGAATATTAAAATTACAACACCGGAGGATATTCCGGCGGCAGAAGCGTTCCTGAAGAGGGGAATGCTGCCTCTGTGACACGGCGTATTTACTGGATGAAAACAGCGCTTGAAAAAAGATTGAAAAAATTGAAAAAAAGTATTGACAGAAAAGAAGAAAACTGGTAGAATTCAATCTGCGCTGATTTGGAGAGGTAGCGAAGCGGTCATAACGCGGCGGTCTTGAAAACCGTTTGTCCGAGAGGGCGCATGGGTTCGAATCCCATCCTCTCCGCTTTCTGAGACAGCAGTATTTGAATTGCTTCACAGTCATCAGATTCATAGATTTTTACAATCAGGCATTTGGAGAAGTACCCAAGCGGCTGAAGGGGCTCCCCTGGAAAGGGAGTAGATCGTTAATAGCGGTGCGAGGGTTCAAATCCCTCCTTCTCCGTTCACAGTAAAAAAGAATGAAAAAAGTCAAAAAAAGATGTTGACAAAATCTTGAAGCTGTGATATAGTAACAAAGCTGATGCAGCGAACTTAAAACTGAGAGAGATGCATCAGAAACAATAAGAACCTTGATAACTGAACAGTGAAACAACCTTGAAAAATTCTTAAAAGTTTTATTTTTTAAGGAACTGACCTTTAAAAACAGTAAAGGAAAGATAGCCAAGACGTTATCTGACCAAGCATCAAACACATTTAATCAGAG
>JAQXWO010000190.1 GCA_029225485.1 Lachnospiraceae bacterium
CACTCTCAGTTCATATTCTCCCTGAGGATCGCCCAGCTGAAATACCTTTTTATTATCTGCCATCAGAATGTTCTTTGACAGCTTTCTCCAGATACTGAAGGGAAAACTGTTCAGATCCACACCGCTGGGAGAAAAATCATATTCCGGCTTTCGGATCTCCTGACGCATGGTGGTTTTCTCTTCTGTCATATCACGGCGGAGATTATAGATCCCCTCCAGCTCACAGACAAAATATCCACGGCACGGCTTTGATTCGATATACCCTTCCGACATCAACTGACCGTATGCCATATCCACTGTAGTCCGAGACACCTGCAGATAATTTGCCAGATTTCGCGTAGAGGGCAGCCTTTTCCCGAAAGGCAGCCCTCCACTTTGAATTTCGCTCTTTAAATGCTGATAAATCTGTTCATACAAAGGAACTGATGAAGAGGTGTCAAGACTGATTGTGAGATCGTTCATACCGTTCCTCCTGTCTTTTGTCAGAGCCGGTCATCTGTATCTGATGTACCGGCTCTGCCGCAGCTGCTCCTAAATAGTTAACATGACTCAGGCTTCGGCAGCTTAAAGGAGCTCTTCAATGACACGATGCGGTTGAATACCAGCGCATCCGGTCTGGAATCCTTCGCATCCACACAGAAGAAGCCCTGACGTACAAACTGGAAGCTGTCGTAAGCTTTCGCATCTGCCAGCGCCGGCTCCAGATAACAGCCCTTCTTCACAACCAGTGAATTCGGGTTCAGGTTCAGAGAACCATCCTCGTTGTATACGCCCTTTTCCTCGTCAATGATATTCTCATACAGACGTACCTCCGCCTGAATGGCTGTCGCTGCAGCTACCCAGTGGATCGTACCCTTTACCTTACGGCCGGTAAAGCCGCTGCCGCACTTTGTCTCCGGATCGTAGGTACAGTGGATCTCTGTCACATTTCCCTCTGCATCCTTCTCAAAGCTGACGCACTTCACAAAGTATGCACCCATGAGACGTACCTCATTGCCCGGAAAGAGGCGGAAATACTTTTTCGGCGGATTCTCCATGAAGTCCTCGCGATCAATATAAAGCTCACGTCCGAAGGGCACCTTGCGCATGCCGAGTTCCGGATTCTCCAGGTTCATCTCCACATCCAGATACTCGATCTGGCCTTCCGGATAATTGTCGATGATCAGCTTCACCGGATCCATGACTGCCATCATGCGGGGCCGTTTCAGCTTCAGATCCTCACGGATGCAGTACTCCAGCATCGCGTAATCCACAGAGCTGTTGCTCTTGCTGACACCGCACAGCTCCACAAACTTCTGAATCGATTCCGGGGTAAAGCCGCGGCGGCGAAGAGCTGCGATGGTCACCAGCCGGGGATCATCCCAGCCGTCCACGATGCCCTGCTCCACGAGACGCTTGATATACCGCTTACCTGTCACCACATTGGTCAGGTACATCTTGGCAAACTCGATCTGCTTCGGCGGCATCTCATATTCCAGCTCACGCACCACCCAGTCATACAGCGGACGATGATCTTCAAACTCCAGTGTGCAGATGGAATGAGTCACACCCTCGATAGCATCCTCGATGGGATGTGCAAAATCGTACATCGGATAGATGCACCATTTATCGCCCGTATTGTGATGTGACATACGCGCCACACGGTAGATCACCGGGTCACGCATGTTGATATTCGGGGAGCTCATGTCGATCTTGGCACGAAGCACCTTGGCACCATCCTCATACATGCCGTTCTTCATATTTTCAAACAGCTTCAGATTCTCCTCGATGCTGCGGTTCCGGTAAGGGCTCTCCTTACCCGGCTCAGTCAGCGTGCCGCGGTACTCACGGATCTCCTCCGCTGACAGGTCACAGACAAATGCCTTGCCTTTTTTAATCAGCTTCACAGCCGCCTCATACATCTGATCAAAATAATTGGATGCAAAAAACAGGCGGTCCTCAAAATCGGCACCCAGCCACTTCACATCTGCAATAATAGAATCCACAAACTCGGTCTTCTCCTTCGTAGGATTCGTATCGTCAAAGCGGAGATTGAACTTGCCGCCATACTCCTTTGCCAGTCCGTAGTTCAGAAGAATGGACTTGGCATGTCCGATATGAAGATAGCCGTTGGGCTCCGGCGGAAATCTGGTGCAGACAGCCTTGCAATGGCCCTCCGCCAGATCCTTATCAATAATCTGCTCAATAAAATTCTTTGAAACACATTCCCTTTCCTTTTCCATGTGATCCTCCTCAGTAATTCTGCTCACCCGCGCCGTCTCTTACAGACATAATTTCTCTGCCTTTCGGCTATACAGGAGACAGCATCGGAAACTCATCCCATCATAGCACACGCACCATGAAAAAACAAGGTTGTGCGGACAGGTTTTCTGTCAAAGAAGGGCAGCTTCCGCTGCCCTACATTGTATTTTGTAACGTTTTTACTACATCCCATATGCTTACATTACATGAAAGATCTCCAGTATCCGATCTTTCTCTCGTTGATCTCCCGGATCACTGCCGGATCTACTTTAAAGTTTCTCTCCATATCCATCAGTCCGTTAATCTCCTGCTGCACATCGGATACCTGTGTATAGCAGAAACCGCAGCAGTACGGGATCTCTTTTACGGCTGTCGTGATACGGTCGAAGCGGTCGATAAATGCCTCTTTGGTCGCTACGGTATTTCCATAACCCCACTCTCCCTCTGCGCCTCCGGAGAATGCGATTCCGCCATACTCGCTGATGATCACAGGCTGGCCTTTGTACTCGAAGCCATTTGCCATCGCACTGTGATGTCCACAGTGGAATACTTGATCTGTCATAATCTCATCTTTGCACTGTGTATAACGTGCTTTCAGAATCTCTCCCCGTTCTTCATAGTCATGGAGCGTAAGGATATCTGAAATCGTATGCTCCCATCCGTCGTTGACAATGACCGGACGGTACTTGTCGATGCTCTTTGTCAGATGGTACACCATCTCCGTGAAATGCTGCTGAGTGCGGTCTGTCTTGACCATGGATACGCCCCAGGACTCATTGATCGGCGTCCAGGTGATGATGCAGGGATGATTGTAATTCTGCCTTACGATCTCCAGCCACTCATGAGTGAACTCTTCTACTGCATCATCCGTATACTGGTAAGCCGCAGCCATTTCACTCCATACCAGCATCCCCTTCACATCACACCAGTACAGGAAACGCTCATCCTCTGTCTTCTGATGCTTGCGCAGGCCATTGTAGCCCAGCTCGTGGATCTTGTCGATGTCTTCGATCAGCGCTTCCTCAGAAGGCGGTGTCAGATGGGAGTCTTTCCAGTAGCCCTGGTCCAGGATCAGTCTCTGATACAGCGGTCTGCCGTTCAGCAGGATATTCGGCCCGTCGATACGGATCTCGCGCATGGCGAAATAGGAACCGATGGTATCCACCACTTTGCCGTCCTTTATCACTTCAAAGGTAATATCATACAGATTCGGGGATTCCGGACTCCAGGGACGCACACCCCATTCAAAACTGTTGCTGCCCTTGTAAACGACATCTGCTTTCGCAGTCACATGAGCCTCCGTCGCTGCTGTGAGCGTCCTGCTGATCAGGACATCACCAAAGGTCACGGTAGCCGCTACCAGCAGATCTCCGCCCAGCTCGCATTCCGGCGCTTCGACCTCATACTCCAGCTCCAGCGCGCCGTCATGGAAATTCGGTGTCATTTTCACTTTGTCCAGGCGTACATTCGGCACATACTCGATCCAGACTGTCTTCCAGATGCCGGTGGTCTGTACATACCAGCAGGCAAAATTGTCATTCTCCCAGCGCTGCTTGCCTCTGGGCTGCTGTACATCAAAGGAATCTTCTGCTTTTACCGTCAGTTCATTCTCCCCGTCCTTCAGCAGATCCGTGATATCAAAGGAAAATCTCGCATAGCCGCCCTTATGGTCTCCGGCATACTGTCCGTTTACCCACAGCTTCGTATGGAAATCACAGCCCTCAAAATGGATCATGAAACGATTGTCCTTCAGTTTCTCTCCATCCACACAGATCGTGCGGTGATACCAGATATTGTCATGGCGTTTTTCATCCTGAATCCCGCTCAGCTTCGTCTCATAGGTGAAGGGCACCTGGATCTTCAGCTCTCCTTTGAATTCCTGATACCATCTTTCTTTTTCTCCCTGATTTGCGTCATCAAACGCAAAATCCCAGGTTCCGTTCAGATTTTCCCAGTCCTGACGCACGAACTGAGGTCTCGGATAGTCTTTGATATAGCACTTCATAGCTCAAGTTCCTCCATAATTTTTTATTATCCTGCCTGCATCATCCCTTCACAGCGCCTGTCATCATACCTGCCACGATCTGACGTTCAAACAGAATATACATAATGATCATCGGCAGAGATGCAACCATACCTGCCGTCATAGGTACTACGTAATCCACTGTGTAGGTACTTACGAATGTCGGGATACCGATCGGCAGCGTAAACATTTCATTCTTCATTGCACAGAGCAGAGGCCATAAGTAATTGTTCCAGCTGCCGACAAAGGAGAAAATACAAACAGTTGCAATGATCGGCTTCGACAGAGGAAGTACGATCCTGGTGAAAATTGTAAATTCACCGCCTCCGTCAATACGCACAGACTCAATAATCTCATCCGGCAGTCCCTTAAAGAAATTCACCATAATAATCAGATTCATAGAACCTGCCACCGCAGGGAGAATCATACCCGGCAAAGTATTGATCAGGTTCAGATTATTTGCAGTGATGAACAGCGGTACGATCGTTGCCTCACCGGGAACCAGCATACCGATCAGGAAATACATGAAAAATACTTTGCTCCCCTTAAACGGAATCTTGGCAAGGGCATAAGCCGCCATTGCAGAACAAAGGATCGTCAGAGCCGTCGTAGCTATCGCAATGATAAGACTGTTCTTAAACCAGAGCGGAACTGATGTGTCAAACATGATCTGCGGGTAATTCTCAAAGGTGTATGGAGGTTTAAACCAGTCAAACACAGACTTGATCTGCTGCCCCTCTGTCTGAAGCGATACAAACAATGCCCAGACGATCGGCAGAAGGAAAATAACTGCGATTGCAATCGAAACAATATTTAATATATAATATCCGGCAGTCTTTTTTCTTCCCATCATGACTTTTCACCTCTTCTCTGAATAAACTGCTGTACCAGGGACAGAACCAGCAGAATCGCAAACAAAACGTAAGACATGGCAGCTGCATATCCCATCTTGTTCTTCTCAAACGCTGTTTCGTAGATGTACTGAATGATCGGTCTCGTAGAGTTTGCCGGACCGCCGCCTGTGATCAGATCGATCTGTCCGAATACCTTGAAGCAGGCAATCATCTGGAGCAGGAATACCAGCCAGGTGGTAGATTTAATCAGCGGGATCTCGATCCGTGTCAGTACCTGCAGTTTTGACGCTCCGTCGATAGCCGCCGCCTCATAAATATCCCTCGGAATATCCTGCAGAGCAGAGATAAAGAGCATCATACTGAAACCTACGGTCCACCAGGTCGTCATCGTGGTAACCGATACCCAGGCCAGATTCGTATCCTGAAGGAACTGGATCTCTGTGCCGGACGGAAGAATATGAAATGCATGCAGCAGTCCGTTGAGCAGTCCTGTATACGGAGAAAATACATTTTTCGCGATAAAGGAAGCTACCGATACGGACAGAATACTTGGAAGATAATAAGCAATACGGAGAGACTTCTTCATGCGTGTCCCTCTGTTTGCCAGCATGGCAAGGCCCATAGCTGTCACAACCAGCATAGGAGTGGTAATCACCACAAATTTACACGTATT
>JAQXWO010000191.1 GCA_029225485.1 Lachnospiraceae bacterium
GGGATGAGAAGAGTGTGATGCTTTCTGAACATCCGTTTCCACAGGATCAAAACGGAACGATGAAAGAAGTCAGCCTGTATGTGAAAGGCAGACAAAATCAGGTACTGGATCCTGTTTCGGCAGTACTGCGGGTAAACGGCAGAGAGAAAGGACGGTACCGGATTCCTGTGAAGATCTTAGGCAGTCAGGAGTATGAGGATACATTTGAAAAAATGTATCACGGCAAATAAGGCAAGTTCACAGTCTCGTGTTTTCATTTTTTTCTTCTGAAACAATGGCAAGCAGTTCCTGACGCATGATTTCCAGAGGAGCCTTCTGCCCGGTCCACAGCTCGATCTGGGCGGCTCCCTGGTACAGGGACATGCCAAGTCCGTTCAGGACGCGGCAGCCCTTTTCTTCCGCATTTTTCAGAAATTCTGTCCGGGCCGGATTGTAGCAGGCGTCAAAATAGAGCTGCCCGGGCCGGACATATTCTTTGGGCATGGGAGTGGTTCCGATGGAATCGCCCATGCCGATCCCGCTGGCATTGATCACCACATCGCATCCGGCGATGCGGGAAAAGTCTCCCGCGGGGACAAATTCCGCCACCGGGGCAAAGCTTGTGTTGATATCATGAACCAGCTCCCGGCAGGAAGCTTCAAAGAGATCCGTGATATAGATCCTGGCGGCACCGTGGTAAGCCAGGACGGAGCAGATGGCCCGTCCGGCGCCTCCGCTGCCGATGCAGAAGAAGGTGGATGTCTCTGTCTGTACGTGTCCTTCTTTGGTGATGGAAGCATAAAATCCCGCGCCGTCCGTATTGTATCCGATCAGCCGGTGATCCGGTGTCCGTACCACCGTATTGCACGAACCCATTTTCCGGCACAGCGGATGCAGTTCGTCCAGATATTCCAGCACTTTGACCTTGTTTGGTTTCGTCACTGCAAAGCCTGCCACATGCATGTAGCGCAGTCCGTTCACAATCTCTCCCAGATGCTCCTGATCCGTCTCCGTATAAAAATAAAACAGATCCAGACCGGCAGCCTCGTAAGCCCTGTTCTGCATTCTGGCAGCAAAAGACTGGGAGAGGGGAGTGCCCAGCAGAGTGATCATCTTTGTATTCACAGAAATATTCATATTAAGTCCTTTCATAAGCAGTCAAAATATCGCGCTTATTTTAGCACATCAGGGAGACAGAATCCATATCAAAACAAAATTTGTGTTTGTCTGTTTCATATACAGGACGCCCCGGGCGGGTCAGGCATACCTCACGCAAACGCGGGCGACACTCCGGCAAGCTTCCGCTAACTGCGACTAACGCCGCTCAGCAAAGGCTTCGCGCCGAGTCTTCGTAAGCGGCGATCTCGCCTCCATTAAAAGCGCCCGCCAAATGTTTGCTTTGAAGTATACCTGACCCGCCCGGGTCTGTCTTTCAAATGGAAACAGCATACGCCTGTTTGTTTCATATATATTACGCCGGGAAACGGGATTTTCTCTGCTGAAAGAGTTTCAGCTTCATTATGCATGAGCTGCGAAATTCGTCCCTTTGAAACAGATGCATCCGTGCATCAGACAAATGACCAATCACCTGCTTTTGGTATTTCTTATGTTCTAGTCATTCCTTATACGCAGAATTTCCAATTCTGTTTTTAATCGTTGTATTTCTGACTCTGCCATTTCTGCGCGTTCTCTTTCCTGTTCTGCACGTCGTTTCTCTTTCTCTGTATTCATCCGTTCCTGCTTCCGGCCTTCCTCAACGCCTGATTCATAACCTGCTTTTCGTCCATCCTCAAAAGCGTCTTCACGCTCCATGCGTATGTGCTCTTCTTCATTATATTCATAAATACTCATGGCCTTTGCCTCCGCTCTGTTCTGCTCCAGAAACTCCTTCAGGATATCCTCTGCGATGCACTCCCGTATGGCACGCTCTACTGCATCCTCGATGGGCATCTCTCCGGTATACTCCCGCACACGGCGCACATATTCGGCATATTCTCCCAGTGTCCTGCACGTCTCAAGAAGTTCCCGGTTGTGTCCGGCATTGATGTTCAACACCTCTGCTTTTAATTCCAGGGAATAATCCCCATCCTTTACTGTATACGCATCGGAGAGATATAAGATTTCCCGATCCGGCTGCTCTGCATGACCATTGTAAAACACAATACATCTCGGCGTCGGAAGCGGAATCATTCTGGTTCCGTACAGATTTTTTCCTTTTACCATGGATGCATACAGATCTGATAAATAAATCAGAAAACGTACCGGCATATTCGGATTCTGCGTGGACTGATGCTCATACAGTGAAAGTCGGGAATCAATCAAAAACGACAGATCATTATGCATGGACATGTAAATCGCGTTCTCCAGTGTGTTGATCGTCAGGAGTTCCGGATCACTGTAATGTTTTCCGCTGACTGCATTATAAAGTTCCAATAATTTCTGTTTATCCTCAAAGATACGGACAAACATGCGTGACTTGTACTCCCGGTTCGGCACAGAATGCCGGCTCTGAACTGTCATATGTAACCTCCTTACAATTATGGTGCAGGAGATTTCCATAACATTCTGACCAGGCATTGCATCTGTCCTGTGAAATCTCTTTGCTCTTTGTGAATGTGATCCCAAGCATTAAGATTTCCAGAAATGAATACAGAAGCTGTGACACGGCTGATGCCGCATAGAATCATCAGAAAAATAATGCTTAGGATTTATTTTAGCACGGGGAAACATGAAATGCAACTTTTTATATCTTAAATTATCATAAATTTATTACAGCAGATAGTATGCGGTATTTCACAAAAGAGGGCTTTTGTTCATCAATTTGTGTTTGGCGATTTCATATACAGGACGCCGCAGAGGCGGCAGTTGGCTGCCCAGGGTATCGAACATACGTCTTACGGGTCTGCTGCGGGGCGGATGAGCCGGTACGCTGCGCCGGGAATCACTAAGCACGCCAGGCCTGCCGCCAAAGCAGCCGTTCGTAACTCGCTCGCTGGCCTGATGCCAGCTCACTCAAACAGTACTCACTTGAAATCCGGAGTTGAACTCCGGATTTCACTGCTTTTCTGGCAGGTCTGCCGTACAAGTGATTCCATCGGCTCGCTTTATGCTCATCC
>JAQXWO010000192.1 GCA_029225485.1 Lachnospiraceae bacterium
CCGGAAGGCTTCTTGCCATGATGAGCTGATACTTCATAGAGCATGCTGCCAGCTTCTTGGAGCAGGTATTTCCGCAGTGGAAGCCCATGAAGGTATCTTTGTGTGTATAGTTGTATTTACCCTTGATCTCGGACTCGTACATATCAGCCGGAACGGTGTTGTTGATATCAAGCAGTGTTACGATATCGTTGCTTACGCAGGTACCGATGAATTCGGAAAGTGCGCCGTAGATATCTACTTCACAGGATACCGGAATACCACGGCCTGTCAGACGGCTGTTTACATAGCACGGAACGAAACCGAACTGTGTCTGGAATGCCGGCCAGCATTTTCCTGCGATTGCCACATACTCTCTGTATCCTCTGTGCTGCTCTACCCAGTCAAGCAGTGTCAGCTCATACTGTGCCAGCTTCGGAAGGATCTCCGGCTTCATGTTGCCTTCGCCAAGCTCTGCCTCCATATCCTTCACAACATCCGGGATACGCGGGTCATTTGCGTGCTTGTTGAATGCTTCGAAAAGGTCAAGCTCTGAGTTCTCTTCGATCTCAACGCCCAGATTGTAGAGCTGCTTGATCGGTGCGTTACATGCAAGGAAGTTCAGCGGACGCGGACCAAAGCTGATGATCTTCAGGCTCTTAAGTCCAACGATAGCGCGTGCGATCGGAACGAACTCGTTGATCATGTCTGCGCACTCTGCTGCTGTACCGATCGGGTACTCCGGAATATATGCCTTGATGTTGCGAAGCTTCAGGTTGTAGCTTGCATTCAGCATACCACAGTAAGCATCACCACGTCCCTGGATCAGATTGTCACCTGTTTCCTCAGCAGCGCCTACGAACATGGTCGGTCCGTCAAAATGCTTAGCCAGCAGTGTCTCGGAAATCTCCGGTCCGAAGTTTCCAAGGTATACGCAAAGAGCGTTGCAGCCTGCAGCCTTGATGTTCTCAAGAGCCTGTACCATATGGATCTCGCTCTCTACAATGCAGATCGGGCACTCATAGATATCGGTCTCATCATATTTTGCCTTGTAAGCCTCTACCAGTGCTTTTCTTCTGTTTACTGACAGTGATTCCGGGAAACAGTCACGGCTGACAGCAACGATACCAATTTTTACTTTGGGAATGTTGTTCATTTCTTTCTTCCTCCTGTTGATAAATGCTTTTGAATCCTGTATATCATCGGCTCCGGAAGGAGCCGGTGCAACCATTAAAAATTATATTTGACAGATACACCCTCTGACGAGATGCAACGCATTCTGGAGGCTGTCTCTGCAAAATTACTTTATTATTTAGAGATATCGATATTCTCTCCGATCAGTCCCATCGGTGATCCCTCGGGAAGTCCTCCCTCCGGATGTCCGATCAGCCACTTGTTGCGGGCTGTCAGATGAGCATCCTCACCGCCTTCATGGGATTTCTCCAGCGGCAGGTTCGTATCCTTCGGAAGCACGATGGCTACCTGGAATCCGCTCTCTGATGCGCTGCAGGGTGCATAATGCAGTGTAGTGGCATACAGCTCCACAGCTGTTCCCTTCGGAAGGAAAAATGCTTCTACTTTTGATGTGTCATATGTAAAATCATCCGTCACATCCGGCTGCCAGCCTACCAGAAGAATCGCATCTGTACCGCCTACATTGATCTCTGAGGAACGATGATACTCAAGCGCGTTGAGCTTGTAGTTGCTTCCGTTGCAGTACCCGATCTGCATCGGCAGTTCACCGTAGGTCTTTGTCTGCAGCTCTTCAAATACCGGAAGCGCCTCCAGTTCCGGAACAGAGGGCTCATATACTACATCTGCCGGAAGCGGTGTCTCAGCCAGCTTCGCAACCAGGCCTGAAAAGTCGATTCCTTCTACCACACGTCCATACTTACGGAATGCGGCATCTGTTACTTTCTTAATTTCCATGGGTAAAACCTCCTTCTAAAATAATCTGTCCAGAATATCCGCTGTCACCAGACCGCCTTCTTCGAAAGCAGTCCGCCAGGGCAGCTTCTCTCTGTACTATTTTGTAATAATATCAAAGAGCGGCTTGCATGCAGGATAAATCTCCCTGAACTGTGCGTAACGCTCGTCGTACTTTGATGCCAGCTCCGGATCCGGCTCTACGGTATCGATGATCTTTACCAGCTTGTCCGCAGCATCCTTGACTGACGCATACTCTCCGCAGCCGACTGCCGCGAGGATCGCACCGCCAAGTCCGGGGCCTTCTTCACTCTCAATGACATCTACTTTGAGATTGAGTACATTGGCAATAATTTTCTTCCACAGAGGACTCTTTGCTCCTCCGCCGCAGATCTTGGTGCGCTCGATCCTGATGCCCAGTGCCTTGGCTACCTCCAGTGAATCACGAAGCGCAAACGCAACCCCCTCAAGCACTGCCTGAGTCATATCTGCGCGGGTGGTATCCATGGTCATGCCGATGAAGGTACCTCTTGCGTTCGGGTTGTTGTGTGGGGAACGCTCACCCATCAGATAAGGCAGGAAATATACATGATTCTCGCCCAGCTTCGTGATTGCTTTCTGCTCTCCTGCGTAATCCTTGGTGCCGATGATCTCATCCATCCACCACTTGTTGCAGGAAGCCGCACTCAGCATACATCCCATCAGATGATAATGTCCGTCTGCATGTGCAAAAGCATGCAGTGCATTAAACTTATCCACACCGAACTTGTCGGAGGAGATAAAGATCGTACCGCTGGTACCCAGAGAGATATTGCACATACCGTCTCCTACTGTACCTGTGCCGACTGCTGCCGCAGCATTATCTCCTGCTCCGGCGATGACCTTTACGGTCTCCGGTACGCCAAGCTCTGCCGCTACTTCCGGCTTCATGGTGCCTACCACTTCGTAGCTCTCAAAAATCTTCGCCATCTGCTCCTCGCGGACGCCGCAGATCTCCAGCATCTCTTTGGACCAGCAGCGGTTCTTTACATCAAACATCAGCATACCGGAAGCGTCTGACACATCCGTACAGTGCACGCCTGACAGCTTGTAGGCCAGATAATCCTTCGGAAGCATGATTTTGGCGATCCGTGCAAAATTCTCCGGCTCTTTATTCTTGACCCAGAGTACCTTGGGAGCCGTAAATCCGGTAAAGGAAATATTAGCCGTATATTTGGAAAGTGTTTCCTTTCCGATCACATTATTCAGATAATCACACTCTTCATAGGTACGTCCATCGTTCCACAGGATTGCCGGACGAATGACCTGATCCTGGTCATCCAGAATCACAAGACCGTGCATCTGTCCACCGAAGCTGATACCTGCCAGCTGACTTTTATCGCAGTCTGCCAGAAGCTCTTTCAGTCCAGCCATTGTCTGCTCGTACCAGTCCTCTGGCTTCTGTTCTGACCAGCCCGGATGCGGAAAATAGAGCGGATACTCTTTGGAAACGATCTTCTGAATTTTTCCATCCTGATCCATCAGAAGCAGTTTGACTGCGGATGTACCAAGATCTACGCCTGCATATAACATATACTTTCTCCTTTCGGCGGCCACTTCTGCCGCTGCTGTATCATTTATATTAGGATACCAGGGTCTGGTATCTTTTTCACTGACATCATCTGTCTATATCTGGACAATGCTGCCCTGAGATGCCTCAGGCTCCTCCTCCACGAGGATATCCAGACGTTCCTGCAGATTCTCCACCTCCACGCAGGTATGCTCTCCGCCATTCTCACCATCCCTGGTCCAGGCCAGCGGCTCCTCTGACAGGATACGCATCTTCCGTGTCTTGAACATCTCGATCCGCCTGCTCTGTGTGTCTTTCGTAAGCACCGCTGTGATCGTCTCCTGCCATTCGATCAGGTTCTGAGGCGTGTGTACCAGCAGCACTTCAAAAAGTCCGTCATTCAGCTCCACATTATGACCGGAGATTCCCTTTATACCTCCTACGGAGTTAGAATTTGTGATCATGCCGAACACGAAATCGCCCTCTGCAGAATACTCCTCACTCTCCACCGTCAGATGGCTGCTTTTCCAAGTACCCATCCGCTTCATGCCTTCCAGCAGATAAGCCGCATGGCCAAGCATGTTTTTCAATTCCTGACTGGTCTGATAGGAGACATCCGTAAAGATGCCGAATGCAGCCACATACACAAAATAATCATCATTGAATCTGCCCAGGTCACATGCAAAGGGTGCTCCCTTCGCTGCCGCCTCCGCCGCCTGCTCCATAGACTTAGGAATGCCGAGGCTGTTGGCAAAATCATTCGTACTGCCTGCCGGGATGTAGCCGATGGGCTTTCTGACACCCGACCGCATCATGCCGGTCACGATCTCATCCAGCGTACCGTCTCCGCCGCTGCAGACCACCAGGTCAAATTCACCTGCCCGCTCCTCCGCGATCCGTTCTCCATCCTTCACTCCCTGAGTAGCACGAATCGTCACATCGTAATCATTAGCTGAAAAACACTCAATGATTGCTGACAGTGATCCCCGGATCTGGCCTTTGCCGGATCTGGGATTATAGATAAATAACATTTTCTTCATAGTTCTGTTAACGCTTCCCTCCTGCCGTTCTGAACGTCCTGTCAACAGTTCTGGTCAAATTTTTGCCTTAGTAACCGCACAAAATACACAAAAGGTAAACGGCTCATGCCCTATTTACTGTCTATTTTACTACGAAGCAAGAAGAATCACAAGTGAATTCTTGCGAATTCTGTTATACTTTTTTGCGTTTTTATTACAAATCCCCGCATTTTTCCACAGGCAATCCTGCAGCAAAATCTTTCAAATCCCTCTCTCATGCCTGTCCATGAGCACGCAATACCTTCTTTTTACAGTAAAAGAAGGCCGGAATCAAAAATGTATCCGCAAATATCCATGCCATAATATGTGCCAGGCAGATTCCCGTAAAACCGATCCGCGGCACCACTACAAGCCCTGCCAGACTTCGGGCGATCATTTCCAGAACGCCTGAGGTAATGGCAAATACAGAAAATCCCATACCCTGAATCGTGAAACGTACCGTATTGACCAGTGTCAGCAGGCAGTATCCGCAGGCGGTCGTCACAATAAACTGGTAGGCGTACCGGATCACTTCCGGATCCGGCACATCCAGAAACAGCATGACCAGTGATTTTCCAAACAGAATATCAATTCCCAGCAGGACAAAGGCAGCCGCAAATCCGCAGAGACTGGCTGTCCTGGTTCCCTGACCGATCCTCTCGATCCTGCCGGCCCCCATATTCTGTCCGCTGTAGGGCGCCATGGTAGCTCCCAGCGCTTCGATGGGACAGCCCATAAAACAGTTGATCCTCTGAGCAGCCGTGACTCCAGCCACCACCGTAGAGCCAAACCCGTTGACCGCTGTCTGAATCACCAGACTGCCGATCGCTGTGATAGAGTACTGAAGTCCCATGGGGATCCCCATATAGCACAGCTTTCCGATGTATCTGCCCCGGAACTTTCTTTCCTCCCGGTTCATCCGCAGTATCGTATACTTCTTTCTCACATAAGTCAGACAGATCAGGCCGGAAAAAGCCTGGGCGATCACCGTCGCCAGAGCAGGCCCTTCCACTCCCATGCCCAGTACCAGAATAAATACAATATCCAGCACAATATTGGTCACAGAAGAAATGGCCAGAAACACCACCGGTGTCCTGCTGTCTCCCAGTGACTGAATAATAGCCGCCAGCATATTATATAAAATCGTAAATGGAATTCCGCAGAAGATAATAAAAATATAATGATATGCGTAATCATAAATATTGTCCGGCGTATCCATCAGATGCAGGATGGGCCTGCACAGTACAGCCACAGCCGTTGTCAGCACCACTGCGATCAGGATGCAGATCCAGGCACAGTTGGCCACATACCTGTGCAGCTCAGACTCCTGCCGCGCTCCGAACTTCTGCGCAATGGGAATCGCAAAGCCATTGCAGATCCCCATGCAGAAACCGATCACCATAAAATTAAGAGAACCGGTAGATCCTACACCCGCCAGAGGTTCCACTCCGAGAAACTTTCCAACGATCATAGTATCTACCATATTATAGAACTGCTGAAACAGCATTCCCAGAAATACCGGAAACGCAAAGCCAAGAATTAATTTCAGCGGAGAACCGCTGGTCAGATCTTTCGTCATATCCATTTCCACCTTTGCAGATACGCTTCCATGCAGTGGCGCAGCCCTCCCTGCAGGCCCAAACTATTCTGATACGCCCCTGTATACGTCCGATAAAATATCTCTGTAATCATACAGACTTTTTATCTCTCTGACTATAACAAAATGGCTGGATACTATCACTATATTGCCAAAACATACTCCTGAAAATAGTTCCCTTTTTTCAGGGCATTCCTGCTTCGGTACATCCGCAGAATCACTTCATCCGCACAGTTATCCGCATTCACACGGACATACTCACTCATGATCTCCTCCACGACTTCCTCCACCCGTGCATTCCAGTTCACGATTACATTCACCGTTGTCTGCCGGTAGTTCCCGCCCCCGAAGGAGAACTGGCTGCAGATCTGATACCGTTCTCCTCCGCATGTAAAATACAGAAGCATCAAAAACAAAATCAGACAAAAAACACTCCTCGCATAACTCTTCAAAAGCATCACCGCCCTTATTACTTTTGTGACATTTAGTAGATGTCAACTTTTTACAATTTTATCATATACTCAGATTACTGACAACCACTGAATGTCACACAATTACCAGAAGAAAAAGGCCGGAGGTTTTTATGTACAAGAACAGGGCAGAAGACGGACGGAATAATCTGTGCGGTGCAAAGGTAAAAGCTTACCGGCAGAAATTGCCCGGTCAGACATCACAGAAAATGCTGGCAGATATGCTGCAGGTGGAAGGACTGGACATTGATAAAAATGCGATCCAGCGAATTGAAAGCGGACAGCGCTTCGTCACAGACATCGAACTCAAAACACTTGCCAAGGTACTGCATGCCAGCTATCAGGATCTGCTGGAATAGTATTCGAAAAATATACCATCAATCATCTTCCACTTTACAGAAAAAGCAGTTTTGGACTCCGATATGCAAAATATTACATTGCATGTCTGTCTGGACAAAATCTGCACATACAAGTTTGCGCAAAAAAAGACAGCCCCGCTCCGGTCAGTGCAGCGGAGCGATACTGTCTTCTTCCAATCATTTTATTCTATTTTTATTTTACTGATTCACTGCCGGGCGAAAAATCACATGTCTGTATTTCGCCAGCACCTGATATACGATCAATCCAAGTACCCCGCAGGACAGCACCTCCCCCAGTCCCACAGTTGCCATCATAAAGGGAATCGGCAAAGCCACCCCATATCCATAATACAGCACAAAGGGCACGATCAGTGCATTGGCCACGATGGGCGGTACCGGAGCCAGATATCTGGTTTTATTCCGCAGCAGATAGGTGCCGCAGGCTCCGATCAGAGTGGCCAGACTTCCGAACACAATATCCGGCAGAATCGAGCCGCCCAGAATATTTCCAATGATACATCCCACAAATAATCCCGGGACTGCCGCCGGCGTAAAGACCGGTAAAATAGTAAGGGCTTCTGAAATCCTGACCTGGATCTCTCCGAAAGAGAATGGCGCAAAGACATAGGTAAGCACCACATAGACAGCAGCGATCATCGCCGCATGAACGAGATACGTGATTTTTTTCTGTTCATTTTTCATTTTTGGTTCTCCTTTAGTTTTGTTTTACGAGTGGAAGGTCTCGAACACTCGATTCATTTTCGCGCAGCAATGAATCAGGCAGCCATGCTCGCATGGACAACTGACGAATGCCGCGGAGGCATATACCAAGGGTATATGACCTACGCCGGGAATCGGCGGCAAGCCCCATATCGACCTTATTTTCGTGGTTCTTGCAACGTGTTGAACTATAACACAGATGGCGCGAAAAATCAAGCCGTACCCAAAATGATATTTTTAGTAATTAAGGCGAATCAAAGCCGCGCCGACAATAAACATCCAAATTTCCCGAAGATCGTATAACACACTCTTAAAAGATATGTACATAACTCATTTTTCATGATATAATGAAATACAGATATTTCAGACAGGAAAGAAGGTAGACATATGTCATTGTCTGCACAGCGCAAAGATTATCTGTACCATTATCAGAAAGAAAAGCTCAAGCGTATCCCTCTTGATGTCCCGAAGGAAAAATATGAAGAGATCAAGGCAGCGGCTGACGCTGCCGGTGAAAAGGTGAACCATTACATTAAAGAAGCCATAGAAGAACGCATGAGACGTGAAATAAAATGATGCACGGGTCCGTTACTATTTGACAAAACAGGAGTACAGACATATGAACGATTTTTGGAATTTTTTTGAACGTATGAATGAAGTCGTGTACGTGACTGATATGGACACCAATGAGCTGGTATATATGAATGAGCGTGCCAGAAAAGCACACCATGTCCCCTCTCTGGAATCTCTTAAGGGGCAATTGTGCTATCAGGTGCTGCAGGGCTGTTCTGAACCATGCCCGATCTGTACCAATGCCCGCCTGCGGCCGGGCGAATTCTATGAGTGGAAGTATTACAATCCTCTTGTGCAGAGAACCTTTGCTTTGAAGGATACCATGATCGTGAAGGATGGCAGACGGTATCGCCTGGAGCTTGCCATCGATATCAGTGTGCAGGAGCAGCAGCGTCGGGCGATTGAGGATTTCACGGCAAACGAAGCGCTTCTGAATGAAGGACTGCGTCTGGCGCTTTCCGCTCCTGCCCCGGAACAGTCTCTGCAGGTTCTGATGCAGTATCTGGGACAGTCTCTTTCCAGTGAACGTGTCTACATTTTTGAAGAGACTCCGGAGCATACCTTTGATAATACATATGAGTGGTGTGCCCACGGATCCGTTCCCCAGAAGGAATTTCTTCAGAATGTTCCTTATGAGACGGTTGAAGTCTGGTACCAGAGTTTTCTGAAAAACGAAAATGTCCTGATCCGCGATCTGGAATCCATACGTGAGGAAAATCCCCGGGCATATGAGATCCTGAAACCTCAGAATATTCATTCTCTGGTGGCCAGCCCCCTTGTTTTCCAGAAAAAGATCATTGGATTTTACGGTGTGGACAATCCGCCTGCCAATTTTTTAAACCATATTTCAGTCATATTTGATGTCCTGGGACATTTCATCGTGTCCATTCTGCGCAGACGGGATCTGGTACGCCGGCTGGAAACCCTTTCCTATTATGACCAGCTGACCGGCGCGCTGAACCGGCACAAAATGAACGAGTCCATCACTGAAATCCATCCCCACGAAAGCATCGGCATTCTCTACTGTGATGTACTGGGACTGAAAAAGATCAATGACACAAAAGGCCATCTGGCCGGAGACGATCTGCTGATCCGATCCTGTAATTGTCTGCTGGAGCACTTTCCCAAAGACAGCGTGTACCGGATAGGCGGAGATGAATTTATGGTCATGATCCGCAATATTCCCGAAGATATATTCCTTCAGAAAGTAGAAGCACTGCGCAAAAGCATGCCCCGCTGCGACCTTTCCATGTCCCTTGGATGTGTGTGGCGGCCCCGGTGCAATGGCCGGATCAACGAGCTGATCAGTGAGGCCGACGGGCAGATGTACGAGGAAAAACGCTTGTATTATGAGAAAAATCCTCGCGTCTGACCATATTTCATATAACCTTTATTCCATAAAAAATCCCCGGCATACTACTGTGCCGGGAATTCTTCTGTTCCTGTCTTTTTATTTGAAATCAGTCCGTTCTTACCTGAATACGATCTCACCTGTCTGGTCATTCATACTCTCCACAATTGCCAGAGACTCCAGATGAATCCCCTTGGCACGGATCAGATCACCGCCGATCTGGAAGCCTTTTTCGATCACAATACCGGCTCCCACCAGCTCTGCCCCGGAAAGCTTCACAAGCTCTGCCAGCCCTTCCAGCGCCTTGCCGTTTGCCAGGAAGTCGTCAATGATAAGTACCTTGTCTCCTTCGCCCAGAAACTCTCTGGAAACAATAATATCATACACGCGGCCATGAGTAAATGACTCTACCTTCGTGGTGTACACATCCCCCGCAATATTCTTCGTCTGTGTTTTCTTGGCAAACACCACCGGTACATCAAACTCCTCCGCCGTCACACAGGCAATACCGATCCCGGATGCTTCGATCGTCAGGATCTTGTTGATCTCCTCGCCGGCAAAACGGCGCTTAAATTCCTTTCCGATCTCACGGAACAGCCTGACATCCATCTGATGGTTCAGAAAACTGTCCACCTTCAGTACGTTCCCCTCTTTGACTTTTCCGTCCCGGCGGATTCTATCCTCCAAAAGCTGCATAAAAATGCCCTCCTCTTTCCCATTTGTATTTTCATCAAAATAATTCTCACCGTAATGACATTTTACCTATCGTACTACTGAAATGCAAGTATATTTTTCTGTCTATAACTAAGCTCCCAACACTTCCCTCACCTGCTTCAGTCTGTCATAAAATACCTGATAAAAATCTGACATGCCGCTGTAGGGTTTCAGATAAAACAGCTTCAGCAGATACAGATTCACATTTTTGACCTCTGTTTCATCCTCCATCTGCTCCAGGCAGCCTTGCACATCCTCCAGAAAATAATGCCAGTCAGAGATATATGTCTCGTACTTTTGCAGCTCCGGCGTGTCGATCCATCTGCGCACCCTGATCTTCGTCCGGTTGCTCTTCGGACACTCATGGGTCTGCAGAAAATAACGGAAGGTATTTTTTTCATAATACCTGCCCAGAGGAAACAGACGGCAGATGCCCGGGCGGAAGGGGTGAATGCTGCATCTTCCTTCCGGACTCAGAAATGCACAGGCTTCTGCAGTTCCGGTCATCTTCAGATTGGGAAGAATAATTCCGTCTACCACGTTCAGTTCCAGATATCCTTCTGCCAGCAGACCCTCGGCTGTCTTTCCGGTCCCTTCCGCAAGCCGCACCACATCCATGGGATCCAGAATGATGGAATTCCCCATTCCATGACAGCAGGCGCTGCAGCCCGCACAGCCTCCGCAGTCCGCTTTCACCAGATCATTCGCATCGTATAATTTTCCGTCTGAAATTTCCTCCAGACTGACATTTCTTTTCATATCTCTATCCCGCTCCTCCTCTTTGAATCTCACCGTAACTGTCCTTCGTTTTAACATATCAGCCGTTTTCATGGTTGTCAATAAATTCTTATTTTTCTTTCATAATTACCGACACAAATGGAAAAAATATGGTATACTACTGTATTAACAGTAATTTTACTGGTGTACAGTCACTCAGTATAAGCAAACAGATAAAGGAGAGTTCCTTATGAGTACGATGAATCTTACTCTGCTGACAGATCTTTACGAACTGACCATGATGCAGGGCTATTTCGAAAGTAATTCCAATGAAACTGTTATTTTTGACGCATTTTACCGCAAAAATCCATGTGACAACGGCTATGCGATCGCAGCCGGCCTCGACCAGGTCATTGACTATATCAAAAACCTGCGTTTTTCCGACGAGGATATTGAGTATCTCCGCAGCCTTCATATTTTCCATGAAGATTTCCTTGATTATCTGAAGAATTTTCACTTTGAGGGCGATATTTACGCGATTCCGGAGGGAACCATCGTATTTCCCTACGAACCGCTGCTGAAGGTGATCGCTCCTATCATGCAGGCACAGCTGGTGGAGACAGCCATCCTGAATATCATCAACCATCAGAGCCTGATTGCCACCAAGACCGCCCGTGTCGTACACGCTGCACAGGGTGACGGCATCATGGAATTCGGTCTGCGCCGCGCCCAGGGTCCCGATGCAGGTATCTATGGCGCCAGGGCAGCCATGATCGGCGGCTGTATCGGTACCTCCAACGTACTGGCGGGCCAGCTCTTTGATGTACCGGTCAAGGGAACTCATGCACACAGCTGGATCATGAGCTTCCCGGATGAATACACCGCATTCAAAAAGTATTCCGAGCTCTATCCGGATGCATGCCTGCTGCTGGTGGATACATACGATACGCTGCGCTCCGGCGTACCCAACGCGATCCGCGTATTCACAGAAATGCGCCAGGCCGGCATCGAGCTGAAGGGCTACGGCATCCGTCTTGACAGCGGCGACCTCGCTTACATGTCCAAAAAGGCGCGGAAGATGCTGGATGACGCCGGATTCCCGGATGCCATCATTTCCGCCTCCAGCGATCTGGATGAATACCTGATCAGCAGCCTGAAAATGCAGGGTGCCGCCATCACTTCCTGGGGTGTGGGCACCAACATGATCACCTCCAAAGACTGTCCGGCCTTCGGCGGCGTCTACAAGCTGGCCGCTGTCCTGGATCCGTCTACAGGAGAATTTATCCCCAAGATCAAGCTCTCGGAGAACACCGAGAAGATCACAAATCCCGGAAACAAAAAGATCCTCCGTATCTACGACAAGGAGACTCAGAAGATCCGCGCTGACCTGATCTGCCTGGAGGATGAAGTATATGATGAATCCGAGGACCTGATTCTCTTCGATCCGCTGGAGACCTGGAAAAAGACCAAGATCCGCGGCGGTTCCTACACCCTGCGTTCTCTGATGGTACCGGTATTCCTGAAAGGCGAATGTGTATACACTTCTCCTTCCGTCATGGAGATTCGTGATTACTGCATCCATGAAAAAGAAACGCTCTGGGAAGAGACCCAGCGATTCGAAAATCCTCATAAAGTCTATGTGGATCTTTCCAACCGTCTGTTCAAGATCAAAAATGATCTGCTGGAGCAGATGGGACGTGAATCACTGAAGCTGGAATAGCCCGCAAAACACGGCTTGCTTCCAGTCCGTTTCCACATGCATAAAATTTCTCCTTTGACAGATACTAGTAACAGATGATTCCTGCTCCGGATACAGCGGAGCGGGATTGCTGATGAAATACATCCGATAAGTTTGAACTGTATAATGGAGGAGTTTTTATGAAAGCGACTGGAATTGTAAGAAGAATCGACGATCTGGGCCGCGTCGTGATTCCCAAAGAGATCCGCAGGACACTGCGGATCCGCGAAGCTGATCCACTTGAAATATTTACAGACCGGGAAGGTGAGATTATCCTGAAAAAATATTCCCCCATCGGGGAGCTCGGCAGCTTTGCCAAAGAATATGCAGAAGCTCTGGCCTCCGCATCCGGTCACGGAGTCTGCATTACAGACCGGGATCAGGTCATCGCTGCTGCCGGAGGGATCCGCAAGGAGACCATCGGCGCCCCCGTCACCGGTGAACTGGAAGAAGTCATGAATGAACGGGAACATGTGCTGACGGATGCCCAGAGCAAGCGCTACGTGCACATCACAAACGATGATGCAGAAAACAGCCTGCCCCAGGTCATCAGTCCCATCCTGTGTGAAGGGGATGTGATCGGCTCCGTCATCCTGCGCAGCCGTGACAGCCGCCGGAAGATGGGTGAAACGGAACAGGTGCTTGCCCAGTGTGCCGCCGGATTTATGGGCCGGCAAATGGAGCAGTAACGAAAAAATGAATCTCAGCAGAAAAACAGTTGCCTGCCTTATGACGGACGACTGTTTTTTATTACTTTACTTTTTTCCATTCAGACTCTCTCTTATCTGTGACCTCTTTTACCGTAAGCACATTTTCTTCCACTGTAAAACGAATGTCATAGCTGCCAAAGCTCATGCCATACACATAATCCGGCTTTTTATTATAGGCAGCTCTCGGGTCCTGGGAAAGCACTTCAAAGACCGTATCCTGCAGTTCTCCCGGCAGCTTCTGTCTCAGTTCTTCCGAAAACACGACTGCAATCCCATCCCTCTTATGTGCCTCCCCGAATCCTCCCCGGGCATCCGGATGGCAGTCTGTATAGGGAAGGTATGGTTTGATATCATAGATCGGGGTGCCATCCAGCAGATCTGCACCGGACACTGTAAGGACAGGACTCCCGCTTTCATCATATCTCACTTCCTCCAGCCGGACACTGGAAAGCCCGATCCCATTGGGTCGGAACGGCGACCTTGTCGCAAATACCCCTCTGCGCTCCTTCCCCCCCAGTCTGGGCGGGGCCACCGTCAGATGCACCTTATCTGTTCTGGATTCAGAAAAACCCCAAAGCAGCCACAGATGAGAATACTCCTCAATCCCCCGCACCGCGTCAGGACTGCGGAACTGTCCCTCAAAATGAATCTCCCCTCTCAGGGAAGGCACCAGCCCGCTCTGCCTCGGAATCCCGAATTTCTCTTTGAAAGGGGTACGGATACGGGCTACAATCATCAGATTTTCTGTCATTTCACGCCTCACTTCTACAAAATATCATGTTCACCTGTCACCATAATGATAACGACAGGCCGGGATATAAACATTGCCGTCATCAATCTTATAGATCAGCCTGTCCTTATCATTGATCCTGCGGCTCCAGAATCCTGACAGATTTCCGAGCAGCGGCTCCGGCTTTCCGATTCCTTCATTTCCATTTCTGCAGATATCATCAATGAGAGTATTGATCTTTTTCAGAGTCTTTCTGTCTTCCGTCTGCCAGTGGACGTAATCCTTCCATCCATTTTCTGTAAACACTTTATTCATTGCTTCCCTCATCCAGATCACACTTTATCAGATTTCCATTTTCCAGCTGAGCTTTCGATTCCATCAGCCAGTCATAATTTGCCTTATTTCCAAGGACATAGACATTTTCCATGAGATTATTGTAAGCTTCCTCTGAGAGCATCACCACATTTTTATTATCTTTTCTGGTAACGATCAACGTTTCATAATCATCAGTCACCTGATCCATATATTTTTTCATATTTTCACGAAGATTTGTATAATTAACCGCCAGCATCTTACCGCCTCCTGTTCAGTACAATTTTCTGTACTTATATTATACGGTACAATTTTCTGTACGTCAAGAGGGGTTTTAAAAAGCCTGTGAACGATCTACTTACCGCTCATAGGCTCACTTTTTAACTGCTTAGAATAAATGTAAATTTCATTAGAATGATGTATACTATTTGCGATGGGCATCCCCTTTCTGATACGTGTACATTGTTTTGTGGTTATTGCAATTATACCGTATCAATTAGGGGATGTCTTTATTTTTGTGCAATATTTGCTATATGCTCATTTATAGGTGCTTACAAAATCTCCGAATATATTTTCTAAAACACGTTTTTCAATTGATTCCATTATCATTCACTTACCTCCGTTTAGCATATGTGTAAAGTGATAATCTGGATAAATCTATCTCTGCGCTCACCTCAACAACAATAATTCCGGTTAAATTGTCTCTGTTGTCCACTGCCAGTACAATCTCCGCTTTTTTCTCCTCAGCATAAATTTTATAACTCTCCAACGATACGCTTTTCACATCCCGATACCCATTCTTATACAGATAATCATATAGGCTATACTAATTCTGCTTTCGCTGCCACGCTGCTCTCTTTTTTTACTGGATGACCAAGTTATTTTTTCTTTGGTTCCGGTGACTTTCAGTGTTGTACTCTGACCTTTGATAAGTGTCACGGATTTCTTGCTGATTTTCTCTGCTGCACTGGCAGATACCGGAATAGACAAAAAATACGGCTTAATCAAGATTCTATATCCTGACTAAGCCTTTATCATTTACTTTAAAAAATCTGGGAACTCATTTAAAAACGCAGCCAATTCCTCCAGCGGCATATCATCCAAATATTTATCAAAAAAGTCAAAGTCCGACATCGTAAATAACTCATGCAGTCTCCTTGCTTGCTCGTCCGTAAATTTTATTTTTTTATCTTCCATTGTAACTCCCCCCATCTTTGCACAAATTGATTTTGCATAAATTATAGTCATTTTAATAACTATAGTCAATATCACAACTATAATTTATTCTATTTTTACCAAGTAATTACAATAACAGAGGTGAGATACATGATAAACTATGAGCCGTTCTGGAATACACTAAAAAATTCTACTGAGTCTACATATACGCTCATAAACCGTCATCACGTCTCAAGTGCAACCATTGATAAGCTCCGTAAAAACAAACCGTTGACCACCACTACTATCAATGATCTCTGCCGGATCCTGAATTGCCGTATTGATGATATCGCTTGTTATATTCCATCTGAAGATGATCAGAAGCTGTAGTTACACGAAGTCATCTGCCTCGGCGATGGTAATCCAGAATTTTTCGCCGCTTGTCAGTTCAATCAGCAGCTGATCCGCTGAATCATATTCAATTACAAATGAAGCTATGCTCAGTTCTTTCGTCCGCTTTATTATCTCGTAAAGTTTCACACGTAGGTTTTCTATATTCATTATAACAATTCCTCTTCCACATTTTCCGCAGAATATCTTATTGCATCATGAAATACAAGTATACAAGGTAAGAAATGTATACAATATTAAAATATCGTATTATTATACCGTGTGGATACATTTTTATTCCCCTATATTATCATTGCGGCTTTCCAAATGAAATTAACATTTTATTTTGCCATATAACGCTCTCAGATGCCTGTATAGCGATTTTATGGTGTAGAATGTGTCCTTTTATCTTTTTTATTTCGGGCATTAAAAAAAGCCTACAAACAGTTTATAGTAACGTTCATAGACTTACTTATGTGTCTGAAGTACCTGTATACGAGTTTTCCTTTCATTTGTCTAATATAACATGAATAATTACTGGTTTAGTTACTTTTTTGATTACCATGTGTCAAAAAGTCTTGTAAAATAGACAACAAAAAATCTGCTGACGGGAATCGGACCCGTGACCTCCGCCTTACCAAGGCGACGCTCTACCGACTGAGCCACAGCAGCTTAGCAATTTTCTGTAAGCAAGTTACATCATCGCTACGGTTGTTAATACTATCATACTTTCCCACGGATGTCAATCATTATTTTTATTTTTTAATCCGTAATTCCAGTATATTTTATTGTATACATACTGCTCCTGCTCGTGTCTGTTCGAAAACCAGCTGCCTGCCTCAGGCCTGTCCAACACGTCTGACCTCGTAACGGACTGCCATGGAACATGTCTGACCAGAAAGGACATATCATGTCCTGCACCGGCAGAAATGTTCCATGACTGTCCGGGACGGAGGCAGCACGAGTGGACAGGCCTGAGGCAAACAGCATTGCCTGAGCAGTGACCCCCATCTGTTTCAGGAAAAAGTATTGCATAAGCATATTGCCTGTGATAAAATTTTCTGAGTATCAGAAATTACAGATATGCCGGTATCTCCCGGCTGAGGGTTTTATTATGGATTATTCGGATTATGTCATTTTTATTATGGAGATCCTGGGGACTATATCCTTTGCTTCCTCAGGGGCCATGCTGGCGATTCAGCGCCGCATGGATATTTTCGGAGTAGCTATACTGGGCGTGACTACGGCAGTCGGCGGAGGGGTTATCCGGGATCTGATCCTCGGAATAAACCCTCCTTCCATGTTCCGCGATTACAAATATGCGCTGATCGCCATCATCACGTCCCTGATCATTTTCACCCTGATGCATCTGCGCAGGCATATCTTTTCCGGAAATTTTATGCTCTGGTATGACAAGGTCATCAATTTCTTTGATACGCTGGGCCTGGGGATCTTCACTGTTGTCGGCATGAACACGGCCATCAAGGCAGGATACTCTAAAAATACTTTTCTCCTGTGCTTTGTGGGGGTGATCACCGGCGTAGGCGGCGGACTGCTGCGGGATATCATGGCCGGCACGATGCCTTACATTTTCGTCAAGCATGTTTACGCAGTCGCATCCCTTGCAGGTACACTGGTATTTTTGTTTTTCTATCTCAATGTGCCGAAGATCGCAGCCATGCTCCTGGGAGCCGGTACCGTCATCACGATCCGCCTTCTGGCAGCTCATTATCGCTGGAATCTTCCCCGCATCCAGTGATCACAGAACATCTCACATGATCATATCTGGCCAGCTGAGGATCTCTGCGGCGATCGTTTCCTCATAATCGCCTTCCAGATCTTCGCTGCGCCCGGCATGGAAAATATTGGTCTCAGCGCCCCAGATATCATCATGATATTCCCACACATGATATTTCAGTCCCCGGAACAGAAAATCCAGGCTTCCACAGCCATCCTCTTCCGAATACTCATAAGTGATCCTCTTTTCTTCCAGCGCTTTTCTTACCCGTTCCAGTCTCATTTTATTCATGTCCTTCCTTTTCCGTATCATGACAGCACATATTTTCGGATCGCATACGCCACCCCGTCCTCATCATTGGTCAGCGTAACAAAATCCGCAAGCTCTTTTACTTCCTGGTCTGCATTTCCCATGGCTACAGCCACTCCCGCTGTTTTCATGATATTCAGATCATTTGGAGTGTCACCGCAGGCCATCGTCTCCTCCAGAGGGATCTCAAGAAGATCCGCCAGATACCTGAGGCCCATTCCTTTCTCCACTCCCGCTCTTGTGATCTCCAGATTGTGAGAACCGCCGGAAAGAAACGTGATCTCAGGATACGAAGACAAAAGATCGTATACCTGCTCATAATCCTCATGTCTTCCATCCCCCAGAGGACAGAAATTGACGGTGATCTTCTCCACCTGCGCCCGGGTCTCCTCAATAAAAGACACCGCGTCATCCAGAAATCTTCTGGTGGTCAGCAGATAGTGCTTCCCCGCCTCAGAAAGTCCCAGCCGCTCTTCGATCATGGGCAGAAAAGCTTTCTGACTATAGGCATTTCCATTTACAAATACATCAAAATGAACCCGGTACTCCATCAGCTTTTGCAGGAGCTCACTGGCCAGTTTCCAGTCATAACAGGCAGAAAACAGACACTCTTTTTCCGGAATGCGGTAAACACCTGCTCCGTTGGCTGTGATCGCATAGCGTACCCCCAGCGGCTCTAATCGGTCCGTAGGTACTCCCGCATAGGGTCTCCCGGTTGAGATGACCACATCGTTTCCCGCCTGTACGGCATCCCGGATCGCATTCTGATTTTCCTCTGATATCATTCCGTCACTGCCCACCAGTGTCCCGTCCAGATCAAGGGCGATCAGACGGATTCTCTTCTTTTCCATCTTGTATTCTCCTGCAATCATACTGTCGTGGCTGTTTCGCAGCCATGAGCGTAAAGTGAATTGTCCTGTCGCACATATTTATAGCATAATGAAAAAATCCGAAACATGCAAGGGTAAATTCCTTCTTTTACTGTTTCACTGATCCCATGACCATACCTGTAATCAGATATCTCTGAAGGAAAGGATAGATAATCAGAAGCGGAACAACTGCAACTACGATTTTAGCCGCATTCAGATTCTTGTTGGACAGATCTCCCATGGTTTCCATCGCCTGCTGATTCATCATTCCCTGCTCGATCAAAGCCTGGATATTCACACTTAAAGACTGAATATAGGTCATGATCGGATAATGCTCGATCTTCTGCATGTATACCAGTCCGCTGAAGAAATCATTCCAGTTGTTCACAATACTGAACAAAGAAATGGTCGCCACACAGGGCTTCGCACAGGGCACCATGATCTGAAACAGTACCTGATAGGGAGTTGCACCGTCGATAAAGGCCGCCTCTTCCAGGGCTTTCGGAATGCCATTGAAGAAATTCATCATCAGTATCACACTGAATACCGGGACTGCTGACGGAAATATCAGAGCCCAGATGGAATTGAGCATTCCAAGACTTCTAAGCCAGATAAAATTCGGGATCATACCGCCGTTAAACAGCATGGCAAAGATCAGAAGATTCATATAGATATTTCTTCCCCTGAACTCTCTGTTCGTCTTCGTCATGGCGTATGCCATCGGAATGACAAGGGACAGATTCAGCATCAGAGAGACAAACACACGGATCACAGAAGTTCTGAATGACACCCAGAACTGCTTATCCTTCAGGATCTCTTCATAGGCAAGGGTATTGAAATTCACCGGCAGCAGCCCCACTCTGTTTGCTGTCACGGCTGCACTTCCGCTGAAAGAGATCGCCACAATATTGATCAGCGGGAACAGGCACACCATTCCCAGAAGGATAACCACCAGATGAATGACTGTATTTCTGATTTTTGAACTTACACTTTTATTATCAAGCACAATAACACCTCCTAGTAGATACTCTGGCCGGTGGCCCTGCGGGTGATCCTGTTACAGGTTACAAGAAGAATCATACCGATCAGAGACCGAACCAGTCCGACCGCTGTACCGAAGCTGTACTGTCTGCTCACCAGACCAATACGGTATACATATGTATCCAGTACATCACCCGTCGAATACACCAGCGGGGAATAGAGATTGTAGATCTGGTCAAATCCTGCGCTCAGCACGTTCGTCAGATTCATTGCTGTCATCAGAAGAATGATCGGCAGCATACCCGGTATCGTAATATGCCATACCCGTTTCCACCATGAGGCGCCGTCGATGGCCGCTGCCTCATGAAGCCCCGGATCGATGGCTGTGATAGCCGCCAGATATACGATAGAGTTGTAACCGAATTCTTTCCATACATCCGTGCCGATGATCAGGCCCGGAAATACGGACGTATTACCGAGAAAATTGATTTTTTCCAGACCAAGATTGGAAAGTACCGCATTGATGGAACCGTCCAGATTGAACAGATTCGTCACCACAGTCGCCAGTACGACCCAGGACAGGAAGTGCGGAAGATAAACAATCGTCTGCACACTCTTTTTCAGTAACTTATTTTTGATCTCATTCAGAAGAATGGCAAAAGCAATAGCAAGTATCATGCCCAGGATAATCTTGGACAGAGAGATGAACAGTGTATTTCTCACGATCCTTGAAAAATCAGGCAGACTGAGCATATACTTAAAGTGCTTCAGGCCCACAAATTTTGACCTGAATAATCCTTTCGCCGGTATAAAATCCTGAAATGCCATAATCAGGCCGGCCATGGGAATGTAATTGAAAATCAGCAGAAAAATCATCCCCGGAATTACCATACTCTGATAATAAAGCTGTGTTTTCTTATGGGCCCGCTTCACTGATGATACTTTCTTTTTATTCATGAAAATGCTTCCTCCTCTCATATCAGTTCAAAAAAACGGGCAGCCATACAGCTGCCCGCCTGAATCAATCATATCTGATCTCCAATCAGCCAATTCCTAACTGAGCTGCAACCTCTGCACAGATCTGATCTCCGCCCTGCTCTTTCCACTGAGCTACAAAGCCGTCAAATCCTTCATCAACATCTACTGCACCTGTGACGATCTTTACAAATGTCTCCGCTTCAAGCGCTTCCAGATTTGCCCAGTTTGTTTTCATGGTATCTGTCGTAGACGGGAACAGCGGAGTGATCCATTCTGCCTTTTCGTACTCGTCCAGTACCTTGACAAGGGAGTATGCTTCATAAGAAGCTGTATAGGTTGCCCATGTTGCCGGTGCCGTGTCTTCGCCGCTCATATATGCCTCGATGGTTTCCACCGTCTTCCGCTGACTTTCCTTGTATGCCTCTACATCTTCAATGGTAACCTCACCCTTGAAATACTTGTCACGCATAACAGCGTCATCCAGATTACTGGTGTAGTAGGTAACATTAATATTGAACGGACGGCAGGAATGGTCTACCTTAAGCACATCCTCATACTCTGCGAACTCCGGATACTTTTCTTTCAGAGCTGCCTGCTCTTCAGATGTTTTTCCATAGAACAGATTTGCGATCTCGATGATAGCTTCCGGATGCTCACAATCTTTGCTGACTACCACCATACCCTGCTGAGCAGAGTCAGAGTGTTTGTGACGTACCACGCCATTCTCATCAGAAACGAGGAATGCTTTATATTTGCAGTCCTGATTCAGAGAGTAAACATTTACAAGCCCCCAGCTCGGTGTGTGACCTGCGCCAAAAGCAAATCCAAACTGTCCGTTTGTCATAAGAGCTGTCACGTCATCCCACTGTCTTGTACCGATCTGCGGGTCAAGCACACCTTCTTTATACAGATCGCTGCAGAATCTCAGCCATTCTTTTGTTTCTTCAGTTGTGGAGCCCCATACAACCTCTCCGTCTTTTTCGTACCAGGTCTGCGGCCATGCGTTCATGGCGTTTGAAATGAAATTCAGTCCCCATGCGCCTTCTCCTTCGTACCACACCAGATCCGGGATCGCAGAAATACCTACCGGATTGCCTGTTCCCTCCGGATCAGCTGCCATAAACTGTCTTGCCACATCGATAATTTCCGTATAGGAAACGACTCTGTCGCCATCCTCATCCATGGTGATGCCCAGCTCATCCAGCCAGTCCTGACGGACGAAGCAGATCATCGGAGCACAGTCACCGCCTGCTGCCGGAAGCGCCATCAGCTGTCCGTCGATCATGGCACGATCCAGTCCCAGTCCTTCCGGATAGCTGTCAAATTTCGCTTTCAGCTCATCGCTGGCATACTCTTCATAAACCTCTGTCAGATCCATGATCATATCGTTTTCATACAGCTCCCGAAGCTCAGCCTGAGTAAGGATCTTCATGGCATCCGGCATGGAACCGGCTGATACTGCCAGAGAAACCTGACGGGTATAATCCTCATTTGATCCCTCAAACTCATCCACGATATCAATGTTGAGCTCTTCTTCTGCCATACGAATGTAAGCATTATCCTCATAGGTCTGTCCTTCCGGAAGCATCGGGTTGGTGGTCGTGTGACGTCCCAGAGTAATTGTAACCTTTTCCTCTTCTGCACTTACGCCAACAGCCGCACAGGAGACTGCCATCGCTACGGCAAGCGTCATGCTCAGTGTCTTTTTCTTCATCTTGTTCATCCTCCTTTTTATTATATATCACCAAATATGATACTGTTATTATACATTTATTTGTATCTTTCGTATATAAAACAAACTTATTATCCGTATCATTTTCTACAGTTTTTCTGTTTTTATCTGTATTTTTGTCCTATATTTGAGTAATACAAGACAAATATCTGTCATCTTATTTTTCTTTCTCAGAATGCTGTCCGATCCGCAGCAGCGCATAACTGCCTCTGCCCATCACACTGTAATACGAGAGGCCGTAATTCTGTCCAAAATACAGCTGTACCCTCTGATGCACATTCTTGACTCCATATCCCCGGCTGTCTTCCAGAATGATATTTTTACACTGTTCTTCCGTCATGCCCATTCCGTTGTCCATGACCTTAAACAGAATATCCTCCCCGTCACGATAACAGGAAATAGTCAGAATTCCCTTGCCCGGCGTCTCCTTGTTGTCCAGCCCGTGGAGGATCGCATTTTCTGCCAGAGGCTGAAGCAGCATGTTTGGCATCGTATATCCCAGCAGCTCCGGATCGACCTCGTACACAACATCAAAAGAATCAGAATGCATCATGCGCTGAATGGCAATATAAGATTTTACATTTTCCAGCTCTCCGGCGATGGTCACAACAGGCTTTCCTTTATTCAGCAGAGTCCGGTAAAAGCTGGACAGCAGCTGTGCCACCTGACTGATATCTTCCTGTCCTCTCATCAGGGCTCTTCCGCTGATCAGAGACAGGGCATTGTACAGAAAATGAGGATTGATCTGCGACTGCAGAATGCGCATTTCGTATTCCTGACATGCAATTTTCGCATAAAGGACTTCATTGACCAGATGGTTCTGCTGTTTTACCATGGCGCGAAAAGCCTGAATCAGGTGCCCCGCCTCGTCATTCCG
>JAQXWO010000193.1 GCA_029225485.1 Lachnospiraceae bacterium
GAATCCTCCGGACAGACACTGGAGTAAAAATGTGCCAGATCCATGCGCTCATTTTTTACTGTGCTGATCTCCGCCACGAGGCCTGACAGGAATTCTTTTTCATCCTCCATGACGAGGTGCATCTCATGCACCAGCTCTGACAGGATCCGGTATTTCTGCTCTTCCCGGAGGATATTGGCTGCCGTATAGTGATAGGCGTGCTTCAGTATCCCGAAAAATACTGCGTGAAAGGTGCCGAAGGTCACTCCCCGGGCATCGGACATCCGGGAGAACCGTTCTTTCATCTCGGCCGCCGCTGCTTTGGTAAAGGTAATGACCAGTATCTCTCCCGGATTTATATTGCAGGATTCGATCAGATATCGAGTGCGATTCGTTATGACAAGCGTTTTCCCCGAGCCGGGACCTGCCAGCACCATAGCCGGTCCTTTCTGATGGGTGATCGCCTGTGATTGTGATTTTGTGATTTGCATAATGCTCCTTTGTGTCTCCTCATTCAACTTTCTCAATCAGATCTTCTGCATGACAGCACAGGGCTTTCGCCAGCTTGACCAGATACTCAGCCTGAGCTTTATTGATACTCTTCTGCCTCTGTTCGTACTGCTGAATGGTGCGTAACGGCACACCGGACACTTCAGAGAGCTGCCGCTGGCTGAAGCCGGTCTTCTGCCGGAGGCATTTCAGATTTGTTTCCGGCTTGGCAAAACGGTACAGTTCGTTCATCCTGTCACAGAACTGCCTGATATCCATTTCGTGATAAGGGGAATACAGACTCAGGATCGTTTTGATCGGTACATAGCGAACGATCTCCCCGAACTCAAGAGCTGTTTCCCACTGATAATAAGCCATTGCCCAGCCGCACCAGTATTCCTCACTGCGATCGGTCGTGTAGTTGGGTCTGATGCGTTCCCCGGCTATACCGGACTGCTCCAATACATAACAGGCAAGCTCTACACCGGACATACCAGCGATTACTGAAAAATCTCCCTGTCCAAACCTTTCTGCGATACCGGTAGTCACGAAAAGATTGAAAAATTCTGCAAGATCGAATTGCAGATCATAGACCGCATAATCCATCATACGCCCCAGAACAGTACGGGCTTTTTCCAGGTATACTTTATCGTAGGCGTGAATCATCGGCTTTCATCTCCTCATCTATCATCTGTGTAATGTACAGATCTCCACGCTGGCGGCGATTTTGTTCCACACTGAAATACTCCCGACGGGCTGATTTGTCCCGCAGCATCTTTCTGGCGTACCATTCACTTGCTTCTGCAATTTCGAACCCGGTGAAATGAATTCGCTGAAAGGTCTCCTGGCTTTTCAGTACGAACTGCTGCCCCAGTTTACCCAGATGCATGGCATTATTCAGCTGACGATAGGAAATCGTGCCATTTATAAAGTCCTGAGCAAAGGAAAAATAGCTGTCATCCGCCCGATAACCAATAATAGCATCGTACTTTTGATAATCAACAGCAAAATTTGAGAGTATATACTCTTTTGCCTCCAATGCAAGTCCAGAAGGGGTATCAAATTCTCTGTTTTCCAGAAGAACTGCCAGCCAGTGAAGGATACAATATTCCTGACCATTCAAATCCAGAATCTGCAATCCGTCACATTCCAGTTCATAACAATTGGCATAGCCGCTCTTATCCTGAGAAACACCCCACTCCTTTGCCATTTCCGGACTGTCGGTACAGTAGAATCCAAGACCATAGTCATTGTATTTCTTGCCAAAACCATATTTTGGCTTTTCAATCACAGTGGAAGAACCGTGGTAAAGCTTTCGAATCATGGTGTCATCTCCCTTCTATTATCTGTTATTATACTCCTAAAGGAGTATATGTCAAGAGACCAATTGGGAAGGAGTTTTCTGATTATTTACTGACAGAATATTTCATTCCCGTTCATTCATCACATTTTCCATTTTTCTGCATATGATATCCTGAAATGAATCATAAAATCCAGGAGATCATCATATATGCAAGAACGAACTCCTTCAGACTGCGGCTGCCGGAAACATGAAAACAGCCGCGTCAGTGAGATATATCATCATCTGGCCATGGCAGATGCACCTCTCGCCATGGGATATGTGCCGACTCAGTCCTGGGGCAGAACGTATGATGCCTGCCGGGGATTTCATGCCGGAACGATCTTTCCAGAACTTGACAAACCATTCTGTGGAAAAGGAGGTGCCTGTCGGTGAACCGGAATATGAATCAGGGTATGAACTGCCAAAGATCCGGCATGACGCGGTATACGGGCTCCGGCATACAGGGGAACCACATGGGCAGGAACTGCGGGAATATGCAGGAGCGGCGTACGGAACGAAGCTGTGATAACAGGCGGGAGGAGCGCATGGAGCGGCGCTGCGACGACAGGCGGGAGGAGCGCATGGAGCGGCGCTGCGATGACAGGCGGGAGCCTCACAGCGATAAAAACTGTGATTCCAGACTGGAAACACGCAGAGAATGCATCTGCGAGCCTATGCAGGAACCATGTACAGAAAAACAAGCAGCCGTTTCGGATCTGATTCCCACGGGCAGCCGTGAAGAGCTTTTGTGCTTCATCAACAAGATCAGCTTCGTGGTCTATGAAATGCTGCTCTATCTGGACACTCATCCTGACGAACAGGACGCTCTGCAGTATTTCCATGAAAACAACCGGCTGCGTGAAAAAGCGCTTCGAATCTACAGTGAGACCTACGGTCCTCTGACGATCGCCACTGCTGATGAGAGCTGCTCCATGTCCTGGGAGTGGATGCGGCAGCCATGGCCCTGGGAACTGGAAGGAGGTGCCTGCTGATGTGGAATTATGAAAAAAGACTGCAGTATCCTGTAAAAATCAAGACGCCGAATCCGAAGCTGGCCCAGATCATTATGAGCCAGTACGGAGGTCCCGACGGTGAAATCGGCGCCTCTCTTCGCTATCTGTCCCAGCGGTTCTCAGCTCCAAATCGCATCACGGCTGCGGTGTTGAATGATGTGGGTACAGAGGAACTGGCCCATATGGAGATGGTCGGCACCATCGTCCATCAGCTGACCCGGAACCTGACGCCGGAAGAGATTGAAAAATCAGGATTTGCGCCGTACTACACTGACCATACGGTGGGCGTCTGGCCTCAGGCCGCAGGCGATGTGCCTTTCTCTTCCACTGAGTTTCAATCCTCCGGGGATCCGATCACGGATCTGTTTGAAAATCTGGCTGCAGAGCAGAAAGCACGGAAAACGTATGACAATCTGCTGCGTCTGATCAAGGATCCTGAGGTAGCGGATCCGATCCGTTTCCTGCGGGCAAGGGAGATCGTGCATTTCCAGCGATTCGGGGAAGCGCTGCGCTCTGTACAGGAGCAGCTGGATGCCCGGAACTTCTATGCATTTAATCCGAGCTTTGACGCTCCGGTGACATGTGAGCCTGAGTCCTGCGAGAATGCGAAATAACTTGTATCTGTTTTTGAAATTTGATTTGGCGGATACGCCTCACCGACGAAATGCGAAGCATTTTGGAGGTTGACTCCAAACAATACCTATATTTTAAGTATTCGACACCATAACCCATTATAACCCATTGATATAGAATTAAAAATGGGTTATAATGGGTTATAAGAAATGAGGTGAACATATGGACATTAACAAACGAATGATAGAATTAGAAAATGAAATTGCTGTTTTGCCACAAGGTTCTATCAATATAAAAAAAATAAACGGCAAAGAACAACCTTATTTACAATGGACAGAAAACGGAAAAAGTAAGAGCAAATATATCAAAAAAGACGAACGAGAGCAGATTTTTGCAGGAGTTGAGCGGCGAAAACAACTGCAGGATGAATTACGTGAATTGAAAAAACTTGATATTGTTGATACATCGGCACCGATAACATTTGAAACGTCTGTTGTCATCGGCAATCGTCTTATTGCTATGACAAAAGGTGTACGAAACTGGAAAGAACGTGGTTGTTTCAAACAACTCCAAAAATATTTGAGCAGCGATACAACAGATCGTATATGCCTCGTATTTGGTTTACGGCGAACCGGCAAAACTACTATGCTTCGTCAGGCTGTCTTAAAAATGGCACCAGATCAGGCTGCAAAGACTGCCTACATGAAAGCCAAAGGAAACGACACCATGGCTGCAATAAACCGTGACTTGAAAAAATTACAGGAACTTGGCTATGAAAATGTATTTATTGATGAAGTTACTTTGATGGAAGATTTTATTGACTCTGCAGCATTATTTTCAGATATCTACGCTGCACAGGGAATGAAAATTGTTTTATCCGGAACAGATTCTCTTGGTTTCTGGTTTGCACTTCATCAGGAGCTATATGACCGTGCAGTTACCATTCACACAACATTTATTCCATTTAGAGAACACAGCCGTTTGCTCGGAATTGACAGCATTGATGAATATATTCGTTATGGTGGTACACTCCGTGCCGGAGAATTAGATTTTGATGACAACGATGTAAATGCAGAAGACGCTTCTTTCCGGGATGATGAATCTACAAGAAGGTATATTGATACTGCTATCTGCAAAAATATTCAGCATTCTTTGAGCTGCTGTCAGGACGGCGGGTATTTCAGACATTTACAATCACTGTATGAAACAGGTGAATTGACCGGTGCAATTAATCGAATCATCGAAGATATGAACCATAGATTTTTAATCCGTATCCTGATTCAAAAATTCAAATCACACGATTTAGGTTCCGCAGCAGATGTGCTTAGAAGAGAACGTGATCCAGAACGGCGTACCGATATTCTGGATAGAATCGATAAAGAAGCAGTGACAAAACGTCTTATGGATTATCTTGAAATTCGTAATCAGGAAGAGCAATCTATCGGTATCACAAGTGCTCACGTAGAAGAAATCAAAGAATACTTAAAAGCACTTGATTTAATTGTTGATGTACCAAATGAAACTATGATTCCCAGTGCAGAACCATTGGAAAATATAATCTTCACACAGCCAGGCATGCGTTACTGTCAGGCACAGGCACTTGTATGCTCTTTAGCCAAAGATGAATTATTTGCTTCCTTAGGTGAACAGGAAAAGAAAATGGTATCTGATCGTATTTTGGAAGAAGTACGTGGACGTATGATGGAAGAAATTGTTCTTTTGGAAACATACAAAGCTGCTAAAAAGAATAAACGGATTTTCAAACTGACATTCTCTGTTGGCGAGTACGATATGGTCATTTATGATTCTAAGGAAAATACCTGTGAATGTTATGAAATAAAACACAGTGAACAGATTGTTTCTGCACAAACCAAGTATTTGATTGATGAAGAAAAGCTGAATCAGACAAGCAGGCGATTTGGTGATATCAGCAAACGATGCGTGTTGTATCGTGGTGAAGATACCATATTGGAAAATGGAATTGAGTATAAAAATGTGGAAGAATATTTGAAAAACCTGTAATCCCTCATAACAAGAAAACGAATCCTGACTGAGAGCACTGCACGCTAAGCAGATTCCATACTTCTATGCATTTATTTCGGGCTTTGATGCGCCTGTAACATATGAGCCTGAGTCCTGCAAGAGCAAAAAATAATTTGTTCTTTTTCTTATGATTCTGACAAAAAGCCTGGATATCTGCGGGTTTTCCAAAATTTTTCTTTTCTTCCATGAAATCTGTGTTATAATAAGCGGGCAGTTCTAAGACAGGGCTGCCCGCTTATTAATGAAAGAAAGAAATATGATCATGCAAGTACATAAGAACACAACACAAACATTCTCCACATCCCGCGGCAGACAGGCGCTTCTGGCCGGATTCCGGGACGGAATCCCCATCGGCGCCGGTTATTTTGCAGTGGCTTTTTCCCTGGGAATCGCAGCACGAAGCGCAGGACTGACTGCTTTTCAGGGATTTCTGGCCAGCCTGCTGACGAATGCCTCTGCCGGGGAATACGCGGTCTTCTCTCTGATCGGCGCCAATGCCGCTTATCTGGAGATCGTGATCATCACGATCATCACCAATGCCAGATATCTGCTGATGAGCTGTGCCCTGAGCCAGAAGCTGTCCCCGGATACCCCTCTCTCGCTGCGTCTGCTCACGGGATTCGGGATCACGGACGAGATCTTCGGCATTTCGATCGCCCGACCCGGATTTTTAAGTCCCTGGTACAGCTTCGGTGCTCTGCTGTTCGCCTCACCCTGCTGGGCCAGCGGGACAGCTCTTGGCATCATCGCAGGAAACATGCTTCCGGGCAGAGTCGTCAGTGCTCTGAGTGTCGCTCTTTTCGGTATGTTCCTGGCTGTCATCATACCCCCGGCCCGTCAGAATAAAATCGTTGCCGGTCTGGTACTCATCAGTTTTGCAGCCAGCTGGTCAGCCACGGTGCTTCCCTGGATTTCTTCTCTGTCAGACGGCACCCGCACGATCCTGCTGACGGTGGTGATTTCCTCAGCTGCCGCCCTGCTGTTTCCCGTACATGACAGGCCACAGGATCAGAAAGGAGAATGATTATGTCACATAATACATATGTTTATATTGCCATCATGGTACTGATTACTTTTGTGATCCGTGTCCTGCCGCTGACTCTGATCCGCGGTCAGATTAAAAATCAGTTTCTGCAGTCATTCCTGTATTACGTTCCCTATGTGACCCTGGCTGTGATGACCTTCCCGGCCATCGTTAATGCCACTCAGTCTCCCATTGCCGGAGCAGCGGCACTGGCCGCCGGTATCATTCTGGCATGGATGGGGGCAGGGCTGTTCCCTGTGGCAGTGTCATGCTGCGTCATCGTATTTATACTGGAATTAATCGTGCTTTAGTTGACTAATACAGGACGCCGCAGAATCCTCGGGTGGCAGATGAAGGTTTCAAACATGCGTCGAGAGAGACTGCTCCGGTATAGA
>JAQXWO010000194.1 GCA_029225485.1 Lachnospiraceae bacterium
GGAAATGCCATTACCCGCTATGTACGGAGCCGTCTTGAAAAATCCTACCCCAATATTCAGACGGATAAGATCCTTGAGGGACAGAGGGGTGTGACAACGTCAGAATCCTGCTTTGCGCAGGGATGCTGTTTTTATAAGCTGGCTGCGGTATTTATCATCAGTGCGTTTCTGGGGGATATCGTGGAGATGATCTTCTGCCGGCTCACCATGGGATACTGGATGAGCCGCAGCAGCCTGGTCTACGGACAGTTCAGTGTAGTCTGGGGATTCGGCTGTGTGCTGCTTACGGCAATGCTTTACAAGTACAGGGACAAAAGTGACCGTTATATTTTCATATACGGTACTGTTCTGGGAGGAGCTTATGAATATCTGTGCAGTGTAGGCGCGGAGCTGCTGTTTGGCGCGTCTTTCTGGGACTACAGCGCGATTCCCTTTAATCTGGGCGGGCGTGTGAATCTGCTTTATTGTTTCTTCTGGGGAATCGCAGCTGTTGTCTGGCTGAAGGGAATCTATCCGTACATTTCCTCTTTCATTGAGCGTATTCCAAAGAGGACCGGAACGATATTGATCTGGATCGGAATTGTATTTATGGTGGTCGATATGCTGATCTCATCTGCGGCTTTGATGAGATATTCCTCCAGAAACAGAGGACAGGAACCCGTCGGTGCAGTGGAGCAGTATCTGGATGACCATTTTCCCAATGAGCGGATGGATCGGGTTTATCCGAAAGCGAAACTGGTGGAATGAGGGGAAAGAAGATGAACAGAAAAAGAGATCTCAATGCGGATCTGATCCGCTGTGTGGCTGTGTACAGTGTACTGTCTGTACACTTCCTGCTGAATTCCGGATTTTATTCTGTGCCTGTGGAAGGCGCGGGGATGTTTGTGATGTGTATTTACCGTTCCTGTTTTATGATGTGCGTGCCGCTTTTTCTGATACTGACCGGATACCTGATGTGGCAGAAAAAGCTTTCTGCTTCCTATTACCGGGGACTGTGGAAGACGGTGGAGATCTATCTGCTGGCCAGTGTGGCCTGTCTGCTGTATAAAAAATTCGCACAGTCTCAGGATGTGACCATAAAAAGTGCCATTTTGGATATTCTCGATTTCAAGGCAGCCAATTACTCCTGGTACATTGAGATGTACATCGGACTGTTCCTGATGATTCCGTTTCTGAACGGGGCCTATCACAGCCTGGCCGACAAACGACAGAAGCAGATACTGATACTGACTATGACAGCCCTCACCATGCTTCCGAAGCTGCTGAATAATTTTAATTTTACCGTAGAAGGCTGGTGGAGTTCACCTGTGCTTTCCGATAAATACAATGGCCTGGTGCCGGGCTTTTTTACCGCCATGTATCCGGTCACCTATTATTTTATCGGTGCGTATCTGAGAGAGTATGGCTGCAGGATCAGCCGGCTGAAAAATCTTCTGCTGTTTGCCGCTGCAGTCATACTGTTCGGCGCCTACAATTATTACCGCAGTGACGGTCTGAGTTTTCAGTGGGAATCCAACAGTACCTGGGGAGGAGAAAATCAGATTACAGCAGTACTTTTATTTATTCTGCTTTTGAACCTGTATCCTGACCGCTGGCCGAAGCTGATACAGGAAGCTTTGATACAGATTTCCAAAGTTTCCCTCGCACTGTATCTGCTGTCCTGGATCTTTGATCAGGAGATATACAGTGTCCTGAAGTCACTTGTGCCTTCTGCTGAAGACAGGTGGATCTACATTCCGTTGATCGTGCCGTCCGTATTTTTGTGTGCTTTTCTGGGGGCATTTCTGCTGTACAGGCTGCGGGATCTGCTGCATATACCTTTTCGGCTCATACACTCAAAGGCGGAATAATAACAAAAGAAAAGACAGATTTTCATTTTCTGTAAAAAACATGTGAAATAATTTAAAATTATGTAAAATATACAAAAAAAGGATGGGTTAAGACGAAAAAACATTTGATAATTGTGCAGTATGCACATTGCCATTTCCAGCAAATGGAATTATAATGCCTGTGAAACGAAAACAGGGGAGAGTCATGGGTATTCATAGTATTACATGATAATGCATAATAATTCATTGCAGGGAGGAATGCATAATGGCAACATGTAAAGTAAAACTGAACAGTATAGAAAATGTAAAAAACTTCGTAGACGCATTAAAAAGTATCGACGGCAACTTCGAACTGGTATCCGGCAAATATGTCATAGACGCAAAATCCATCATGGGAATCTTCAGTCTGGACCTGACCAGACCCCTGGAGCTCAGGACAGATACAGAAATACCGGAGGGAGTAGTCCCGTTCCTGGCATAGTATTACAGTGAATACTTGGAAAATAGAATCAGTGACCGGCAGTCTCTTACATTTGTCTGTAATGTTTACAGATAGATAATTGATGCAGGAGATTGTCGGTTCTTTATATCGTATTATCTGATTTATTCGTTTTAATTGTCTGGTTGAACGAATTCGGCTGAGCAGTTATAATTATCCTGACATGTCTGGTTTGCAGTATCACAATAGAAGAAAAAAACATCTTCAAAATCGTATTTATCAGCAAATATTTTCTCTGAATCATTTATATTTGCCATCAAAAATCATAGGCATTTCAAAAATGTGAATGGATGATACATTCCGATTGTGAAAACCAGCCCCGGGCGGTTCTGGAATCCTCCCCGCAGACATATGCGGGCGCTGCCCGCGTTTGCGCGGGGGATTCCAGAGCTGTCAGGGGCGTCGCATAGATATATATCGTATCATTGAAAATTATGTAGAGATATCCCCCAAAGTGTGCTATACTAACAGAACGGTGTCCATAATTGGGGGATTATGCCGCCGAATATTGCAGAATGGGGAAAAGGTATGGATTTTAATGGGAGATTTGAGCACAAAAAAATAGAAACGAATCAGGATATCCTGCAGGCCTATGAGATATATCTGTCCAACGCCAAGTATTTTCATACAGTGGCAGGGAGGGAACCGGAGCTGCAGGATGTGAGCGGAGACCGTTTGACATCACCGCAGCTGGTGCAGGAGAGCCGCACTCATTTTGAACTGTATATGATGGGAGGCAGACCGGTGGCTGTGCTGGATGCCCTGGAGGGATATCCGCAGGCAGATATGGTGTACATTGACTTTTTTATGGTAGACGGCAAGCTTCACCGGAAAGGAATCGGTAGAGCGCTCCTTGCCCAGATCGAAGAGCGGGCGGTTCAGAGTGGATACAGCAGGATCCATCTTGGTGTGTGGGATCAGAACAAAAAAGCGATGGCTTTCTGGAAGGCAGTCGGATATGAACAGGTCAAGGAAGTAGAGACTCGGTCTCCCTACGGTCAGACTTGGAACGTACATGTAATGGAAAAAAAGATATCTGCCCGCGGTAAAGATGAGAATGAGACCAAAGGATAAAACAGACAGAAAGAAGAGACAGACATGGAAAGAAAAAAGGCAGCAGAGGGACTGAGCCGAAAAATTTATCTGGAACTGGACGCACCGTCTGAGGAGGATTCTGCTTCCTGTCAGGAAAGGATCCTGAAGGCTCTGCAGGCAGAAGGCATAGAAGCGCGGCTGTCGGTGAAAGTCATGCGGATGCTGTATCCGCTCTGTGAAAAGGCGGACTGGAGGGTGACGGTATCTCTGGCCTATGACGGCACGGGCTGGCAGGCAGTGATGATCGAAGCAGGCGATACTTCAAAGGAGCATTATGGATTGGCGGTGGATCTTGGAAGTACTACCGTTGTAATGCAGCTGGTGGACTGTAACACAGGTGAAGTGCTTGCCATGGAAAGTGTATACAATCACCAGATCGCCTTCGGTGAGGATATTCTGACCAGAATATTTTACAGCAAGGATCAGCCGGAGCATCTGGAGGAGATCCGGAGAGCGACGGTGGATACGTTTTGTGAAGTGATGGACCGCCTGACAGCAGCATCCGGGATCGATACAGGAAAGTGTATCTCCATGGTGGCTGCGGGGAATACGACCATGATCCATTTCCTGATCGGAATGGATGCATTCTGTGTATTCTCTGCTCCGTATGCGGTGCGGGCGGACCGGCCGGGATTCTGCAGCGGCGCCGATCTGGGAATCCCTGTGCTGGGATATGTTTTCTGCTATCCGGCCAAAGCCAATTATCTGGGCGGTGATATTATCAGCGGCATGGTAGCTGTCGGAATCCACAAAAAGGAGACCATATCGCTTTTCTTCGATGTGGGGACAAACGGTGAGCTTGTGATCGGTAATCGGGATTTCCTTCTCTGCGGAGCGGGAGCTGCGGGCCCTGCGCTGGAAGGCGGCGTGGTAAAGACCGGCATGAGAGCTGCTGATGGTGCTGTGGAAGGTGTCCGGCTGGTGGACGGGCAGTTTGAACTGGATGTGATCGGTGAGAAAGATCCGGTCGGCATCTGCGGCTCCGGGATCGTGGATCTGCTCTCAGAGCTGTTTCTACATGGATGGGTGGATCTGCGGGGCATTCTGCAGCCGGAGAAGTCAGAAAAAATCGCCCTTCACCGGGAGTCGGAAGGTGAGGAAGAAGAGTACGCAGTCTGCTACGGACCGGGACTCTGGTTTTATCAGAGCGATATCAATGAATTTCTCAGGACAAAGGCGGCTGCGGCGACGATGATGGAATACATCATGTCCGAGGCCGGGATCGGTCAGGAGGATGTCAGCGATTTTTATATGGCAGGCGCTTTCGGTACCCATGTGCAGAAGGAAGCGGCTGTCAATATCGGGATGTACCCGGATGTGGACCGCGAAAGGATCCACACGGCCGGCAACAGTTCTCTGGATGGGGCCAGAATGCTGCTGCTGGACCGGGGGATATTAAAAGAACTGGATGAGATCCTGGAGCTCATGAGCTATGTCCAGTTCGGGGCTGTGGAGGATTTCCTCCATAAGATGGTAGCTGCTTCGGCGCTGCCCCATACGGATCTGGGACGTTATCCCTCTGTTGCCGCGAAGCTGGAACGCATGCGTCGGGGAGGAAAGTGACCATGGACAATCTGATTTTCAGTCTGAATGCCACAGTTCCGATATTTCTGACCATGATCCTGGGCTGGTTTTTCAGAAGGGTCGGACTTATGGATGAGCATTTTGTGGCAAAGATGAACAAATTTGTCTTCCAGGCAGCGCTTCCGGTGCTGGTGTTTCAGGATCTGGCGACCGTGGACTTTCTGGAAGTATGGGATACGAGATTTGTGATGTTCTGTTTTCTTGCCACACTGATCAGCATCCTTGCGGTGACGGCTCTGTCCTGTCTGTGGAGAGACAGGAGGATACGCGGTGAATTTATACAGGCTTCCTACCGAAGCAGCGCCGCGATCCTCGGTATTGCTTTTATTCAGAATATCTACGGAAATGCGGGGATGGCACCCCTGATGATCATTGCCACGGTGCCTCTCTATAATATTATGGCGGTGATCGTTCTTTCGGTGATGAAGCTGGAACGTGATGCCATGGACCGAAAGCTGTTTTTGAAGACGGCGAAAGGGATCGTGACCAACCCGATCCTTCTTGGAATCCTGGCCGGGATGGCATGGTCATTGCTGAAGCTTCCCATGCCTTCCATTCTGGAGAAGACCGTGAAAAATGTGGCAGTGCTGGCGACACCGCTGGGACTCATGGCCATGGGGTCATCCTTTGAGTGGAAACAGGCATCTGCGGTGATGAAGCCTGCTGTTACAGCGAGTTTTATCAAACTGGTGGTACTGGCGGCTGTATTTTTGCCCATCGCAGTCTCGATGGGATTTACCGATGAAAAGCTGGTGGCGATCCTTGTGATGCTGGGCTCTGCCACTACCGTGAGCTGCTACATCATGGCAAAGAATATGGGCCATGAAGGTGTACTGACTTCCAGTACGGTGATGCTGACCACACTGTTCAGCGCCTTTACGCTGACCGGCTGGCTGTACCTGCTCCGCACGCTGGGGCTCATATGACACGGAAGTTCAGAGAAACAACGATGTCTGCCTTTGCAGCAGACGATCAAGAATGAGAAAGGATATGTTAATTTATGAATAAAGCAGCAGAAGAAGGAATCCGGCAGACCATACGCCGCGCCATGGAAGACGGGGTGACGGCGGGGGCCAGTGTGCTGGTGATGAGGGATGGAAAAGAAGCTCTCTATCTGGAGGAGGGGTTCGCTGACCGGGAACAGCAGAAACCGATCCGAAGGGATACGATTTTCCGCCTGTATTCCATGTCCAAGCCGATCACGGCGGCTGCAGCAATGATTCTGATGGAGCGGGGCCTGATCGATCTGGAGGAGCCGGTGGCAGCGTATCTGCCTGAGTTTGCAGATCAGTATATTGAAAAGGACGGATGTTTTACAAAGGTCGGGGAGCCGATGAAGCTGATCCATCTGTTGAATATGACTTCTGGTCTGACTTACGGCGGTGAAAATCCGGGACCGGAGCGGAAGACCCAGGCACTGCTGAACGAGTACTGCAGAAAAGTCCACTCAGAGGATGCGGTGACGACCCGAGAGTTTGCCGGACGTCTCGGAAAGATACCTCTTTTGTTCCAGCCGGGAAGAGGCTGGAGATACAGCCTGTCGGCGGATGTGCTGGGGGCTGTGATCGAGGCGGCATCTGGGATGCGTTTCGGGGAATTCCTGGAGAAAGAGCTGTTTGCGCCCCTTGGTATGAAGGATACTGGATTCTGGGTGCCGGAGAGCAGACAGGATCGTCTGGTGAGCGCTTACGGTTCAGACGGACACGGCGGGATGGAGCCCTATACGGGAGATCATCTGATCATCAATTACAGGATGGACTGTCCGCCGGCTTTTGAGTCGGGCGGTGCAGGGCTGGTCTCCACCATAGATGATTATTCCAGATTTGCGCAGATGCTCCTTGGAAAAGGGGAACTGGACGGCGTGCGGGTCCTCTCTGAGAAGACAGTGGAATATATGACATCCGGAGGGCTGAATCAGTGGGAAAAGCAGGCTTTCGAATCAGAATTCGGCCTGTTTCTTCCGGGCTATACCTATTCTCATCTCATGAGGATCATGCAGGATCCCGGAAGGGCAAGTGTGATCGGAAGCAGGGGTGAGTATGGCTGGGACGGATGGCTTGGCTGTTATTTTGCCAATCTGCCTGAGCGCAATATGACCATTCTTCTGATGCAGCAGAAGAAGGACGCAGGGACGATCCCCATGACCCGCAAGATCAGAAATATCATTTGCAGCGAAAAAGATTGACTTACTCAAAAAAAAAGATAAAATAGATGTATACTAAAGTTTAGGAGGATTTAAAAGTGGATTACGCAAAAGAATCATTAAGACTTCATTATGAATGGAAAGGTAAGATAGAGGTGACTGCCAGAGCATCTGTGGATAATAAAGAGGCTCTTTCTCTTGCCTATACGCCGGGAGTAGCCCAGCCCTGTCTGGAGATTCAGAAGGATATCAATAAAAGCTACGAGCTGACACGCCGCTGGAATACAGTTGCGGTTGTGACAGACGGTACTGCGGTACTGGGACTTGGAGATATCGGTCCGGAAGCCGGCATGCCTGTCATGGAAGGCAAATGTGTATTATTTAAGGAATTCGGCGGAGTAGACGCCATCCCGCTCTGTGTCCGCAGCAAGGATGTGGATGATATCGTAAATACAGTGGCTCTGCTGGCGGGCAGCTTCGGCGGTGTCAATCTGGAGGATATTAGTGCACCGAGATGTTTTGAGATCGAGCGCAAGTTGAAGGAGCGCTGCGATATTCCGATCTTCCATGATGATCAGCACGGTACTGCCGTGATCACACTGGCAGGTCTTCTGAACGCACTGAAGCTGGTAGGCAAGAAGATTGAAGACGTGAAGATCGTCACAAGCGGTGCAGGAGCAGCCGGAATCGCGATCATCAAGCTTCTGATGAGCATGGGACTGAAGAATGTGATCATGACAGACCGTACCGGAGCCATTTATGAAGGACGGGAAGGCCTGAATGCCATCAAACAGGAGATGGCAAAGATCACCAACCTGAATCATGAAAAAGGTACCCTGGCCGAAGTGATCCGTGACGCAGATGTATTTATCGGTGTATCTGCTCCGGGCACTCTGACCAAAGAGATGGTACAGACCATGGCGAAGGATCCGATCATCTTTGCCTGCGCCAACCCGACACCGGAGATCTTCCCGGATGAGGCAAAGGCCGGCGGAGCAGCCGTTGTATCTACAGGACGCAGCGATTTCCCGAACCAGGTGAACAACGTGCTGGCATTCCCGGGAATCTTCCGCGGCGCTCTGGATGTACGTGCATCCGATATCAATGATGAGATGAAGATCGCCGCAGCTTACGCCATCGCTTCTCTGGTAAGCGATGAGGAACTGAACGCAGACTACATTCTGCCGGCAGCATTTGACCCGCGTGTGAAGGATACAGTGGCAAAGGCAGTGGCTGAGGCTGCGAGAAAGAGCGGCGTGGCACGGATTTGATTTTCCAGTTCAGCCATGCAGAAAAATGAAAACTCAGACCGTGCAGATTTATCTGCAAAGGGCTGAATTTTCATTTTGGAGAATGGGCAGAATGCCCATTCAGCCACAGACAGGAGCTGCGTCAGCAGCGGATAGCCTGCGCAGCAGGCGGTCTGTGGCTTGCATGGCGTGATGAAAAGTTAACCATGAAAGAGGAGGAATCAGGATGCTGCAGATCAAAGGACTGGAAGAGGGTCTGGAAGTGTTTCGGACTCTGGGCTCCGATGTGCGTATGCGGATCGTAGAGCTGCTGTCAGAGCACGGTGAGATGAATATGAATGAGCTCGCCATGGCTCTTGAACTGACCAATGGTGCTCTGACCGCACATATCAAGCGCCTTGAAGATTGTGGTATTATCAGAACGGTTTCCGAGTATACCGGTCACGGCAACCAGAAGCGCTGCAGCATCAACACCAATGAGATCCTGCTCAGCGTAAACAGTGCAGAAGAGACGAGAGAGATCAGAGTGTACGAGACAGAGCTTCGCGTCGGCCATTTCGGAGAATATCTGGTCAGCCCGCCCTGCGGACTGGCCAGTGCCTACAGCATGATCGGGGGAGAGGACGATGTGAGATATTTTGCCCATCCGGAGCGGCTCCAGGCCGGTATTCTTTGGTTTCAGGAGGGGTATATCGAGTACCGTATTCCCAATATGCTCCCGAAGAATCAGCGGATCAGCCAGCTGACCTTCTGCTTTGAGATATCGTCCACGAAGCAGGGAATGGGACCGGAGGCACAGTCCTGTGTTCATTTTTATCTGAACAACGTGCGGCTGGGCAGCTGGGTCAGTCCCGGAGACATGGGTGGTATCAAGGGAATCTACACTCCCAACTGGTGGGATGTCCGGACGCGCCAGTACGGACTTCTGAAAATGATCGTGATTAATGATTCCGGGACCTTTCTGGATGGACTCAGGATCTCAGAGACAAGCCTGAAGGAATTTCAGCTGGATGACCACAGCGATATCCGGTTCCGCTTTGCGGTAAAGAATACGCCGGAATATCAGGGCGGCATCGTACTGTATGGTTCCGGTTTTGGTAATTATAATCAGGACATTATGGTGAGAGTACATTATACTTCATAGTGAATTGAAGCAGGAAAACAGGGTATGACATGTGAGCGTCATGCTCTGTTTTTAATTTATGGGATAAGTCCTAAAGAAAATAGAAAAAAACGGAAGAAATAGTTGAAAATGCCGGAAGTTCTGCTATAATATTTAGATAAATATAAAATAATTTATATGATGCCAAAACATAGACGGACGATACCCTGTGTCTGTGGGACGGCGAAGGGTGAATGCAAAATAAAGAATTCGGAGGGAAAAATGATGAGCAAAGAAACAGAACTGAAGTACAATGAACCGTGGATCCTGCAGCGTGCGGATCCGTATGTGTACCGCCACACGGACGGCAATTATTATTTTACCGCCTCACTTCCGGCTTAT
>JAQXWO010000195.1 GCA_029225485.1 Lachnospiraceae bacterium
AGGTCAGACACGTTGGATACAGCTGGGGCAGACGGCTGTGTTTCAATTGAGGACGTAGTAAAGTGCTTGTTTACTTATTCAGGCAGGCTGTCCGGGAGACTGGCAGTATGAAGGGGTGTCTGGTATAACGTTACTGGGAACGGAGTGAACAGTAACGTCGCTGCAGATATCTGGACAGTAACAGGTAGACAGATGCAGCGAGATGCACTAAAATAGTTGTAATCGGGATGTGGATTGGGATATTGGGGAATGTCTGGTGTATGGATGAAGGAGTGAGACAGCATGGCATTGATTTATATTGTTGAGGATGATGAGAACATCCGGGAAATTGAGATGTTTGCATTGAAGAATGCAGGGTATGAGGTGCAGGGGTTTGAAAATGCTTCCTCTTTCTACACAAAGATCAAAGAGAAGGTACCGGCTCTGGTGTTGCTGGATATTATGCTGCCGGATGAGGACGGGCTTTCTGTGGTGAAGAAACTGCGATATAAAACAGAGACCCGAAAGGTGCCAGTGATCATGGTGACGGCCAAGACAACGGAACTGGATAAGGTCAAGGGACTGGACACCGGTGCCGATGATTATATTACGAAGCCTTTTGGTGTCATGGAGCTGATTTCCCGTGTGAAGGCGCTGATTCGCAGGAGCAGAGGCATGGATGAAGAAAGGATGCTGCGGTTCGGCCCGATTTTTATGGATGATGAAAAGCGGGCGGTTTTTGTGTCGGATGAGCCGTGTGAACTGACTTATAAGGAGTATGAACTTCTGAAGCTGCTCATGCTGAATGCAGGAATCGTGTCACCCAGGGATATGATTCTGGATCGGGTATGGGGAACGGATTATGAAGGAGAATCCAGGACGCTGGATATGCACATTAAAACACTCCGCCAGAAGCTCGGCAGTGCCGGAAGTATGATCCGGACGGTGCGGAATGTAGGATATATGCTGACAGGAGAAAATTGACCGATGAAAAAGAAAATCAATCGTTATCTTCTATTCACCGTATCGATGACTCTGGTGGCTACCTTGCTGATGGCGGTATCCATTTTTCATCATATGTACCGGGAACAGATCGTAGGAGATATGAAGACCTACTCTTATATTCTGAAATCAGCGATTTCTTCGGGGGAGGATCTGAAAGGCAAATTCACCGATGCAGAAGAAGATATGAGAATTACCGTGATCGGGCAGGATGGAACCGTCATTTATGATAATGAGGCGGGAGAGATGAAACTGGGCAATCATGCTTCCAGACCTGAGATCCAGAGTGCAGAAGAGAGCGGGGAAGGCTATGCCATACGTCATTCGGATACGATGGGCAGTGATATGTATTATTATGCGGTCCGCCTGGACAACGGACAGATTCTGCGCATCAGTAAAGAAGAGAGCAGTATCTGGCATGTATTTACCAATACAATGCTGGGAATCGCAGGAGTGGCGGTTCTGATGTTTCTGCTGTGTATGGTATTTTCACGTTATATCACAGAAAGTATCGTGCACCCCATTGAGCATCTGGCCGAAGATATGGAGCATATTGATGAGATCGATGCTTATGAAGAACTGAAGCCTTTCATATCCACGATTCAGAAGCAGCATCAGGATATTTTGAAAAGTGCAAAAATGAGGCAGGAATTCACAGCGAATGTCTCACATGAACTGAAGACCCCTCTGACTTCGATCTCGGGTTATGCGGAACTGATCGAGACAGGAATCGCAGGGGAGAAGGAAGTGCGCAGATTCGCCCGGGAGATACACCGGAATTCCGACCGTCTGCTGTCTCTGATCAATGATATTATCCGGCTTTCCCAGTTGGATTCTGACATGGGAGATGAGGTAAACTACAGCGCGGTAGATCTGTATGATATTGCCACCAGCTGTGTAGAAATGCTTCAGATCAATGCAGAAAATCATGATGTGACCATACAGAGCCATGGTCATAAGTGTATGGTGCAGGCAGATAAAGGAATGATGGAAGAACTGGTCTACAATCTCTGTGATAATGCCATCCGTTATAATAATAAAGGCGGCCGTGTGGACGTGACCGTATCTACCCGGGGAGGCAGGGTTTTCCTGTCCGTAAAGGACACCGGTATCGGGATCCAGGAAAAAGATCAGGAACGGATATTTGAACGTTTTTACCGCGTGGACAAGAGCCGTTCAAAGTTGACAGGCGGTACCGGACTGGGGCTGGCCATTGTCAAGCATATTGTGGCACATCACCATGCAGAGCTGGAGCTCAAGAGCGAAGTGGGGAAGGGGACGGAGATTACGGTGTTGTTTGAATGAAGGGGTTGAGAGGTCAAGTGAGGACGTTCAGCCCACAGGTCACAGGCCGCCTTCTGCCGAAGGCTATCCGCTGCTGACGCAGCTCTTACCTGTGGCTCAATGGGCGTTCCGCCCATTGAAAAATGTAAATCCAGCCCTTAGCACACAAGTGTGCACGGTCTGTTTTGGCATTTTTTGATGTTCGAGTGAGGACGTTCAGAACATCAAGCCACAGGCCGCCTTCTTCGAAGGCTATCCGCTGCTAACGCAGCTCTTACCTGTGGCTCAATGGGCGTTCCGCCCATTGAAAAATGTAAATCCAGCCCTTAGCACACAAGTGTGCACGGTCTGTTTTTACATTTTTTTTGATGGTCTGAACTGTTTATTAAAAAATTAAGATTCCTGACCTTGACTATTTGGGGGGATTGGTGCAATATATTTTGTATTATACAGACAGAACCAGGGGACGTCTATGGGGAGTGTGCATTTGTGGTAGCTGTGAGCGGGACAAATGTGATGCGGACGGCGTGCCAGACAGGGACAGAGGGGATGGGATTTGTTTTGAAGAAAAAGAAAAAAAAGGGCATGATCATTGGTTTGACCATTGTTTTGATTTTTGCGGCTGTGCTTGGAGCGGCGGCATATTTTTTGTATGAAAAGGCGAACAGCGGTCTCTTTTTTGAGGAAACGACACTGAACGGATATGATGTGTCAGGAAAGTCAGCCAAAGAAGTGCTTTTGATGCTGACCAGAGACTACAGTGCTCCGAAGCTTGAGATCAGGGAAGGTGGAGAGACTGAACTGACTTTGACACTGGAAGAGCTGGGCTATACGATTGATGAGATGCAGCTTCTTTCTGAGATCCAGGATTGTATGCGCAGTCAGAATCTCAGTCTTCTCATCAGTCTGTTTGAGGGAAATGAATATGAAGTAGAGGTTCCTTTTAATTTTGATGAAGAAGTATTTAAAAAGGCAGTTTCTTCTCAGAATTTTTCAAAGGCGAGAACAGCCAGTGCAGATGCCTATATGGATTTTGACGGGACTGAGTATGTGATTCATCCGGAAGTGTATGGAAATGAATTTGATGATGCGGATCTGCAGGTGATTGTGCGGGAAACGACGGATAAGATGACATCCGGTGACCGTCCCCAGGAAGATGCGGTGGTGGAGGTTCCGGAAGCGTTGTATTTTGTACCTGCGGTGACTCAGGATGATGATGAAATGAATCGTACCGTCGATACGTATAATAAATACTGCAAAGCAGTGATCACCCATACTTTTGGAGAGGAAAAACTGACGATCGACTGGGATACGATCCAGAACTGGCTTATTCTGGATGAAGATGGCGGCCATATCGATGAAGAGGCTGTATACAATTATGTGGCGGAGATGGCCGGCAATTATGATACCCTTTATTATGAACGCTCCTTCAAGGCTGCCAGCGGCAAGAAGGTGACGCTTTCCAGCAATGATTACGGGTATCAGATCGATCAGGATGGTGAATTCAGTCAGCTGATGGCAGACATTGAGTCTAATACCACCGTGGAGAGGGAGCCGGTTTATGCAGTGCATGGTTTCAGCCGGAACGGGCGTGATGATCTGAATGGTAATTATATTGAGGTTAATCTGAAGAAGCAGCACCTGTGGCTCTATCGCAATGGAGAACTGGTGATCGAGACAGATTTTGTATCCGGTCTTCCGAAAGACGGTCGGGAAACGACCACAGGCGCTTTCGGTATCGCTTTCAAGGCCAGCCCTTATAATCTGAAGGGCGGAGGAAGCAGCGGAAGCGGAAGCTGGGATGTGGATGTCAAATACTGGATGCCCTTCCATGATGGGCAGGGACTTCATGATGCTTCCTGGAGAAATGCTTTTGGAGGTGATATCTACAAGACCAACGGTTCTCATGGCTGCGTGAACCTGCCTACAGAAGCAGCAGCAGTCATTTATGAAAATGTAGATGCGAATTTTCCAATTCTGCTGTATAAGTAAAACAGAACAAAATCCGGGTATGAGCGAATGGTTCAGACCCGGATTTTGCCCCTTTATTCTTAAAGTCTTTATACTTATGTTTAAACGAGAACAGAAAAAAGTAAAAAAGTTGAAAAAAGTTGTTGACAAGA
>JAQXWO010000196.1 GCA_029225485.1 Lachnospiraceae bacterium
TATTTTGGTTTCTGGACAATTCCATTATACCAAAGGATTGTATTTATGCCTTTTTTTATTGGCTGAAATATTGAATTTTCAAGGTTCAGCACACCTTATTGGTATGGGAAGTTTGAGTTACTGACCAGAGTGGAAAGTCTCTGACCATATGTTCGTCAAAGGTGAATAGTGAATATTTATCTCCTCGTCAGTTGCTTCAGGCAGCATTGGCAGGATGTCTGTCCATGACAATAAGAGGAGAATTAAACAGTAATGGGATAGAATATGAAGATGTCGATGTAAAAGTAGATATGGTAGAGAATACTTTTGTCTTTCATGTCGAAATAAAGTCTGACGAGGATGATTTCGTTATAGATAAGATAAAAGAAAAGTCTGTTCAGAATTGCTATATTCGAGGACTGCTTTCCGAGGGCATTCACATGATAGAAGGCGACATCGACGAGTCAGAAGGCATAGTTTTCGACAGATGCTGTGACTAAAGATAACATGGAATCCACACTCGGCTTTTGACAGCCGGGTGGGGGAATATGGATATTTCGCTTAAGGTCAGAATGTTATTATGAAACACTAAAATATCAATACGGAAGGAGAAATACATCATGAAAAAGAAACAAAACATGGTAAAGTGGTGGCTTGCGGGAGTGATGATGTTTGTTCTTATGCTGGGGGCAGGAGGCACGATGGCATCCGCTGCGATCGACCTTCCGGGAAAAATTGTTGGAGAACCGCTTTTTTCCGGCATGGAGAAAACAAAAGAGGGCGGTGCGGTTTCCTGGCAGTGTGTCAGTGTGATTTACGATGAAGCTCTGACGCAGGATGTGGGATACCGGACTTTACTGATTGAGGGAAACGGATCCACACTGGATTATACTACTTCGGTATACTGTGAGGGCGAGACGAGTACGCCGTGGTATAATGATATAGCCATGAAACAGTCTGCCTTTGCCTTTGTAGGGGAAGGAATCACATCTCTTGGACGGAATTTTCTGGCAGGAATGGGGTCGATGATGTATATTTCTTTGCCGGAAAGCCTGATTTCCATAGGAGACGAGGCTTTTGCGAAATGCAGCAATCTGCGGGAGATTTATATTCCGCCGCGTGTGACCAGTATCGGTGCGGGAGCCTTTGACGGCGCAAAGGAGAATCTCACGATTCGGTGCAGATCCAATTCCTATGCCCACAGATACGCGGCAGATCAGGGGATTCCGTTTTATCTGACGGATAAGAGTGAGTGTGAGAATAAAGGGCACTGCTGGAGCAGCTGGAGCAACAGTAAGGTTTCGGGAAAGCAGGAGAGAAGCTGTTCTGTCTGCAGTGAGAAGGAGTATCGGAATATCCTGGTGAGTTCCGTTAAGATCTCCGGACAGGCCGCGCAGCTTCTGACAGGAAAGAAAATAAAGCTGACTGCATCTGTGTCACCATCCGATGCCGCAAATAAGAAAGTCAAATGGAGCAGCAGCAACAGCAGCTATGCATCGGTTACCCAGAGTGGGGTGGTGTTGGCCAAATCTGCAGGAGCCGGGAAAACGGTTACGATTACCGCGGCAGCCAGAGACGGAAGCAGGAAGAAAGCTACATATAAAATCAAACTCAGAGGCGCCGTCCGGAAAATCACGCTGACACCGTCCAGGAAGACTGTAAAAGCAGGAGGTACTGTGACGATCAAGGCGAAAGTCACCGTCGGAGCGGGAGGCAGTAAGGCTCTGAAGTGGGCGAGCAGCAACAAAAAGTATGCTGTTGTCAGTGCAAAAGGGATTGTGACAACAAAAAAAGCCGGGAAAGGAAGGACAGTCAGAATTACCGCGGCAGCAAAGGACGGAAGCGCGAAATCGGCTGCGGTTACGATTAAGATTAAATAGTAAAAGAAAGATAAGCTTTCTACAAATCACATAAACAGATTAGAAAAGCAAACCGGCATATACTCATTTATCGTGAGAATGCCGGTTTGCTCTGACGAGGCATTTTTTTTACTCTTTTGCCTGCTTGTCAAATGCAGTTAAATAGTGACAAGAATTATTTGGAACAGATCGCGGACAGTGAAAAGGGTTTACAAATCAAAGAATGGATAGTACAATATACGTGATTATTACTTGGAAAGAGAACGATCAGATAAATATAGAGGGGCTGGAGAAAGGAGGCAAATAGACTCAGAATGGATAAGAAAAACAACATAAACGGGGGCTTGATGCATGATGTTCTGCTTCGGCTGGTGAAACTGATCAATCTCATATGTATCACGATTCCTTTTGTGTGTTGCTGGTATGGTTATTATGCGAAGCGGGTGGCGATTCCTTTTTACCGCAGGGGCAATTGGATGATGATCTTTATTTTTATGATCATTTATTTCATATTTGCCAGGATATATGATGCGTTTCTTGTTTCGCTGAACCGCATTTCTGAGATGATTTACAGTCAGGTGCTGGCTGCACTTATGACAGATGGAATCATTTATTTGATTATCACGATGTTGATGAGAAAGCTGCCGAATGTTCTGCCAGGTATTGGAGCCGTTTTTTTTCAGGTTCTGATGGCAGTTTTGTGGTCTCTGTTGGCACATAAATGGTATTTTCATGTTTTTTCACCTCAGAAGACGATTATTGTGTACGACGTGCGTGAAGGAATGGAAAAACTGATTCATGAGTATGATCTGGTGAAAAAATTTGAAGTGAAGGAAGTTATGCAGGTCAAAGACTGCCTGAAACATCTGGATAAACTGGATGAGGTAGAGACAGTTTTCCTGAGCGGTATTCACAGTCATGACAGGAATATTATCCTGAAGTATTGTGTGGAGCGTGATATCAGGACTTACGTGATCCCCAGAGTGGGGGATGTGATTATGAGTGGTGCCAGGAGGATGCATATGTTTCATCTTCCGATGCTGCGCATAGAGAGATACAATCCACCGCCTGAGTATTTGTTCATGAAGAGGTTGAGTGACCTGATTATAGCAGGGTTTGCGGCTGTTGTTTTATCACCGGTCATGCTGGTTACGGCGATTGCTGTCAAGGCATATGACGGCGGACCGGTATTTTATTCGCAGACGCGCCTGACGAAGGACGGCAAAGAGTTTGGGGTCCTGAAATTCCGCTCGATGAAAGTAAATGCGGAGCAGGACGGCATAGCCAGACTCTCCAGCGGAGAAAATGATCCCAGGATCACACCGGTAGGCCGTGTGATTCGTAAATGCCGGATTGATGAACTGCCGCAGATATTCAATATCCTGCGGGGAGATATGTCGATTGTCGGTCCCAGACCGGAACGTCCTTCTATTGCAGCAGAATATGAAAAAGTAATGCCGGAATTCAGACTGCGTCTTCAGGCAAAAGCTGGGTTGACCGGATATGCGCAGGTATATGGAAAGTATAATACATCGCCGTATGATAAGCTGCAGATGGATCTGATGTATATCAGTCATCCCAGTATTCTGGACGATCTGTGGATCATGTTTGCAACGGTAAAGATTCTGTTCCTTCCTTCCAGTACAGAAGGGGTGGCAGAAGGACATCTGACTGCGATGGATCAGGCAGCTGTCAGCTGTGAAGAAGATCAGGAGTGAGACAGACATTGTGATCATATAGTTTTGATACATAGTGAACGATAGAAATTGGAGGAAACATGGATGCCGAAAATATCAATTGTTATTCCGGCGTACAATTGTGAAAAATACCTGAAAGAAGCTGTCGGCAGTGTGCTTGCCCAGACGTGGCAGGACTGGGAATTATTGATTCTGGATGACTGTTCAAAGGATGCCACGTTTTCTGAGATGCAGAAGCTGGCGGAAAAGGATGAAAGGATCCGGATTTTTCAGAACCCGTGTAATATGGGCGCCGCTGCTACACGCAATAGAGGAGTAGCCCTTGCGGCAGGAGAGTGGATCGCTTTTCTGGATGGGGATGATCTCTGGGCGCCGGAAAAGCTGGAAAAGCAGATGGCCGTTCTGGAGCGGATACCGGATGCAGGTTTTTTGTTTACTGGATCTGCTTTTATTGAAGATGACGGTATGACGATCGCTTATGTGCTGCATATCCCTGAAAAGGTAAACAGGAAAAAGCTGTTGGGGCAGAATGTGATCTCGTGTTCTTCTGTTTTGATACGCAGAGAATATATGATGGAGTTTCCTATGCCTGAGCAGGATGGGATTCATGAAGATTTTGCTGCCTGGCTTTCTGTTTTGTCCAAAGTACCCTGGGCTTATGGTGTGGATGAGCCTCTGTTGATCTACCGCCGCGCCTTTGCGTCAAAATCAGGGAAAAAACAGAAATCTGCTCTCATGAACTGGCAGACGTATGCGCAGGCCGGCATACCGGTTATGCCCAGACTATGTCATATGATCAGTTACACTTTTCATGGTTTAATAAAATATTCACTTCTCTGGTGGAGAAGCTATCGTCTCATGATGGGTAAGGAACGATTCAAAAGACTGTTTTTGTTTCTTATGAATGCATTGATGGTTTTGATGTGGACAGGAGCTTTTGCATATGCCTGGTTTCATTTTTATAATTTCCGGAATGTCATCGGCAGAAGATATGCATTCTGGGGATATGTGGCATTGCTCACCTTGTATGGGACGCTGAACATTCTGGTAGGAAAAGTATTTTCCGCTTTCCGTGTGATTCATCAGCAATTTCTGGAAGTGATACTGTCCCATGCATATACGTCTTTGATTGTGAATGCAGCAACCTATCTCGAACTGGCTTTGATCGGCCGATGGACATTTGGGCAGTATATTGGGCCGATTATTGCTGTAGCAGCATTCAACTTTGTATTTGCGTTGCTGTGGTCTGTGGTGATCCGGAGAGTGTATGCGAGTATATATCCTCCCCATGAGGTGATCCTGATCTATGGGGAAAAGAGTATGCACTCACTGGAAAAGGAGATGGAGCGTCAGTACAAACGATATAGCCTGAGCGCTCAGATTTCCCTGAAAGAAGGGAGAGAAAAAATTGCCCGGGAAATTTTAAAGCACGAAACAGTGATGCTGGGAGATATGCCTGCAGAGGACAGAGAATTCTTTATTAAGTACTGTTTTGCACATCAAAAAAGATGTTATTGCCAGACTTCATTGGCAGATATCATGCTCATGAGTTCTGAAAAAATCTATCTGTCAGATATGACGATCCAGTTATTCCGCAACTGTGGCCTGACGGTTGAGCAGAGGCTGATGAAAAGAATGTTTGATCTTTTGTTTTCTGTAGGTGTATGTATTCTGTTCGCACCGGTTTATGTTCTGATTGCTCTGTATATCAGATTGTATGATGGCGGGCCGATACTTGTATCGAGAGAATGTCTGACCAGAAAAGGAAAACATTTTTATCAATACAAATTCCGCACACACAGGAAAGACGGTGATGGCTGGATCAGAGGCGGTCATTTTCTGGAAGCGTCTCATCTGGATGAATTACCTCAGTTTATCAATATCCTGAGAGGAGATATGTCCGTTGTCGGTCCCTACCCGGAAATGGTAAATCAGGCAGAGGAATATGAAAAAATAAATCCGGAATTCGCTTACCGCCTGATGGTAAAAGCAGGATTGACCGGGTATGCCAAAGTACATGGAAAATACAGCATTTCCCGGATGAATCAGCTCAAGATGGATTTATATTATATTCAGAATTATTCATTTGGAATGGATCTCAATATTATTGCCGCAACTGCCAAAGTGCTTCTGGAACCGCAGCGTAAGTAAAAAGTGTCAGGCACGCCAACCCGAAAGCAGAGCCGTGCGCATTCAAGGGCGACGAGAGGATTCGTGTTGCCGCCATCAGTTCTTTTACCCATGAGCCGAAAGTAATCAAATTCTGAGAAAATTCCCGTTCAGGGTGTCAATGATAAATATGTGCGGCAGCATGCACTCGCACACGATCTGATGCCCGGTCTCTGTCAGATGGATCCCATCGGTGGTGACTGCGGGATATCCCTGACTCCGGGCGATCTGATCCAATGCAGGCTGCAGAGAAATGATTCTGACCTCGGGAGTCCCTTTTACCTGATCGGATGCGGGAATATAATTCATGGAAAATGCACGGGCAGTCTGCCGTATCATGCTCTGGATCTGATGGAGCCGATGCATCCAGGTGCTCAGATAGTCCGGGTACGGGAAGAGGAATGGCTCGGCCAGCAGGATCCGGGCGGTGTTTTGGGCTGCGAGGCCTTCCAGAAGCTTCCTCAGTGCGATTCCGGCCTGCAGGATCTGCGCCTGTACCTGGCTTTCACTCATACCGGAATCCATCAAAGCTCCCGTATCGTTGATTCCGCCCAGGATGGATACGGTATCATAATGATGGGAAGAATAGCTTTGTCTCCATTTTCGATAGATGGAGGGGAAGGTAAAGCCATCCGTGCCGCCGTTTACGACAGAAAAAGAGTCCCGGGAAAGGGAATCAGAGATTATTTTTACATATCCGTCCCCCAGATTGTCGGGAGTAAAGCAGTGGTCACAGTCTGTGATGCTGTCACCGAGAAAAAGTATATGTTTCATGGACAACCTCCGGTTTGATTTTTGCTTTTGATATCAGCAAATGATATGGTTCATCATATCACAGTTCCGGACAGTTGTCCTTTCTGTTTTTGAAATTATAATTTTTTTACTTGCAATATACCCCTATAGGGTATATAATGTGCATGAATTGAGGTGAAAGTAATGTCAGAAAATAATAATGGATGCTGCTGCAGCGGAAAGACCAAGGTGCGTTCTGAAAAGGGTAAAGAAATGTCTGGAGGCACTGCCTCAGGTAGACGTTGCCGAGGTAAGCTATCAGGAGGGCACTGCTGTGGTGAAGCTGAATGCGGAGCTTTCGGATGAAGTGCTGAGAAAGACAGTGGAAGATCAGGATTACAAAGTAATTTCTATTGCATAAGGTAAATAGCCTGAATCGAAAATAAAAAGCTGCGGATGATGTGTCATATGATCTTCCGCAGCTTATTTCGTTTTCATGATCTGCTCAGCTCTGATATTTCTGCCATCTGTTGCCCAGATAGCGGATCGTAAAGCAGATGGCCCGGAACAGCCAGTCGATGGTCATGGCTACCCAGATGCCGAAGATTCCCCAGCCCAGTTTTACACCCAGCAGCCAGCTGAATCCAATGCGGAAGATCCACATGGATACGATGGCGAGTATCATAGGATACCGGACATCAGAGGAGGCCCTCAAAGTATTGGGCAGAGTGAAAGACAGAGGCCAGATCGTCACGACACAGGCTGCATGATACCAGATGATCTGATGGGTGTAGCCGGCAGCTTCCGGGGACAGATGGTACAGACGGATCATGACAGGCAGCAGTGCCAGCACTGCTGCATTGATGACAAACTTGGCTATGTAGGTAAATATCAGCAGCTTTCTGGTATAGAAGCGGACCTGGCGATAATCGCCGGCGCCCACGCACTGGGAAACGACGGTCAGGACCGCAAAGCCAACAGCTGATCCCGGCAGTACCTGAAACATGGCAATATTGTTGCTGACTGCGTTGGCAGCGATAGCCGCGGTGCCGAAGCCGGAAGCCATGCTGAGCACCAGGATCTTTCCCAGCTGAAACATGCTGTTTTCCAGACCGTTGGGGATCCCGATGCCCAGGATCTTCTTCAGAAGCGGGACATCGAATTTCCAGGAAAATGGAAGCACAAGGTGGACCTGCTGATTCTGCCTGGCCAGCATTTTTAATATGATCAGGGCGGCAGTCATACGGGAGATCAGGGTGGGGATGGCAGCTCCGGCCACTCCCAGATGAAGACCGTAGATCAGGAGGGCATTTCCTCCAAGATTGATGGCGTTCATGATGAGCGACATGTACATGGCGGTTTTGGAATCACCCATGGACCGGAACAGGGCGGCTCCTGCATTGTACAGGGCGATAAAGGGAATGGAAGCCGTGACGATCAGCAGATAGATATTGCAGTCAGACATGACATCATCGGCGATCCTTCCGAATACCACATGAAGGATAAACGGTCTGCAAAGATAGGTCAGTGCCATCACGATCACAGAAAATACACCGGTAAACAGCACCAGCTGGTTGGCCGCCTTGCAGGCGATGTCAGCATGATGCTTGCCGAGATTCTGCCCGCAGATCACGGCGCCTCCTGTGGCGAGGGCGGCAAACAGGTTGATCAGCAGCACAAAGACTGTGTCCACCAGAGAAACAGCAGATACAGCGGCTTCCCCTGCACTGGCCACCATCATGGAATCAGCAAAGCCCACCGTAATGGAAAGAATCTGTTCTATGACAAGGGGGATGATCAGTGAAGCGAGATCATGATTGCTGAACAGATATCCGGACGTGTCCGGAAGTGATTTTTTAGACGCGGAAAACATGGTTTTCTCTCCTTTCTCTCACCTCATTATAAACGTTTGGGCTGGAAAAGCAATCACTTATTTTTCTGAATAATTGCTTGAGTGAATATTGGATGTGTGATAGAATCTTTTACAGGAATATTGAGAAAAAGGGGAAAAAGCATGATGCCTGTCGTATATAGTATTATTTCTATATTGTTTGCTGTCGCAGACCTGTTTCTGGCCGGCTATTCCCTGAAGAAAAAAGGGAAAACGGGCAGGTACCTGGGGTTTGCCTGCATCGGTGCGGCAGTGGTGGATATCAGTTATCTGGTGAGTATACTGAGTGAAAGTTATTTTCTGGTTTCTCTGATGTCCAGTATTTATTTTATCAGTATTGACTGGATGCTGGTCAGCCTCCTGATCTTTGCGGGATATTTTACGCGACATGTAATGTCCGGACCTGACAGGATCGCCCTGCGCGTGATTCTGGCATGCGCTGCTGTGGATTCTCTGATATTGATGGTGAACCCTTTTCATGAAATTGCCATTGGATATGAATTCCGGGGAACAGTTCTGGCTAGCTATGGCTACCGGATGATGCTGCTTTATGAACTTCATCTGGTGTTTACTTATATATTGATTCTTCTGCTCCTGATTCTGCTGATGCTTAAGGCGATCCATGTGCCTTCTGATTACAGAAGACTGTATCTGTACACGATCTATGGGATCGTGACAATTGTGGCGGTGAATGCCGTGTTTCTCTTCCTGCCCGGAGAATCTCTGTATAATCTCCTTGACTATTCGATCTGCGGTTACAGTCTGACTGCGTTTTTCCTGTACTGGAATTGTTTTGCATATTCGTCACATGGCATGCTGAATCATTTCAAGAACAGGATCTTCGACAGTATTGACCAGGGGATCGTGCTGTTTGACTATGAGGACTTCCTGATCCTGCATAATGAAAGGGCCTCCCGCCTGCTGGCTTCTGTATTTTTTGATAAAGATGTGACATTGATGGATTTTGTAAAACAGTGCGGGATCTCGGAGCAGGTCGACACAACGGATGACAGCTGTGTATTCCAGTGTTATGTGAATGGGGCTGAACAGCCGGAACCTCTTCGATGTACCTACAGTCTCCTGAAGAATTCCAGGCAGGAAATGATCGGCCGTCTTTTTGTTTTTTCTGATGCATCGCTGGAGACGGATGTACTGACAGGGTTTCAGAACTGGGAAAGTTTTCAGCAGTTTGTAAAAGAAAATCCGGCCAATTTCGGTACTTCTGCCATTGTGGCAGTCTGTGATATCAACGGCCTTGCGGAACTCAACAGCAGTATGGGACACAGCAAAGGGGATCAGGCGCTTCAGCAGCTGTCAGGCAGGCTCCGGATGGTCTTCCCGAAGCAGTCCTATTTTGTGAGAGGGCAGGATGCCAATCTGATCGTGGTATGCCATCACGTACAGGAGAGAGAGGTGCTGGATTATCTGAAGCAGGTGCAGGCAGATTATGAATGGAGTATTCAGTTTGCGGTCAGCGCCGCGAAAAAGGAGGATCCGGATATTCTCAGTGCGATAGAGGATGCACATCACGCTATGAGAAATAAAAAGCTTCTGAACAGAGCATCCGGGCATTCGGAAATGCTGACTTCTCTCGTGCGGGCTCTGCAGGAGTGTGACAGTGACACAGAGGCCCATGTACAGCGGACTCAGAAGCTGGGAGCGGAGCTTGGAACAAGGCTCGGTCTGACGGATGTACAGCTCAGTTCTTTATCGCTGCTCTGTCTGCTGCACGACATAGGCAAGATCGGTATCCCGCTGGAGATACTGAACAAGCCGGGAAAGCTTTCTGACGCGGAGTGGAAAGTGCTTCGGTCTCATACACAGAAGGGATATCAGATCGCCAGCAGTTCACAGGAACTGAAAGGGATCGCGGACATGATTCTGCATCATCATGAGAGATGGGACGGAAACGGATATCCCGATGGACTGAGCGGTGAAAGTATTCCGCTGCTTTCCAGAGTGATCGCGGTGGTAGATGCATATGATGCCATGGTGAATGAAAGAAGCTACCGTCATAAAATGTCTCTGGAGGAGGCGGAGAACGAGCTTCGCCGCTGCACCGGTACTCAGTTTGATCCCGGGATCGTATCCGAGTTTCTGCAGCTGCTGAAGGAGAAAAAATCCGGAGAACCGGGAGAATATCCAGTTCAAAAAAACAGTATTCCAGTTGTCAGCAGAATTCTGGATATGTCTCAAATGAGCGATCCGATCCAGAAGCATGCAGTTCATACGATCAGGTACAGCCGTTATTTTCTGGACGAAGAGATGAGAATCGTGGCAGTGGATGATATGTTTGAAGAGATGACCGGCTATACACGGGAGGAGATCAGTGCCCTTCAGATGAAGCAGATGGACCTGATCTTCCCGGAGGAACGCACAGAGTACCTTTGCATGGTAAATGAACAACTGGCAAAAGGTACTAGGGCATACTTTGAGCACAGACTCCGCAGAAAAGACGGGAGTTCTATATATGTATTCTGCCTGGGAAGGCTCTATTTTGATTCAGCTGAGCGGTCAGAACGGTCAGAGATCATTATTGCAGACAGCGCCAGCACTTATGCCATCAGGTCAATGGCGGAGGAAGAGGCGGCCAGAGCGTTGTCCCAGTCCAGACAGAATGGAAGAGCGAAGCTCTCCGCAGTATAAATAATACAGACTCAGGCAGAAATCTGTCCGAGTCTGTATTTTTTATGAGATGACGGTACCTGTCTTTCCCATGTAAGCTTCTTTGGCTTTGTCGATGGAAGTGATGACCGCCTGTCTTCCCGGCTTCTGGGAAACGAAGTGAAGGGAAGCTTCGATTTTGGGAAGCATCTTGTTCTGACCAAATTCATTGTTTTCAATGTGCATGAGTGCTTCGGCAGGCGTCATATGCTTCAGAGGAAGAGGATTGTCAGAATTATAATGAATGTTTACATATTCCTCATTTGTAAGGATCATCAGCATGTCGGCGTCTGTCTGATCCGCAAGTCTTCCGCTGACCAGATCCTTTTCAATGACGGCACCGGCGCCCTTCAGAGTGCTTCCCTGCTTCAGTACAGGAATACCGCCGCCGCCGCAGGCAATCACGATATGTCCGGCATTGGACAATGTATTGATGGCATCCAGCTCGACAATGTCCAGTGGCTTCGGGGAGGCAACGATGCGGCGGAAGCCCTTGCCCGGCTCCTCCACGACGAAATTGCCCTTGCGCTCTTCTTCCTGCGCTTCTTCTTTTGTCATGTAACGTCCGATCACTTTTACCGGATGATAAAAAGATTCGTCATACGGATCTACGGTCACCTGAGTGATGACGGTGGAAACTGTCTTATAGATCCCGCGCTTCAACAGCTCGGCGCGGAGAGAGTTCTGAATATCGTACCCGATGTATCCCTGACTCATGGCAGAACAGATCGACATGGGAGCGCCATACGTTTCGTGTGTCTTTGCATATTCATTCAGCGCAGTGTGGATCATGCCTACCTGCGGAGCATTGCTGTGTGTGATGATCAGCTGGCAGCCTTCCTCCACAAGATCAGCCAGGATCCTGGCCGAAGATTTTACAGCGATCTGCTGCTCGGGAAACGTAGTCCCCAGTGCTCTGTGACCAAGGGCCACAACGACTTTTTTCTTCATAATGTTGTCCTCATGCTTTCCAGTAAAATTTTATGCCTCGATGATAATTCAATATTATATTCTTTCAAAGAGAAAATTGCAATAAAAAAAGCTGTCTGTTCAGAGAGTCATAAAAGAGCAGGACAGCCTCATATATTGAAATAGAGAGGTGATCGCCTATGGAAAAAGGAGAACCCTTTCTGCAGCTTTTTTCCGGGAAGATGAGAGAGATCCTGTCCGGGAGCTGTATTTCTTCTGAAAAGCTGCAGGAGGTACGGATGCGCGCGCAGAAGCCGCTGCTGATTCTCTATGACGGACAGGAATATGCACTGACGGAGGAAGGCAGAATGACCAGGAAAGCGGAGGAAGGATATCAGATTCAGAGGGAAGATCTGCAGGAGACACTGGAGTGTGTCTCCGGGTATTCTCTGTATGCCTTTGATGAAGAGATGAAACAGGGATATATCACGGTCCGGGGAGGACATCGTGTGGGGCTGGCAGGGAAAATCGTGATGGATGAGGGAAAGATCCAGTGTATCCGCCATATTTCCTGTCTGAATATCCGCCTTTCCCATCAGATCCGGGGATGTGCGGATCCGGTCATGCCTTATATCGTCCGGGGACAGGAGATTCTGGATACGCTGATCGTTTCTCCGCCCAGGTGCGGAAAGACCACACTTCTGAGGGATATGATCCGGCAGATCTCGGACGGATCAGGGGGCGTTCCGGGAAAAACAGTAGGAGTGGTTGATGAGCGCTCTGAGCTGGGAGGCGCATATCAGGGGATTCCTCAGAATGATCTTGGCATGAGGACTGATGTACTGGACTGCTGTCCCAAATCCGAGGGAATGATGCTGCTTCTGCGTTCCATGGCTCCTCAGGTGATCGCGGTAGACGAACTGGGGGACGCGGCGGATGGAAGGGCGGTGGAGAGCGTGATCCACTGCGGCTGCCGGCTGCTGGCTACCGTTCACGGGAATTCCATGGAAGATATCAGAAGGAGACCGTTTCTGGGCAGCCTGATCAGGAGTCATATTTTTGAACGGTATATTGTGCTGGGGAAAGGAGAGACAGCCGGGATCGTGAAAGAAATCTATGACGGACGGGGGACAAGACTATATTATGACAGGACAGCTTATTCGTATGGCAGGGGTGGTTCTGATCTTTCTGGCCAGTACGTTTCTGGGAAAAAGCGCGGAACAGCAGATGAAGAGGCGCTGGCAGATCCTGAGGGAAATGTGTGAGGTGCTGCGCTATCTGGAAAAGGAAATGATTTATCATCGGACCCCTCTGGAGGAGGCGATGGAGGCGGCTGCGGGAACGGGGAGCATGGAGATCGCCGGGATGCTGAAGCTGGCTGCAGAAGGCATGAAGGAGAGAAAAGGAACTCTTTTTCGTGAAATCTGGAAAAGTGCAGTTGCAGCGTCACTGGGAGACGGAGTTTTGACGGAACAGGAAATGGAAATCATCGCAGATTCCTGGACGGCCTTCTGCAATCCGGATGTAGTCCTTCAAAAAACCATGCTGGATAAACAGCTTCTGCGGATGGAGGATGCATGCAGGAAGGCTGAGGAGGAATACAGGGAGAAAGCCGGATTGTACCGGAAACTGGGGGCTGCAGGAGGGGTGTTCCTGATTCTTTTACTATTGTAACCGATATGGAAACCGGAGAGGATCGTCTATGAGTGTGAATCTGATTTTCAAAATAGCAGCTGTCGGAATACTGGTTTCTGTTTTGAGTCAGATTCTGAAGCAGAGCGGCAGAGAAGAACAGGCATATCTTGTAGGGCTGGCCGGTCTGGTGCTGGTGCTGTTCTGGATCGTACCATACATCAGCCAGTTGTTTGAAACCGTGAAAACGTTGTTTGCATTGTGAGGAAAACGGAATGGATATGATGAAAATTGCGTGCCTGGGACTCTCAGGTGTGCTTCTTGGAATTCTGCTGAAACAGATGAACTCTCCTTTTGCGGATCTGGTAAGCCTTGGCACTTGTCTTCTCATCATTTTTTATGCAGTGAGCAAGCTGGGATTTGTGTTGGAGCTGCTTGGAGGACTGCAGGATCGGATCAATCTGGAAGCTGGATATTTCAAGATACTGATGAAGATCACAGGAATAACATATCTGGCTGATTTTTCTTCCAGCCTTTGCAGGGATGCAGGTTATTCTGCGATTGCCGGACAGATCGAGATGTTTGGGAAAATATCAGTACTTGCTATCAGTTCGCCGATCGTTCTGACACTGATCGAAACGATTTATTCCTTTTTGTAAAGAGTCCGGCAGCAGGAGAGATGCATATGCCGGCAGAAGGAGGGAAACTTGAGACATCTGACGGTGATTTTGTTTTCCTTTCTCTTATTGCTGCTGTTTCTGGCAGAACATGTGATGGCTTCTTCGAAGCCGGAGACCAGTGATGAGGACGGAAAGATCATGTCACAGATGGAGGAAAATCTGGAGCTGGAAGAGATTGACCGGTCGTTAAAGGAGATACTGGAATACGATCAGTTTTCTTTTCGTGATACCGTGTTATCTCTGATCCGGGGGGAGATCCCTTTTCAGACTGATACCTGGAAGAAGCTTGTGACAGAGACACTGATCCGTGAAGTGGCGCAGCAGAAAACGCTGGCGCTGCAGGTGCTTCTGATTGTACTGACAGCTGCCGTATTTTCCAGCTTTACCAGAGTATTTCGGAGCAGTCAGGTGGCTGATATCTGCTATTATATAATGTATCTGCTGGTATCTGTTCTTTTGATGCAGTCTTTTGGAATCATGAATGAAGTGACCTGGCAGGCTGTGCAGTCGCTGATCTCCATGATGAAAGTACTGCTTCCGGCTTATCTGCTGACCATTGTTTTCTGCGCCGGCACGCTGACTGCCTCCGGTTATTCCCAGATCCTTCTCTTTGCGTTTTCTTTGACGGAGGTGTTTCTGGAACGTGTGATGATACCTGCGGTGAATTTTTATCTCGTGTTGTTGATCCTGAACCAGATGGCGAAAGAAGATTATTTTTCAAAATTCGCAGAACTTGTGGAGTTGGCAGTCAGCTGGGGGATACGGACGGTGTTCGGGATCATCGCCGGGTTGCAGGCAGTCCAGTGCCTGATCTCTCCGGCGGTGGATTCGCTGAAAAACGGTGCACTTCACAAAGCGGCAAAGGCGATACCGGGGATCGGTAATACACTGGATGCCGCCGCAGAGACGATTGCCGGATGTGCAGTTGTCATCAAGAACGCAGTAGGGGTGGCGGGGATGGCCGCTATTCTGGTTTTGTGTCTGGTACCGGTATGCAAACTGGTATGCTGCATTCTCATGCTGCGTATTCTGAGCGCGGTGATTCAGCCGGTGGGAGAGAGCAGGCTGGCAGATTGTATATCGTATACGGCGCAGGCATCATCCCTGCTGCTGCGGATTCTGCTGACAGCTATGGGGATTTTTATGATCTCAACTGCTTTGATCACGGCATCGGTAAAAGGATAGGGGAGAGAGCATATGAGGGAATGGCTGGGAGGAATTGCCGGAATGCTCTGTGTCATGACAGTTTTACTGCAGATCGTTCCGGAGGGGAGTTTTTCAAAATATGTGAGATTTTATATCAGTCTGCTGTATCTGCTGGCCGTGGCAGGTCCGCTGCTGCGACTTATTTCACAGGAAGATACACTGGAACGTTTTTTAAAGCTGGAATTGCTGAAAGAAGAGCATTACGATCTGGAAACCTCTGTGGAGGGGCTGCAGGAACTGAAAAATGAGTCTTTCCGGACTGCATGGAGGAATGAGATACTCCGCCAGATCGGAGAGATCACGGCTGCATATGGGGGAACTATGGAAGCGGGTGATATCAGTCTGGGAGAGGATGATACACTGCAGGGGGTCAATATAAAAATCAGTACAGAGGAAGGATCCGGAGATCAGATCGCAGAGCAGATCAGAAAAGAGATCTCTGGTATCTATTCGCTGGCACCGGAACGCATACAGATTGCCCGGCCGGGAGGTAGGTAAATTGAAACAATGGCTGGAAAAATTCAGACAGATGAAGAAAGACCAGATTCTGATCCTGCTGCTTACCGGCATCCTTCTTCTGGTAATTGCAGTTCCGGCAGAACCCTCAGATAAATCAGAGATTTCTGTCGGTCAGGCGGTTCCGGAAACCGAGTATGCACAGCCGGATATGAAGGAGCGGCTGGAACAGCAGCTTCAGGCGCTTCTGGAACAGGTGGACGGTGTGGGGGAGGCCAGGGTGATGATTATACTCCAGTCTGATGGAAAGAAGATCGTGGAGAAGGATCTGGAACAGTCTCATAGCCAGGATGAAGGCAATGGGGAGGGACAGGTATCTTCCAGTCAGTCTGCCCAGAGCAGTGAGGCAACGGTGTATCAGAAGGACAGCCAGGGAAACGAGATTCCTTATGTGACGGAACAGAAGACTCCGGAAATCGCGGGGGTTCTCGTTATCGCCCGGGGCGGAGGAAATGCGTCCGTACAGCAGGAAATTACAGAGGCAGTCATGGCATTATTTGGAGTAGAAGCGCATAAAATCAAAGTAATGAGGATGAAATAAGGAGGAGAAAGGTGAAAAAGATCTTGAAGAAAAATCAGATCATCATTACAACACTGGCGATTATGGTGGCGATTGCCGGGTACCTGAATTATTCCGGCAGACTGCTGAATGAGGAGGCTGATACGGCAAGTTCAGATGACAGTCTGGTACTTCTGACAGACGGGGAGACAGTGGAAAATACATATACAGATGACACTGCGGACATTGTGAGTCTGGACAGTGATGTGGAAACCGGAAGTACGGGAACATCCGTAGGGGAGGCGGTTCTGGCCAATGCCCGTACCGGGGATAATCTGCTGGCACAGGCGAGGCTGAACCGGGAGCAGGTGAGGGCCAAAAGTAAAGAATCTCTGCTGGAAGTCATCAACAATACGAATGTAGGGGAGGAGCAGAAACAGGAAGCGGCAGCGGTGATGACGAATATGGCAGAGGAAGCAGAGCAGGAAGCAGCGGCGGAACTGCTGCTGGAGGCAAAAGGATTTGAGGACTGTGTGGTGAGCATTACCGATGGAAGCGCGGATGTGGTAGTGAATATGGAAGAAGTGGACGATGCCCAGCGGGCACAGATCGAAGATATTGTAAAAAGAAAGACCAATATTTCGGGAGAAAATATCGTCATTACACCGAGAACCTCCGTGGAGGAATAAAGAAGGAAAATCCAGGTTTCAAACAGGAACCGGCAGCCGGGAGAAGTTCAGAGGCTGCCGGTTCCATTTTTTTTCTCTGTTCATATTCTCACGATTGTGATAAGATGAAGAAAAAGATGAAAGGTCAGGGAGGTATCAGAGAGAATGATTGTAGATATGCACTGTGACACTTTGAGCGAGCTGAGAGAGAAAAAAAGGGCAGGCAGCCGGGAAAGCCTGAGACAGAATACACTCTGCCTGGATCTGGAGCGAATGAAGAAACACGGTTATCTGCTTCAGAATTTTGCCGTGTTTGTAGATCTGAAGCATACGGAAGACCCCTATGAGGATGCGCTGGATCAGATCCGGCTTTTGCATGCGGAGCTGGAAAACAGCCGTGATATCTGCGGACAGGTATATTCTTATAATGATATACAGAATCATATAAAGCAGGGGAAGCTGTCTGTCATGCTCAGCCTGGAAGAAGGAGGGATGTGCGGCGGCGACAGCGAAAAGCTGAGGGCGTTGTATGAGGCAGGAGCGAGGATGATGACTCTTTGCTGGAATTATGAAAATGAACTGGGGTATCCGGCTGTACCGGAAGAGGGTGGTTCTGCAAAGGACAGCAGAGTCATGGGTCTTAAGAAAAAAGGAATCGTATTTCTGGAAGAGATGGAGAGCCTGGGTATGATCCCGGATGTCTCACATCTGTCGGATCAGGGGTTCTGGGATGTGGTGAAGTACACGGAGAAGCCTTTTGTGGCCAGCCATTCCAATGCCAGGTCTGTGTGGGGACACGGACGCAATCTGACCGATGATATGCTGCATGCTATGGGTGAGAGAGGCTGCGTGGCAGGGCTGAATTATTATCCTCTGTTTCTGAACGGAGGTGACGACAGTGAGAAGGCCTCTGCAGCTCTGGCCAGACACGCACTTCACATGGTGGATCAGGCAGGGATAGAGAGTGTCGGGCTGGGATCTGATTTTGACGGATTTCCCGCAGCTTCCGATGTATCGGATCCTGCAGGTACAGCCAATCTGATCTGGGCGCTGCACCGGGCAGGTTTTTCTGACAGAGAGACCGAGCTGATCTGCGGCGGAAATGTACTGCGGCTCTATCGGGAGGTGCTATAGTGAGAAATCAGGTGGCTGTTCACTCAGTTCCGGTAACAAAATTACTATTGGAAATGCGATTTCAGGTAGATTTTTTGGAAATACTGTGTTAATATAAAATTCATCATAATTCTTACATGATTAGGAGGTATCGTATGAAAAGAAAGGGTATATCAGTTTTACTTGCAGGAGCTTTGGCTGTTTCCGCAGTATCCGTTGGTATGACAGCGTTTGCTGAGGAAGATACGATCAAGGTAGGTATGGTTACGGATGTCGGAGGCGTAAACGACGGATCCTTCAATCAGTCTTCCTGGGAAGGCCTTTCCAGAGCCAGCGAGGAGTTGGGGATCGAGGCAAAGTATCTTGAGTCTTCTACGGATGCAGATTATGCCGCAAATATCGAGACCTTCATCGATGATGAGTATGATCTGATCATCTGCGTGGGCTATATGCTGGCAGATGCTACGAGAGCGGCTGCAGAGGATTATCCGGAGCAGAAGTTCGCAATCATCGATGACTCTTCCTGCTCTGATCTGGACAATGTGACCTGTCTGATGTTCGAGCAGGCTCAGGCATCCTATCTGGTAGGATACGTTGCAGGTCTTATGACAGAGAGCAACAAGGTAGGCTTTGCTCTTGGTATGTCCACCGAGATCATGAACCAGTTCGGATACGGCTACTGCGCAGGCGTGCTGGATGCGAATCCGGATGCACAGATCCTTCAGCAGAACATGAACTCCTTCAGCGATTCTGCAGCGGGCAAGACAGCAGCTACTTCCATGATCACAGACGGTGCAGACGTGATCTTCCATGCAGCAGGCGCTACAGGTCTTGGTGTGATCGAAGCCTGCAAAGAGAACGGCATCTGGGCGATCGGCGTTGACTCTGACCAGAGCGTACTTGCTCCGGAGACGATCATTACCTCAGCTATGAAGCGTGTGGACAATGCATGTTACGATGCTGCCAAGTCCTGCCTCGAGGGTACACTGGAGAGCGGTATCCAGACATACGATCTTTCTTCTGCAGGTGTGGATATTGCGCCGACAACAGACAACCTTCCGGAGGATGTGATCGAAGCAGTGGAGCAGGTAAAAGAGCAGATCATCAGCGGTGAGATCACTGTTCCGAACAATCAGGCTGATTTTGAAGCTGCATATGGTGATGTATACGAGCTTGACTGATGAAAATCAGAGTCCCATACGTCTGAAAAGAATGACTGTATCATGAATTGAATCAGGCCGGGCGGCGGCAGAGTGATTTGCCGCCGCCTGTTTCATTCAGGAATAAGGGCGTTGGGAACAATGCCCTTTTTCACATACATCGGGGGTACCAGAAATCTACAGGCAGGAGGAGATTCATTTGGGCAGAGTGAGTCATATGGATAAGAGCCAGGTGGTCATCGCCATGGTGGAGATCGTGAAAAAATTCGGGGAATTTGTGGCGAATGACCATATCAATCTGACGGTTCATAAGGGAGAGGTACATGCTATTCTGGGAGAGAACGGAGCGTTAAAAAGTACACTGATGAACGTCCTCTACGGACTTTATCGTCCCACGTCAGGTCTTATTGAAGTAAAAGGGAAAAGAGTAAATAT
>JAQXWO010000197.1 GCA_029225485.1 Lachnospiraceae bacterium
CTCAGTATTATATATGATATATCCATATTCTACAATACATTTTAAATTGCAACTGATCACATCCATCTCCAAAAATTATTGTTCACACTCATTTGAAATACATCTGTCTGTCTCAGGTATATCCAACACGTCTGACCTCGAAACGGACTGCCATAAAATATGTCTGGCCGGAAAGGACATTTATGTCCTGCACCAACAGACATATTTCATGACTGTCCGGGACGGAGACAGCACGCGTGGATATACCTGAGGCAGACAGCGTGGCGCTGTTCAGAGCCAAACTACAAAATATTGAAAAAATATGTACAGAGTAACCGCTTCCTGTGATATACTAAAATAAAATGATGTTAAGGTCAAAAGATGCCTGACGGAGTGTTCCGTGCTGCGCACTCCCACACCCCTGCCCGATATTCGGATATTGCGGAGTTTACGCTCCACTTTTATCCTCATATCGGGCGGGGCACTAAGCCACAAAACCACTCTTGTGCAAGCACATCGTGGTTTATGGCTTTTGACCCTGGCATCATAAAATCGGATCAGGATATCCCATACATCACACGGGATACACATCTGTTCCAGAATCAAACAGAATGGAGTGACATCATGCCGGCTGTCTACGCTCATGACCGTTTCGGGAAAATCGTCTCGGAACAGGTTCAGGGAAACTTACATGAATTTATTGAAAAAAACTATACACAATTTGAAATCGGACTGCAGGGCCCGGATATTTTCTTTTTTTATTTATTTAATACGCCTAACCGCATCGTGAAATACGGCAGTCATCTGCACCATATTTCCGCCATGCCTTTTTTCCGCAATGCTGTCCGGGTGGTCCGGAAAAAGGGACGTGACAGCCGGGACTACGCGTATCTTCTCGGCTTTCTCTGCCATTTTACTCTGGACAGCGAATGCCATCCTTATGTTGAGGAAATGATCCAGAAGACAGGCGTTCAGCATCTGGAGATTGAAGAAGAATTTGAGAAGCTGCTGCTTCGCATGGATCAGGAGGATCCCTTCTCCTATCCTATGGGAGATCTGATTCCCACAGATGAAGATACGGTACAGGCGATCCGGCCTTTTTACCGGACCGATCCGGATTCCCCGATCACCCGGAAAATCATCCGGGTATCACTGCAGGATATGAAGACCATCAAACGGTTCTTCACTGCTCCTCAGAGCTGGAAATATCATACCGTCAACACTCTTTTGAAAGCAACAGGTAAATACCCTTACCTGAAAGGGCTCTTGCACCAGCGCACTGACAACCCGCTCTGTACCGACAGCAATGACGGTCTGATTCAGAGATTCGATGACGCGGTCCCCATTGCAGTCCATCTGATGGAACAGATAGATACCTGTATCCGGACAGGAAAGGAGCTGCCGGAGCGGTTTGACCGGACATTTGAGTAGCTGCCGGTGATACCAGCCAAATATACATCACTGCAAGGAAACAGACGGAAGCATACTGTCTGTGACGGGAGGAAATATGAATAAACAGAAACTGACACGTCTGGAAAAATACTGGATTCTGTATGACGTAGGAAACTCAGCTTTCATCCTGATGGTGACCACCATCATGCCGATCTATTTTAATTATCTGGCAGGGAACGCCGGCGTATCCGAAGTGGATTATCTTGCTTTCTGGGGCTATGCCGCTTCGGTATCCACGATCATCGTGGCTCTGATCGGGCCCGTGCTGGGTACACTTGCCGATACCAGAAATTTTAGAAAGCCACTGTTTACCATCTCCATGATGGGAGGTGTCATCGGGTGTGCCGCGCTCTCACTTCCCACCTCCTGGATCATCTTTCTTGCTGTTTTTGTGATTGCAAAGGTTTGCTACAGCGCCAGCCTGATCTTCTACGATTCCATGCTGGTGGATGTGACGATACCCGACCGGATGGATACCGTATCCTCTTTCGGGTTTGCCTGGGGATATATCGGAAGCTGTGTTCCCTTTGTCATCTCCCTGATCTTCGTACTGATGTATGACAGGATCGGTCTCACGCTGCATACAGCCATGACAATTGCATTTGTACTGAATGCTGCCTGGTGGCTGCTGGTGACTGTTCCTCTGCTGAAAAACTATCAGCAGACTCACTATGCACCTCTGTCCGGACGGCCGCTGCGTGATTCCTTTGCAAGGCTCTGGAGTACTCTGAAAGACCTGAAAAAGCAGAAGCATATCTTTATGTATCTGTTGTCCTTCTTCTTTTTCATTGATGGTGTCTACACATTTATCGAGATGGCAACTGCTTACGGGAGTGCTTTGGGTCTGGACTCCCAGGGACTGCTTCTGGCACTTCTTGTCACTCAGATCGTGGCATTTCCCTTTGCCCTGATCTTTGGCAGACTGTCCAAAAAATATGACACGGTCCTCCTAATCAAAATCTGTATCGCCGCCTACACATGTATTTCTCTCTTTGCCATCCAGCTGGATCGGCAATGGGAGTTCTGGGCACTGGCCATCTGCGTGGGAATGTTTCAGGGTGCCATACAGGCTCTGTCCCGTTCCTATTATGCCAAGATCATTCCTGCCGAAAAGGCCGGAGAATACTTTGGGCTCTACGATATCTGCGGAAAGGGAGCTTCCTTCCTGGGAACTACACTGGTGGGCGTCGCAGTACAGCTCACCGGCATCCTGAATTTTGGAGTAGTCTCGATCTCAGTCATTTTTATAATCGGGTATCTGATGTTCTGCAAAGCAGCAAAAATGAACCGGAAGCAGTAAGTGCAGCTGCTTCCGGTTTCTTCTTTCTTCCTGTTCTTTTTTCACAAATCATGTTATGTTGTCTTGTCACTTCAAAAGTTCCCGGATCACTTCACGTACAGTACGGATGCGATCCTCCTGCCATGCATTTGCCCCGCAGAAGACCAGCCCGTTTTCCGTATCTCCTGTCACGGCACGGATCAGTGCCTGGGTGATACAATATGGAGTCTGCGCCGGGTTGCAGACGGACAGACAGCCGAGACATTTCTCCGGCGGGATACGGCCCTGCTTCGCTTTTTCAATAAAATAATTCCGGATCGCCCGGCCCGGCATGCCCACCGGACTTTTTATGATCTCAATATCTTCCTTTTTACAATTCACATAGGCCTGTTTAAAAGCAGTCGCCGCATCGCATTCTTCTGTCACCACAAATCTCGTTGCCACCTGTATGGCATCCGCTCCCAGCTCTTTCTGACGCAGAAAATCCTTATGGGTACGGAATCCACCGGCTGTGATCACAGGAATATACTTCCCGTGCTCTGCTCCAAAACTCCTCAGAAAGGCAACGATCTTTTTGATTTCTTCCTCATACCAGCTGCTTTCACTGCGCTCTGCCTCTTCCTTGGTGAAACCCAGATGTCCACCCGCCAGAGGACCTTCAATGATAACCGCGTCCGGCATTGCTTCTTCTTTTTTCATCCAGCGTTTGCAGATGACACTGGCTGCCTTCAGCGAAGAAACCACCGGGATCCGCCTGACAAAACTGCCCCGTGTCAGCGTGGGAAGATCCATTGGAAGTCCTGCACCTGACACAATAAAATCCGCGCCGCTTTCCACGGCTTCACGAACATAAGACGCATATTCCCGTGTGACAGTCATGATATTGACGCCCACCATCCCGCGACCGCCTGCGATTTCCTTTGCTTTGGCAATCTCTTTTTTAATTGCTCTGAGGTTCGCCTGAAGAGGATGCTCCATAAAATCCGGTTCACGAAATCCGATCTGGGCCGTGGAGATGGTGCCTGCTCCCCCGCAGCCCGCCACCGCCCCTGCCAGCCCTCCAAGACTGACGCCTACCCCCATACCGCCCTGCACTATGGGAATCTCTAATTTGAATCCTGTTTCTTCCATATAATACATGCTCCTGTCATATGTCTTTGATCATGAACCTCAGTCTCATCCCATCCTTCGGAATCTTGCATATCTCTGCTCCCGGATCTCCTCCGGCGTCCTGTCCTGATACCGTCTCATAAAATCCAGAATTTCTCTTTTCAGCAAACTGGCTGTCTCCCTCATACTGTTGCAGTGAAAGTCCTCCTGCTCTGGGATCACTTTTTCCACGATACCGGCTTCCGCCAGATCCCAAGCGGTGATTTTCATAACCTCAGCTGCCTCGGCTGCCCGTTTTCCATCTTTCCACAGAATCGCGGCAAAGCCTTCCGGAGACAGGATCGAATATACCGAGTTCTCCATCATCCAGACCTCATTGGTCACGGCGAAAGCCAGTGCTCCGCCGGAGCCGCCTTCCCCGGTCACGATGGCCAATGTGGGAACCTTCAGATCAGACATCTCAAACAGGCTGCGCGCGATGGCTT
>JAQXWO010000198.1 GCA_029225485.1 Lachnospiraceae bacterium
CTGTTTTTCTGGATTCTTCCCTGAGAAATGATCTGGGACAGTACTCCATCATCGGACTGCATCCTTATCTGAAACTGGTGCAAGGGGATGTCTTCACTGTCAATGGAAAATCTGTCTCTGAGGACTTTGAGACCTTCCTGAAAAAATATCTGAGAGAGCATCAGGAAAAGAATACGACATCTCTCCCCCTGACCTCCGGTGCCATAGGTTATTTTTCCTATGATTATGGCCATAAAAAGGAAAAAGTGACTTCCCGCCATCTGCCGGAGGTGGACATTCCCGACAGTATCCTTGTCTTCTATGACAGTTTTATCATCGAAGACCACAAAAATGCCCGGATGTACCTGATCGCCAACGATCACGGTCAAAACTGCCAGGACGGCATGGATGCACTGAAAGAGCTGGTCAGACAGGCGGCAGACAGAGATATGTCAAAGAATGAGAAATCCAGGTCTCATTCCAGCCCTGGTACCCTGTCCGCGAATTTTACGAAACAGGATTATATGGATACGGTGCAGCGCATGATCGACTATATCACAGACGGCGACATTTATATCACAAATATGACGCAGCAGTTGCAGATCAAGAGCAATATGGATCCCTATGACATGTTCTGTCAGCTCCGCAAAAGCAATCCTTCCCCCTTTGGCGGGTATTTCAATTACGGCGATTTTCAGGTGGTATGTGCTTCTCCTGAACGTTTCCTGCAGATGAAAAAAAATCACGTCCAGACCCGTCCTATCAAGGGTACCAGAAAACGGGGAGCCACCCCGGAAGAAGACGCAGCGCTTCGTCTGGAACTGGAACAGTCAGGCAAGGACCAGAGCGAATTATTGATGATCGTCGATCTGGAGAGAAATGATCTGAACCGCGTCTGTATCCCCGGAAGTGTGAAAGTCACAGAGCTTTTTGCTGTGGAAACTTATGCCACCGTTTTTCACCTGATCTCCAACATTGTAGGAGAACTCCGGCCTGATCTGACTGTCATGGATCTGATTGAGGCAGCATTCCCCGGCGGCTCCATCACAGGTGCGCCAAAATTGCGCGCCATGGAGATCATCGACGAGCTGGAGCACAGCCGCCGAAATCTCTACACCGGCTCCATGGGGTATCTCTCGCTGGATCACGACTGTGATTTTAATATCGTCATCCGCACTGCACTGTTTCAGGATGGCATATACCATCTGGGAGTGGGCGGAGGCATCACCTGTGAGTCCGGGCTGGAATTTGAATATGAGGAGACACTGCAGAAGGCGAAGGCGCTGCTGGAGGTGCTGAAGGTCGAACAATAAGTTGACTGTGTTTCACTGACGGCTGGTTTTCGTAGTATAAAAAGTTCGAAAATATTTGATGATTTCAGTCATATATGATGTATCTGTTATTTAATTTACGATGTACCAGAATAATAAAGATAACAATCATAAAATAGAAAGGAAAAACATATGCAGATAACACTTGATGAGGGATATCAGTTTGGCCTTGGTGTTTTTGAGACGATTGCTGTGGAAAAGGGGGATCCAGTGCTTCTCTCCTGGCATCTGGAGCGTTTGAATCTTTCTCTGAGGGCACTGGGAATCGTACGATCTGTGACTTCTGATGATGTACTGGAATATCTGAAGGGACAGGATGCAGAGCACCATGCCTTAAAGATCATGGTCTCCGGACAGAATGTGGTGTTTACCCTGCGTCCGAACCATTATGTGCAGGAGCAGTATGAGCGTGGTTTTCGTCTGGCTTTCAGCCATGTCTACCGGAATGAAACTTCCCCTCTTGTCTGCCACAAGACGATGAATTACGGGGACTGTATTCTGGAAAAACGCCGCGCCTCTTCTCTGGGGGCGGACGAGCTGATCTTCAAAAACAGCCGCGGGGAGCTGTGTGAGGGGACGATCTCCAATCTTTTCTTTGTAAAAAATGGTGAGATTCTCACTCCCCCTGTGAGCTGCGGACTGCTTCCGGGTATCCTTCGTCGATTTGTGCTGAAACATTTTCAGGCAAAAGAAGTGATTCTGCATGAGGAAGATACTGCACAGATGGACGAATGCTTCGTGACCAATTCCCTGATGGGAATCATGCCGGTTCACTCGTTTCAGGATAAAATTTTTACTGATCGGGCAGTGACCGGTCAGTGTATGAAAGAATACCGGGAATACCTGCGTGTAAATACTCCCGGATGAAATATCTTTTTCTGCATGATCAGTTTCTTACAGAAGAAACGTGCGCCGCCAGGCGCACCATCAAAGAAGCCGGGAGATATCTTCTCCCGGCTGTCTTAGCACAGTGCAAATACGGCTTACAATTATTTCAGGGTAACCTTTGCTCCCTCTGCCTCGAGCTTTGTCTTCAGCTCATCTGCGTCTGCCTTGGAAGCGCCTTCCTTGATTACCTTCGGAGCGTTGTCAACTACTTCCTTAGCTTCCTTCAGACCAAGACCTGTAGCTTCACGAACAACCTTGATAACCTTAACCTTGTTCGGACCAACTTCTGTCAGCTCTACGTCGAACTCAGTCTTCTCCTCAGCTTCCTCAGCCGGGCCGCCTGCTGCTGCTACTACAACGCCTGCTGCTGCAGATACGCCAAACTCTTCCTCACAAGCCTTAACCAGCTCGTTCAGCTCTAATACGGACAGTTCTTTGATAGCTTCGATAAATTCAGCTGTTGTTAACTTTGCCATTTTATTTTCCTCCTGATTACAATGATTGAAATAAATTCTCTTAATAAGTCTGTCAGCAGATTAATTATTCTGCCTTGGATTCTGCAATCTGATTCAGTACGCGAGCCAGATTTGCGATCGGGGACTGAATGCTTCCAAGCAGCTTGCCAAGAAGTTCTTCTCTTGACGGAACAGTTGCAAGTGCTGCAACAGCCTTCTCATCAAAATATTTGCCTTCTACTACGCCGGCCAGCATTTTCATTGTCGGCGCTTTCTTTGCATACTTAGAGATGATTCTCGCCGGTGCTGTAGCATCTGTCTTGGAAATAGCTACTGCATTCGGGCCTTCCAGATGCTGTGAAAGAGCTTCGCAGGGAGTATCCTTGAATGCGAAGTTCAGCATTGTGTTCTTGTATACCTTGTAGATCACGCCAGCTTCTCTGAGCTCTTTACGAAGCTCTGTATCTGCCTCTACAGTGATACCTGAATAGTGAACAAGAACAACGGACTGAGCATCCTGGATATTCTCTGAAATCTCTGCGATCACAGGTCTCTTCTCTTCAGTCTTCTTTGCTGTGTAAGCCATGTAATGGTGCACCTCCTTGTAGATTTGAGTGTACCGCCGGATCTTATGGAATAAAAAAATGCTCTGTGTCGCCAGGACATCAGAGCATAGAAATTCATAATATAAAAAATATATAGAATCCATTCTCCTCGGCAGGCGGTCATACCTTACGCCACATGGCACCTGCTGTCTTCGGCAGTCATCTTTGCTAAGATAGCATATTTATAAATGGATGTCAACTGTTTTTTAATAATTTTCTTTCTTGATCTCAAAGAAGCTCTGGGGATGGTTGCAGACCGGACATACTTCCGGTGCCCCGGTACCTACTACGATATGGCCACAGTTACGGCACTCCCATACCTGTACACCGCTCTTCTCGAATACTTCTTTCGTCTCCACGTTTTTCAGAAGGGCGCGGTATCTCTCCTCATGTGCCTTCTCGATGGCTGCCACGCCGCGGAACTGAGCTGCCAGTGCGGTGAATCCCTCTTCCTCCGCATCCTTCGCCATGCGCTCGTACATGTCGGTCCACTCTGCATTCTCTCCCTCTGCTGCATGCAGAAGATTCTCTGCGGTATCTCCCAGCTCTCCAAGCGCCTTGAACCAGAGCTTCGCATGCTCTTTTTCATTCTCTGCAGTCTTCAGGAAAAGCTCTGCGATCTGCTCATAGCCTGCCTTCTTGGCAACGGATGCAAAATAAGTATATTTGTTCCGTGCCTGAGACTCTCCTGCAAATGCCTCCCAGAGATTCTTCTCAGTCTTTGTGCCTGCGTAGGGGTTCTTTTTTGTGTTTTCCATTATAATATCCTCCTTTATTTATATATCAGTAATAATTATTATTATTATATCTATTTATTTTTGATTTGTCAACTCTTTATTTAAATTTTCCGGGCCAGGACAAACAGATATGACTGATTGAGCATAATTCTGTTTGCCTGAATACATTTTTTATATTAGTATAGAAGAAAACGCATATCATGATTGTTCACGCTGTTTGAAAAAATGTCTGGCCGAAGGCAGCACGAATAGATCTGCCTGAGACAGAATGTCCCGCTTGAACATGATGACAGAAAGGAATTTGCCATGCTTTACGAAAATAATCAGATACGTGATCTGCAGATCGCCTACATCGGAGGAGGTTCCAGAGGCTGGGCCTGGGGACTGATGACGGATCTTGCCATGGATCCGCAGCTCTCCGGAACCGTTCGCCTGTATGATACCAATGCGGAGGCCGCGAAACAAAATGAGATCATCGGAAACCGTCTCTCTGCCCGGGAAGATGCCGCAGGAAAATGGAACTATACTACCTGTTTGACACTGGAACAGGCTCTCACAGGCTGTGATTTTGTCATTATTTCCATCCTTCCCGGTACTTTTGATGACATGGCAGTGGATGTCCATCTGCCGGAACGGCTTGGCATCTGGCAGTCTGTAGGAGATACCGCAGGTCCCGGCGGCATGATGCGTGCCCTGCGGACGATTCCCATGTTTGTGACGATCGCGCAGGCCATGCGGGACTATTCTCCCGATGCCTGGGTCATCAACTACACGAATCCCATGTCCCTGTGCATCAAAACTCTGTACCATATCTTTCCCGAGATCAAAGCCTTCGGCTGCTGCCATGAGGTATTCGGCACCCAGAAGCTGCTGAAAGAGCTCTGTGAAAGGGAATGCGGTATTTCGGACATTGACTGGCATGACATTGATGTCAATGTCATGGGAATCAATCATTTCACCTGGTTTGACCGGGCTTCCTACCGCGGAATCGATCTGTTCCCTGTCTTTGAACACTATACGGATCATCATTTTGAGGAAGGTTTTACCGGAGACAATCCACAGCATCTGGACTCACATTTTCTCTGCGCCCACAGGGTGAAAATGGATCTGTTCCGCAAATACGGGCTGATCGCCTCCGCAGGCGACCGTCATCTGGCTGAATTCATGCCTTCCACCGAATATCTGAAGGATCCTGATACCGTAAAATCCTGGAGATTCGCTCTGACTCCCGTTTCATGGCGAAAAGAGGAGCTGCAGCAGCGTCTGGCCCGCAGCCGGCGTCTCGTATCCGGTGAAGAAGAAATCCAGCTGGAACACACAGGTGAGGAGGGCGTCATGCTGATCAAAGCCCTCTGCGGTCTGGGCCGGCTGATCAGCAACGTCAATCTGCCAAATACAGACGGCCAGATTCCGAACCTGCCCAGAACAGCCGTCGTAGAGACTAACGCCCTGTTTTCCCGGGATCATATTTCTCCTGTAGCAGCCGGAGACCTCCCCGCTCCGGTGCAGACTCTGACACTTCCTCATGTGGAAAATCATGAGCGTATCCTGAAGGCAGCCATTCTGAAAGACCGTGCTCTGGTGGTCCAGGCTTTTGAACAGGATCCTCTGGTAAAAGGAAAATGCTGCAGTCATGCGGATATCCAGGCTCTGGTCAACGATATGATCGACCGGACCCTTTCTGATACCTGGGGCAGATAAACAGCCGATCCGCAGGCCGTGTTTTCATACGGTCTGCGGATCGGCTAACTGTGTGTCAGTGATTTTTCTTAATCATGCCTCTCATCCGTATTCTCATACATTTCACAGAATCTCGCCGAAAATGCCGGCTCTTCATCTTTCACATACAGATGAGAGATGTCTCCGTAGCTGCTCATACGGAAGCTGGCGATCCCCTTCCTGCGCTCCTCCGTCACAAGTGTTGCCACGGAAGTGGGAGCCGCACAAAAGCCATGCCAGAGTACCATCGGAGAAATACCCAGCAGATGGCTGATCAGGACACATCCCAGTCCGAAATGACAGAAAAACACGATCGTGTCCTGATTCGGCCGCTCTGCACGATACAGGTGTCCGTCTCTCACATATCCATGCTCCGCCAGAAGCCGGTCCAGACTGCCGGTGACCCATTCATACTCCTGACGCACCTTTCCCTCCTGCATGATCTCCTGATCACACCACTTGTCATAATCATAAAATTCCTCGTGCTTTGTCCAGTCCTGGGGAAGCCAGTCCCACACCACCGGTGAATCTTCGCAGTCCGGCCTCCGGATCCTGGGAGCGAACTCCCGCAGCCACTCACACTCAACAGCCGTGCGGTTCAGTTTCTTTAAAGTAAAGGAAGCCGTATCTTTTGCCCGTCCCATAGGAGAGACGTAAAACTCCTTCACATCCAGTTTTGTCAGGCGTTCTGATAGGTATTCCGCCTCGCGCCATCCCTTTTCTGTCAGGGAATCAATGGAATAATCCGGATCCCCGTGCCGTACGATCAATATTTTCATAAGTTTTCTTCCTTTCAAATCAAAATCATGTGTACCGGTCCCCATAGACATAAGATCATATCCTTTTGCCCTCTGAAGCCTATCATACCAAAGCTCCACACAAAAAACAACCGGCAGATCACATCAAAAAATCCCCTCCTGACATGCAGAGGATCAATTCTGCCTGCCCGGAAGGGGACTCTGTGTATTTCTATCAATATCTTTATCCGTAAATCTGCTCCTGGAGTTTGGCCAGCGTATCCTCCCAGTAGGGAACCAGCATATCCTGATTGTCCACCCAGATAATATCATACATATTATCATACGGTATACGGCTGGATTCGATCTTATAATTCATAATATCCGGCAGCTCTTTCACCAGATCCCAGATCTCTGCCTCCGGAATATTCATGGTCACATACTGCAGTACCGTCTGAACCTTCTCTGTGATCTGAGCCAGACTCATCTGCTTCGCCTCCGCCAGCAGCTGGGTAAGCACATATCTCTGACGCTCCGTACGCTCAAAGTCGGAATTTCCCACGTACCGGTTGCGGGCAAATCCCACTGCCTGAATACCGTCACAGTAGAATGTACCACCGCCCGAAAACAGATGGGGAGCCGGATCCACATTCATGATATTGCACATATCTGTAATATATCCGTTGGCCACCTCTGCCTCTTTGTCGCTGACTTCCAGAGTCACACCGCCGATGCAGTCGATAATATCGATCAGATCAAAGAAATCAACGGCCACATACCGGTCCACCTGTACACGAAAGGTATCTGTCACCGTACTGCACAGGAGCGGTCCGGCGCCGTAGGCATATGCGGCGTTAAGCTTCTTGTAGCCGATGTCTGCGATATTCACATAGGTGTCACGCATCAGGGAGACCATGGATACCCTGTCCTCCCCCTTGTTGATGGAAACAAGGATCATACTGTCTGAATTTCCATTCCATGATTTATCACGGCGGTCCACACCTACCAGCAGGATATTGTATATCTCATCATCCTCTTTGACATCAACTGCTTCCACATCCGACATCATATCATGGATGCTCTTCAGCTCTTTATCCGTGACATCCACACCGCGGCGCTCTTCTGTGCTGAGAGTCTCCTCCTCAGCTTCCTCCGGAAGCGTCTCCATCACCGGCACATCATTGTCCGCCACGTAATTGATATTGCTGTACATGCCATGTCCCAGCTTGTAGATCGCAGCCCCGCTGATGATCACAATGCCAAGTACGATGCAGAGGCTGACTGCGAAGATCATGCCAAGACGCATGCCGCCCTTTTTCTTTTTTCTGTTATCATTTTCAGGTCTTTCTTGTCTGTAACTGCCATCCGGTCTCGTGCGATCGGAATTGCTTTCCTGATTCCTGTTCATGACTGAGTACCTCCCGAATGATGTGTCACCGTTCAGAGCCAGGCAAAATTTCACAAAACAGGCGTAAAATGCTCGCATTTTTAAGCCTGTTTTTGAAATTTTATTTGGCGGATACGCCACACCAACGAAATGCGCAGCATTTTGGAGGTTGGCTCTGAACAGCAACGATAATATAGACGCTTTGCAATCCTGTCTGAACGTCTGTCATCTTATCATAGAAGAATATAAAAGAAAAAGCTTTCTGAACGACTCAGAAAGCTTTATGCGGAGGATGGGACTTGAACCCACACGATATTGCTACCACAGGCACCTGAAGCCTGCGCGTCTGCCAATTCCGCCACCACCGCGTTCTTAGTAAGCTTGGAACTTTTTTGTTTTTCAACTTGTGTTCCGCAACTCACAGGACATATAATACCACCGGATATCGAATTCGTCAAGCACTTTTTTAATTTTTTTCATAAATTTTTTTCATAAATTTTGTAACAGTTCATCCGCCGCGCCATGCAAGCCATAGACCGCCTGCTTACGCAGGCTATCCGCTGCTACGCAGCTTTTGTCTGCGGCTCAATGGGAGTTCCACCTTTTCATTTTATTGCATGGCTGAACTGTATCCCGTCATATTGGTGGATTGCCTGGCTCAATAGTTCTGCATCTGTGGGGTAAATATAGGCTTTTCCTCCAATCTTCTGGTATTTCTCGCTCCCTTTCCCCAGTACCAGGATCAGCGTCTTCTCATCTCCGCACTCTTCCACCGCCTGACAGATCGCCTGCTCCCGGTCCTCGATGCATACGCAGGGGCAACCTGCCAGTTCCGTATATTCTCTGACTTCTGCCGCGATATCCTGGGCCCGTTCCGAAAATGGGTCATCTGTGGTCAGATATACCTTATCAGAAAACAGTCCGGCCAGCAGTCCCAGCTCCCGTCTGCGGTTCAGTGCTTTTCCCCCGGGACAGCCAAACACACTGACGATCCGGTGATACTGAGGGTATTCCTGATATACCGCGTCAAACAGTCGTTCAAAACTGAGCCGGTTGTGGGCAAAATCCACGATTCCGCATATTTTTCCGTCACGGCTGGTATACATTTCCATACGTCCCGGGACACACACACTTGCCAGCGCATGCTTCATACAGTGGACCGGCACTCCGTATACACTGGCCGCAGCAATGGCTGCTACTGCGTTTTCCACATTAAATACTCCCCTCATAGCCAGTGTAAACGTATCCTGAAATCCTTCGCTTTCTACAGAAAAAGTAATCCTGCCATTCAGGATACGGACATTCCGGTATCTGACATCCGCATCTTTTGATTTTCCAAAGGTTACCACCCGCCGGGCCTTCCGGGCAGCTTTCAGAATGCGGTCGGACTCCGGCGAATCCAGATTGACACACGCCGTGTCTGTCTGACGGAATATCGAGAGCTTTGCGCCAAAATAATCCTCGAAATCCGCATGTTCCTGAGGACTGATGTGGTCTTCTGAAATATTCAGGAATATCCCGACCCGGAATCGCAGTTCCCGGACCCTCTTGTATTTCAGCGCCTGACTGGATACTTCCATAGTCATGTAACGCAGATGTTCCTCCCGTGCATTGGCAAGGTGTTCCTGCAGCACAAAGGCCTCCGGCGTCGTCATGACAGCATCTTCCCGGATTTTCCCGTCATAATTCTGAACAGAAGAAATCAGTCCCGTCTCCTGATACCCCTGTTCTGCCTCCCATGCATCCAGCATTCCTTTCAGATACCAGGCGGTGGTCGTCTTGCCTTTTGTACCCGTGATCCCTGTCAGAACCGGCTGATCCGGCTCGTATTCAAAAAAATATGCCGCCAGCACCGCCATCGCCTTCCGGATATCCCAGACAGTCAGGCAGGGAATAGATACACTGTCTGCCTCTTCCAATCTCTCCTCAGCCACATAGGCAATGCAGCCGCCGGCAGCCGCATCCTCCAGATATTTCTTCCGGAACTCTTTTCCTTTACAGAAAAACAATGTCCCATCCCTCACCTGTCTGGAATCATAAGTGATCCACGAAACCTTTCTTTCCAGCGCGGCCGTCTCCCCCTGATATGCTTTCAACAATCCACGCCGCATCAATACTGTCTTCATATCTCCGACCGTTTTCATATCCATCATATCTCCTCACATCATCCTTTCTTTGTCTCACCGGCAGACATTCTCATGTCTGATCCACCAGATACTCCTCCAGCGTAATCCCTTTCTCCATGATCTCTTTTGCCGCTTCGGTTCCCACATACCGGAAATGCCAGGGTTCATAACTGATTCCGGTGATTTCTTCCTTGCCTCTGGGATATCTGAGTATAAATCCATAATCCTGGCAGTGCTGCCGCAGCCACTGGTTTTCTTCCGTGTACTCCTGTGCGCCATCCAGCATCTGGTAATCCAATGCTACCAGATCCACCGTCAGCCCCGTCTCATGCTCACTATGCCCCTCAGGCATGGTCTCCCGTGATTCCCGGTCATATGCCTCCTGCCAGGTCAGACCGTATTTTTTCATGGAAGCCTGTACATCCTCCTCCAGCAGACGCTGCTGCGTTTCATGGCTCCGGTACCCGGAAGCCACTACAAACTCTCTCCCTTCGGCGGATCCGTCCGTCAGCATGGCGCTCAGGGCATCGTAGATCTCTTCTGCTACGGCCTGCTGTCCGTTGTTCAGCCAGTGAAGCTCCACGCTGTAATCGGAGGGTAGTCCGTAATCTTTATTAACCAGAATTAAATTTCCTGAGTTCTCATATTCTGTATATTCCGGAATCAGATTCTGCCTGTCTTCTCCGGCCATCCTGATTCTGTTCTGTACGGCAGAAATCATACCGGAATCTCCCCTGCACTCCTGAAAAATCGCTGCTGCCGCCAGGATCAGAGCAGCTGCCCCCAAAATGATACACTTCGTTTTTTCATCCTTTTTATGGCCGCCGGAAGTTTTTCTATGGTGAATGGCATGTCCTGGTCCTGAAGAAGTGCCGCCGCGTTTTGAATATCCGCATTCGTCCAGATTCAGGGATAGGAGTATATTTTTCTGCCGTTCCTTTTTTTCTTCCTCCATACTTCGTATTTGCTCCATGAAAAAATCCTCCCCTTAGTACAAAACTAAGAGAAGGATACAGGAAACATGTATCAAATTCTGCTCAAATCTGTATCATAGTTGTATCATGGTGAAATTTCTTTCAATTCTCCCGAATCCCCGACGTCTTTCCCATAACCGTCCGGGCTGTCATAAGATTCCTGTTTTCCAGGAACCACACCGTCAATGATCAGACTTTCTTCTTCCTCTTCATTGACGTTTCCTCTGTATTCTTCAAAATCTGTCACATCCGGATCCTGCCGCATATCGGGTCTTCCCAATGCTTCCACCATCTCATTCCAGCCGTTGGTCCAGTCTGTGACCGAAAGGAGCCATTCCTCGTCCCCATAAAACAGCTCTACGGTCTCCACGGCAAGACCGCCCCAGTTCCTGCTCCCGAACATAACCACTATGCCCGGAGAGGCCGCATAATGCTCGAACAGCCTGCGGTACGCCATGCTGGAATAGTCTTCATACCGAAGCTCTGCATCCAGATAGAGACCCGAAAAATCAGATGCCCTGATCTTCTGAGAATCCGCCCCCGTCAACTCTGTAAACAGATATCTGGAGGCATCCCGGATCTGATTGAAGGAAAACGCACCTTCTGTCAGTGCTTTATCCAGATCCTCCTCACCACTTATCCCCAGGCACTCAAGAATATATTCCGCAGAATCATCCCCTGCGCAGCCCACATAGTACAGAAAACCGTTGTCCGCATCCATGATCACCTGAAGAAAGGGGTTCTCTCCAAAACACATCACGATCACCGGAATCATACCCGCATCGATCTGCACGTAATAATATGCGGCTGTCATATTGTCCTCCGCCCGGACCATGTTCTCCAGCCCCTCCGGAAGGAGATGATACGAATTCCATTTTTCCAGACTGGCCCGGCATTTCTCCAGCAGCTCCTCCTGTACCGGTGTCGGGGTCCCTGAATAAGTGTAGGACAAAAATGCCCCCGATGTATAATAAAAATCCTGTGTCTCCGCCAGCATCTGCAGTCTGGCGCTGATGTCCAGAGCATCCGTATCCAGAAAATGGATCTCCTCTCTTGTGGAAAGAGTCACCTGATCCAGCAGCTTCCCGTCCTGCCATCCGGAATACAGATCCGGAAGGACCAGTGCCAGTACGATCGTGGCGGTCAGGCCGAGAAGGCCTGCCAGATACTTGATGATGCTTTTCCATTTCCGGTTCGATCTGTCATCTGTCCCGCCCATCCTTACTCCTTTCCCCGTCTGTCACAGGTCTCTTTTTTCAAACTGACCTCTGACAGGACTTTTCCTGTGCGGCTACTGATTTCTGTATCCACTGTGCCTCTCTCTTCCCGGACTGCTCTGCCGTTCCCGTCGTGGCCGCTGCCTGCGGGTCTTCTGTCCGTTTGATGCTCCAAGAAGTATCGTAACACGAAGTCCTTGTCCCGGCTCGCTTTCCATATGCCAGCTTCCCTGATGCAGCTCCAGAATTTTCTTGCAGAGTGCCAGCCCCAGTCCGGCGCCTCCTTCTTTTCTGGAACGTGACTTGTCAACCATATAAAAAGCCTCCGTGATCCGACTCAGTTCCTCCTGTTTCAGTCCCTTGCCCTCATCCGTCACGGATATCATATATCCATCCGGCAGTTTCCGGCCATCCA
>JAQXWO010000199.1 GCA_029225485.1 Lachnospiraceae bacterium
AGATGCCGGTGACGATCTGGTGCTATACCATTGTATCTCTTGGCCTGATCGGAATTCCGCCCTTCAGCGGTTTTATCAGCAAATGGTATCTGGCCCAGGGAGCACTTTCTTCCGGCACAGGCGTATTTCAGTATCTGGGTCCTGTGATCCTTCTGATTTCGGCGCTGCTGACTGCAGGTTATCTGCTTCCGGTGACGCTTCAGGGATTTTTTCCGGGGGAAACATACCATGATTCCGATGCAGTGAAAGGGGAGCCGCCGCTGACCATGCTGGTTCCTCTGATCATACTTGCGGGTCTGACGGTAGTGCTTGGTGTCATGCCGAATCCGTTGATTCATTACGTCAGTCAGCTTGCAGCTGCAGTCATGTAGAAGGAGGAAATAGGATGAATTCGACAGTATTAATGGTTGTGGCAGTCCTGCTTCCGATTGCAGGAGGCGTGCTGATTCCGCTGCTGCCTTTTAAAAAACGGCTGCAGATGGAGATCTATATAGAATCGGTGGTGCTGGCTGTCTCGGCTCTGGTGATCTGGCTTCTGTTTCACAGACCGGAGGGGATTTTCACCTTGTTCCGGTTTACAGGAGATCTGAGCATCAGTTTTCATATAGACGGACTCAGTACCGTGTTTGCCGGACTGGTTGCCGCCCTGTGGCCGCTGGCCACACTGTATTCTTTTGAGTATATGAAGCATGAAGGACATGAAAAATATTTCTTTATGTTTTATGTGATCACGTATGGAGTGACTCTGGGGATCGCTCTGGCGGACAATATTGTTACCATGTATTGTTTTTATGAGATATTGACGATGGTTACAGTACCGCTGGTGATGCATACCCTGACCAGAGAAGCGATTCTTGCCAGCCGTACGTATCTCTACTATTCACTGGGCGGTGCGGCATTTGCGTTTATCGGTATGATCTTTATACTGGTGTATGGTACGACCTCTGAGTTTGTTCCGGGAGGCGTGCTGAATATCGGGGAGGACGGACTGAGAAAGAATGTACTCCTTCTGGTCTATGTGCTGTGTTTTATGGGATTCAGTGTAAAGGCCGCCATGTGGCCCTTCTCCTCCTGGCTTCCCAAAGCGGGTGTGGCTCCGACGCCTGTGACGGCGCTGCTCCATGCAGTAGCGGTGGTAAAGGCAGGAGCCTTCACCATTATCCGGGTGACCTATTACAGTTTTGGCACAGATTTTCTGAGAGGGACCTGGGCACAGACGGTGGTGCTTGTATTTACGATCATCACCATTGTCTACGGATGCAGCCGGGCGCTGAAGGAGACTCATATCAAGAGGCGTCTGGCCTGGTCTACGGTCAGCAATCTGTCCTACATCCTGTTTGGAGCCGCCCTTATGACGCCTCTGGGACTGGTGGGTGCGCTGAGTCATATGGTATTTCATGCGGTCATGAAGATCTGTTCCTTCTTCTGTGCGGGAGCGGTGATCTACAAGTCCGGCAGGAACTATGTGTATGAGCTGAACGGTTTCGGGCGTAGGATGCCGAAAGTATTTGTGATCTTTACGATCTCAGGCATGGCACTGATGGGAGTGCCCGGACTGTGTGGTTTTATCAGTAAATGGAATCTGGCAAAAGCGGTCATCGCCAGCGAGAATCCTCTGGCTTATGTGGGAGTGGCGGCACTTCTGATCTCGGCGCTGCTGACGGCGGTCTATATGATGTCGATCGCAGTGAGGGCATTTTTCCCGGGAAAGGATTTTGATTACAGTACCATTTCCGATGTGGAGGACCCGAACTGGATGATGATCCTGCCTCTGGTGATCTTTGTAATTGCGATGTTTTATTTCGGACTGCATTCTGAGACGGTCGTTGCCGGACTGGAACAGATTGCTTCTCTGATGCCATAATATACGGGAGGGAGAAATCTATGAACGGAACTATTTTACCTGTGCTTCTGGTAGCGTGGCCATTCCTGGGTGCATTTCCTGTATATTTTATAGGGAGAAAAAAAGCGGCATTTCGGGATTATCTTGCAGATCTGATCGTGATCAGTGAATTTCTGGTCATGGCTTTTCTGGTGGTCCGGTGGGCCGGGCGCGCGGATGCCTGGAAGCAGGTGTTTGCAGCAGGAGGGATCGCCGGATTCTGCGGTCTGGGCATATCCTTCGAGATCGATGGATTTCGTCTGGTCTACGGCACCATAGCATCTCTGATGTGGATGATGACGACGATTCTGTCCAGGGAATATTTTCAGCATCATGAAAATGTCAGCAGGTTTTATTTCTTTTTGCTGCTGACCTTTGGCGCTACGATGGGAGTGTTCCTGTCGGCTGACCTTTATACGACATTTATTTTCTTTGAGATCATGTCCTTTACTTCTTACGTCTGGGTAGCGCAGGAGGAAAACGCGGCTTCTCTGAGAGCTGCCTCCACCTATCTGGCAGTGGCTGTCATCGGCGGACTGGTCATGCTGATGGGTATTTTCCTGCTGTACCATGCGGTAGGGACTTTGACGATCCGGGAGCTTCTTCCTGCTGTCCGGTCTTACCCCGACAAAACCATGATCTATGCGGCCGGACTTTGTATGCTGACCGGCTTTGGGGCGAAAGCAGGCGCGTTCCCGCTGCACATCTGGCTGCCGAAAGCGCATCCGGTGGCTCCGGCTCCTGCTTCGGCACTGCTGTCCGGTATTCTGACCAAAACCGGTATTTTTGGTATTCTGGTCATCAGCAGTGAGTTGTTCCTGCATGACAGCCGCTGGGGCAGTCTGATTCTGATCCTGGGTGTGCTGACCATGACGGGAGGAGCGCTGCTGGCTGTATTTTCTATTGACCTGAAGCGGACACTGGCCTGTTCTTCCATGTCCCAGATCGGCTTCATTATGGTAGGGATCGGAATGCAGGGACTGCTTGGTGAGGAAAACGCACTGGCAGTTCACGGGTCCATGCTCCACATGATGAATCATTCCATGATCAAGCTGGTGCTTTTCATGGCAGCAGGCGTGATCTTTATGAACACACATAAACTGGATCTGAATGAGATCCGCGGTTTTGGAAGAAAGAAGCCGCTGCTGAAAATTATTTTTCTGGTGGGGGCTCTTGCCATCGGAGGTATTCCGCTCTTTGGCGGCTACATCAGCAAAACCCTGATCCACGAGAGCATCGTAGAATATTCTTCGGCCTGGATATACCGGCTGGTGGAATATCTGTTTCTTGCCAGCGGCGGTCTGACAGTTGCCTATATGACGAAACTGTTTGTGGCTGTTTTCGTGGAAGAGAATGAAGATCAGAAAGTACAGAAAGCGTACGATCAGAATAATCATTATATGAACAGAGAAAGTACGTTTGCTCTGGCGGGAAGTGCGCTGATCCTGTTCATCTGGGGACTGTTTCCACATCAGATCATGGATGCGGCTGCAGAGCTGGGACAGGGGCTGATGCATCTGGAAGAGAGCGGAGAAGTGGTTGCTTATTTCAGTCTCAAGAATCTGTCCGGTGCGTTGATCTCTATTTTGATCGGTGTGATCGTCTATGTGCTGGTTATCCGCCGTTTCCTGATGTCAGAGAAACGCTATATCAATGTGTGGCCGGCATGGCTCGACCTGGAGAATTCGGTTTACCGTCCGGTGCTCCTTACGGTTCTGCCCTTTGTCTGCCGTGTATTCTGCAGAGTATTTGACAGCCTTGTGGATACGCTGGTGGTCGTGCTGCGAAAGACCGTCTACAAAGACAGCCCTCTGCCGCATGAACTGCCTGAGGGCAATGCGGTGACACTGGCGATCGGTACAGTGATGAATCTGGGACGGGATCTTGCCAATCTGACATGGCGGAAGCACGAACCTCTTACGACAGATTTCAGACACCGTCTGGCTATGTGGTATGAAGAAATGAATGAATCGAACACGATCATCGGGCGAAGCCTTTCTTTCGGGCTGATGCTTGTATGTATCGGTTTCTGCGTGACGCTGATCTATATTATCTGGCTGTAATGGCACAGCTTATATGAAAGCGACCTTCGTACTGACCCATGCGGCAGGGTGCGAATAAAGAGTTCCCGGCTGGAGAGATCCAGCCGGGTGATTTTATGTAATTTCTGAAAATCACTGTTTACAATTCTGAAAACCGGTGCTATAATACAGAAAACGAACATGTGTTCGAACTCGAAAGAGGCATTATGGAGGGACAGGGATATGAAGAAAAACAGTGAGAGCAGGATGTTGTATATCAGTGATGGAAATACGGCGCTGGATCCCGGATATATGCCGAAGGACAGGTACAGTGGATGCGGGAGACCGGATGATGCAGGCAGTCACCGGAGAAAAGTGCGTGTGCTGCGTTCTGTGGATACTTACCCGAATGGACTGTTCGATGAGAGAGAGGATGAGGAGGATGATCCGGAGACTTCGGATCGGATTCTGAGGCTGGTGGGGCTGGCAGGTACATCAGAGTCAGAAGTGAGGAAGGAGTATCTGTCAGATTCTGCAGAGGAAGCGGAAGAAATCGTGGCTTCCTGTGAAGAGCTGACAGTATCACAGTTGATTTTTGCAGGGGTTACGGGGCTGTTGGAGCAGATCTGCCTGTTTTTTCTGCTTGGTCTGCAGGTGAGTCTGATTCCGGCAGTGACGCTTGTGTTCCTGTGGTTCCTGTTTTCGCTGATCACCGCAGGGATTATGACAGAAGTACGCGAATTTCTGAAAAATATAGAAAAGGATGACAGAATAAATGGAGACAGAATATATTGCACTGGGAAAAGAAAAGAGAACATATGACGCAGTTGTCTTTGATCTGGACGGCACACTGCTTGATACGCTGGATGATCTGACCGCCAGTGCCAATGCGGCGGCGGCCTTCTGCGGGGTGCCGGCACATACCAGAGACGAGATCAGAAGCTACGTGGGAAACGGCATACGGAAGCTGATCGAGCGGATGCTGCCGGAGGAGAGACGTGATGAGCTGTTTGATATGGCATATACCAGATTCAGAGAGCATTATGCGGATCATTGTATGGATGCGACAGAGCCTTACCCGGGTATCATCTCTTTGCTGGACTGGCTGAAGAAATCAGGATACCGGACGGCAATCGTATCCAACAAGGCAGATTTTGCGGTAAAGAAGCTGCATCAGGTATATTTTCATGATCTGATCGATCTGGCGGCTGGAGAGCAGGAGGGGATACAGAAAAAACCTGAGCCTGATATGGTATATCATATACTGGAGCAGCTGCAGATCCCGGCAGACAGGGCGCTCTATGTGGGGGATTCGGATGTGGATATCAGGACGGCGGCCAATGCCGGTATGGATGCTGTGATCGTGACCTGGGGATTTCGGGAAAAAGATTTCCTGCAACGTCAGGGAGCCAGAGTCTTAGCAGATAATGTGACACAGCTGCGGCAGTTTATCCAGGGCGCAGATGAAAAACAGAAGAATTAGACAAAAGATAGAAAATAAAAATAAATGATGAGTTTATTTCTGCGTTTTCACGAATTTATTTTTTTTTAATAATTTGCATTGACAGAATCTGGAGGTCGGTGTAAACTACCTCCATCAAGCAAAGGCGCTGTGGTTATTACCGCGGCGCCTTTTCTGTTTCTTCAGAAGCGAATCCATGTATTCAGTATTTCCGGATGAAGCGGATGTGAGGAACAGAGATGCGAATAGAGGAGGAATATTATGGAAGAATTAGCAAGAAGTCTGGACATTACCTGGGTTCTCCTGGGTGCGGCACTCGTATTTTTTATGCAGGCCGGATTTGCAATGGTGGAGACAGGTCTCACACGTGCAAAGAACGCGGGCAACATCATCATGAAAAATCTGATGGATTTTTCGATTGGTACTCCGATCTACTGGTTTATCGGTTACGGTATCATGTTTGGCGGAACAGGCGCACTGATCGGAGGTCTGGATCTGTTCTCTATGAAGAGTGACGATTATGTGACCATGATTTTCCAGACTGTGTTCTGTGCTACTTCAGCAACGATCGTTTCAGGTGCCATGGCAGAAAGAACAAAGTTCTCTTCTTACTGTATCTACAGCGCACTGATCAGCCTGTTTGTGTATCCGATCTCAGGACACTGGATCTGGGGCGGCGGCTGGCTGTCACAGATGGGATTCCATGATTTTGCAGGTTCCACAGCAGTACATATGGTAGGTGGTGTTGCAGCATTCATCGGAGCATCGATCCTTGGACCGCGTATCGGAAAGTACGGCAAGGACGGAAAGCCGAATGCGATTCTCGGGCACAGCATGACACTGGCAGCTCTCGGAGTATTTATTCTCTGGTTCTGCTGGTTCGGATTTAACGGATGTTCCACACTGGGTACTTCCGGTGATCTGGCAGATACAGCCGGCAGAATTTTCTATACAACCAACCTTGCAGCAGCAGTTGCCACTGTAACCGTTATGTTTATCACATGGATCCGTTATAAAAAACCGGATGTTTCCATGACACTCAACGGATCTCTTGCAGGTCTGGTTGCAATCACAGCAGGCTGTGATACCGTGACTCCGGTAGGTGCGGCGCTGATTGGTCTCATTGCTGGATTTGCAGTTGTATTTGGTATTGAATTTGTAGATCAGAAATTAAAGGTAGATGACCCGGTAGGTGCTGTAGGCGTACACGGTATCTGCGGAGCACTCGGTACGATCCTGACCGGTCTCTTTGCTTACTATGATTTCGGCGGCGGAGAGAAGCTTGGTGTATTCTACGGCGGCGGTTTCAAATTCTTCTCCATCCAGATTATTGGTGTGGTAGCAGTCATTGCGTGGGTAGCCGTATGTATGGTCATTATCTTCAATGTGCTGAAGCATACGATCGGACTCAGAACAACAGCAGCAGAAGAAATCGAAGGTCTTGATGTACATGAGCATGGTCTTGCATCTGCATACGCAGATTTCGCTCAGACATCCAGCATCAACAACTTTGTAGGCGGATATACACCGGCAGAATCTGTTGTGCTTCCTGAGAAGGCAGTATCTCCGGATGAGGCAGTTCCGGTACAGGTGAAGACAGCTGCAGCTCCGATCGCATCCGATACAGCTCTTACCAAGATCACGATCGTGGCAAAACAGAGCAAATTTGATGATCTGAAGTCCGCACTGAACGAGATCGGTGTCACAGGTATGACCGTGACGAACGTACTTGGATGCGGTACTCAGAAAGGAAAGGCAGAATATTACCGTGGTGTTCAGATGGATCTGAACCTGCTTCCCAAGATTCAGGTAGATGTAGTAGTCAGCAAAGTGGCTCCTGCAACTGTAATCGCAGCAGCGAAGAAAGCACTGTACACCGGACATATCGGAGATGGAAAGATCTTCGTATACAGTGTAGATAATGTAATTAAAGTAAGAACAGGAGAAGAAGGCGTTGATGCACTTCAGGGTGAAGACTTCTTCTAGAATTAATATTCGGGTTATAATCGCTCCGCAGAAATGACATCACTAGAAGAACATCAGAACATGACAACAGGATGAGACATCAGAGCATGGCATCGGGATATGACGGCAGGATGAGACATCAGGATATGACAGCAGGTCGAGACATCAGAGTATGGCATCGGGACATGACAGCAGGATGAGACACCAGGGTATGGCATCAGAGTGAGACAGCAGGACGAGGCATCAGGCTAAGACATCATGCAGACACATCGGGATATCTGTCGGAGCATTATACATAAACAGAGAAAAACAGGGCTGAAAGGTCCTGTTTTCTTATTATTTTCTGAAAAAGTGTCATTCAGTTTGAAGCCATTGAAATTTCATGCTATACTGGAGACCAGTTATAGATCAATTATGACACAAAGGAGATTGTAAAGATGGAAAGTAATCTGACACGGGAACAGGCCATGGAGCTGTTAAAGAAATATAACAGGGAGCCCTTTCATATTCAGCATGCATTGACTCTGGAGGGAACGATGCGCTGGTATGCACAGCAGCTGGGATATGAGGCGGATGCGGATTTCTGGGCGATGGCAGGACTGCTCCATGACATTGACTTTGAGCTGTATCCGGAGGAACACTGCCTGAGAGCACCGGAGCTTCTGAAAGAGGGAGGAGCCAGTGAAGAGCTGATTCACGCCGTATGCAGTCATGGATACGGGATCTGTTGTGATGTGGAGCCGGTTCATGAGATGGAAAAAGTACTTTTTGCAGCAGATGAGCTGACCGGACTGATCGGTGCCGCTGCCCGGATGAGACCCTCGGGAAGTGTGATGGATATGGAGATATCCAGTCTGAAAAAGAAATTTAAAGATAAGAGATTTGCAGCGGGATGCTCCAGAGATGTGATACGTACCGGTGCAGACCGACTGGGATGGACACTGGAAGAACTGATGGAGAAAACCATTTCAGCCATGCGTTCCTGTGAAGCTTCCGTGGCAGATGCTATGGCAGCGTACGAGAACGGAGCTGAATGCTGATACAGTAGCAGGAGGAGTGTATGAAAAACAGAAACAGAAAACGAAACCGGAGGATTCCTGTCCTGGTGTTTTGTCTGGCGATTCTGCTGGTTCTGATGTCCGGTACATCCATGATGCTGGCGAAGTTTCAGAGACAGGAGAAAGATCAGAATGTGGAGAGCAGCCAGAAACAGAATCTTACAGAGGGTGTACTGGTGACGGAGTCGGAATCGGACGCAGTGACAGCAAAAGGAACGGAAGCTGAAATGAAGCCGGAGGATGAGTCCGGGACAGTGTCAGAAACAGAGGAAGAATCGGAAACGAATTTTGAAACAGAAACTGTGGCAGCATCCGGGATGGTATCCGAAACGGAAAAGGAACCGGAAGCTGATACTGAATCAGAATCGGAATCACAATCAGACGGAAACGGTCTGACGGTGGCAATTGATCCGGGCCATCAGGGCAGCTGGGTCGATATGAGTGAGCTGGAACCAAACGGTCCCGGATCTTCTGAAATGAAAGCGAAAGCCTCGACCGGTACCCAGGGGAGCTTCAGCGGGAAAAAGGAATACGAGCTGAATCTGGAAATTTCTCTTTTGCTTCGGGACATTCTGGAAGAACGGGGATACCGTGTAGTTATGACCAGAGAAGACCATGATACCGCTATCAGCAACGCAGAACGGGCAGAAAAAGCATGGCAGGAGGGCGGAGATGTCTATGTGCGCATTCATGCCAACGGCTCCGACAGCAGCAGTGTACAGGGAGCTCTTGCTATGGTGCCTTCTTCCTCCAATCCCTATGTAGGAGATCTGGCAGCAGATTCCTATCTTCTGGGGGAGTGTATTCTGGATGCATATTGCCGGACAGCTTCATTTCAGAATCTTGGGATCCAGTATTATGACAATATGAGCGGTATCAACTGGAGCCGTATTCCTGTCATGATACTGGAAATGGGATTTATGACGAATCAGTCCGATGATCTCCGCATGGCAGATGAAGCGGTGCAGCCGCTGATGGCAGAGGGAATTGCCGATGGGATCGACAGGTATTTTACAGAAAAAGGAATGCTGCAGAAGATTCCGGATGAAGCGGAACAGGCAAAAGTCGACGGATGCATGGAACAGCTGGGAGAAGATTTTGTCTATCCAGGGTCAGAGCAGGGCGAAAACTGGGCGGTCAGTCTGATGGATCTGAATTCAGGAGCTTCCGGGGATATTAACGGTGACAGGCAGTTTCCTTCTGCCAGTGTGATCAAAGTATTTCTGATGGCTGCCATTTATGACCGGGTATGTTACCCTTCCTCAGAAGAGCGTCATATATCTTTTGCGGAATCTTATGATGGTGAATTGAAACAGCTGATTACGGACATGATCACAGTCAGCGATAATACAGCTGCCAATACGCTGCTGGAGCGTCTTGGAGGAGGAGATGCCCGCCGGGGGATGGAGATCGTCAACCAGTTCTGCGAAGAAAATGGATATACAGGAACGGTGTTTGGAAGAAAGTTTCTGGAAGAAAATCCGGAGGGTGAGAATCTGACGACAGCAAATGACTGCAGGAAGCTTCTGGAGAGCATCTACAATGGTACCTGTGTGGGAAAAGAGGCTTCGACCAAGATGTATGAGTATCTGAAGCATCAGACACGTACCTGGAAGATCCCTCAGGGAATTTCTGACAGTACGGTGCAGACTGCCAACAAGACGGGAGAACTTGCCGGAGAATATGGATGCTTTGTGGAAAATGATATAGCAGTCATAGAGTCCGGAGAGCGTACTTACGTTTTGTGTGTACTGTCTGAGAATCTGAATGATAATCAGACAGCGCAGGAGATGATCCGGCAGATGTCCGGCCTCATTTACGCCAGAATGTGTTCCTGATACGCTTCCTGCTTTCTGTCAGATGCACGCTATTTGCGGACTGTCAGACCGGCACGGTACTGAGACGGTGTCTGTCCGATGATCTGTTTAAATACTTTTCCAAAATAACTGGTGGAACAAAAGCCGGTGTCATATGCGATGGTGGTGATGGGATGATCGGTTTCCCGCATCATTCTGGCCGCCATACGTACACGGTATTCCATCAGCCATGTAAATGGAGTCATGTTCAGGCTGCGTTCAAAGCATCGCAGACATTCCCGTTTGCTGATATTGGCAGACTCTGAAATCTCCTGCAGAGAAATTTTCTGCATATAGTTGCTTTCAATAAATAAGAGCATTTTTTTGATCCGTTCCTCATCCTGATTGCTGTTCATGCGATGGGGAATGGATTTTTGCTTTAATTCACTGCAAAGGAGAAGCCAGACTTCTGAAAATGCATTCCGGATCATAAATTCATAGCCGAAGGGCTGGTTTTCAGCGATTTCATAAGACTTATGGATCAGATCCAGAATCTGACGATGCTCCGGTCTGTCAGGACGGAATACGACCATCTCGATTTCCTTGTTTTCTGTAATAGGAAAGATATAATTCTGCTCAAAAACACTGCCGTGTGCCCCTGCGATCAGCTGGCTGTCAAATACCTGAGTCAGAGCGGTGGAAACGTCATCGGATACCGGCCGGATCGTATGAAGGACATTGGAATTGATAAAGATTCCCTCCCCGGCAGAAAGCCTGCAGGTATGGTTCGGGGTGGAAATCTCAATGGTTCCCTGGAGGATCCAGGAGAATTCCAGCTCCGGGTGCCAGTGCCAGGCAACATATTTTTCGTGATATTCCGCAGGATTCACATAATAAAAAATGTGTGGAAAAACTCTGCGGGCAAGCGGAAGCTTTTCCTGAAGATTTTCATCAAGGCACAGCCTGTCAATAACCATAATGATCCCTCGCTTCGTTGTTTCTTTCAGTATAGCAGTTCCATAACGAAAAGTCACCATAAACTAAAAAAGAACTTTACATTTACTTGACATAATTAACAAAACAGTATAAAATTGTAGTGTTGTTTACGGACAATGAAAATAGAATAAGGAGGTGCTCCTGTGCCTGTAGCAATCATTGCTGTTGTGATCACTCTGGTGATTGCAGTGCCGGTCACTGCCATTGCTGCGATTACGTATCGTAAGAATGTAGTGGAAGCAAAGGTGGGCAGTGCGGAAGAAAAAGCACGGCAGATCATTGACGATGCACTGAAGGTTGCAGAGACAAAGAAGCGAGAGGCACTTCTGGAAGCGAAGGAAGAATCTTTGAAGACGAAGAATGAGTTGGAAAAAGAGACGAGAGAACGCAGAACAGAATTGCAGCGCTATGAGAAGCGCGTCTTGTCGAAAGAGGAAAGCGTAGACAAGAAAGCGGACGCTCTGGAACGGAGAGAATCAGGGATTGCAGCAAAAGAAGAAGAGCTAAAGAAGAAGAGTACAGAAGTTGAAAAGCTTCGCGGACAAAGACTTCAGGAACTCGAACGAATCTCAGGACTTACCTCTGAACAAGCAAAAGAATATCTTTTAAAAACTGTTGAAGATGAAGTAAAAATTGACACTGCCAAGCTTTACAAGGAACTTGAGAGCAGGGCAAAAGAAGATGCAAACAAGAAAGCAAAGGAATACGTGGTGACAGCCATTCAGAAGTGCGCTGCTGATCACGTAGCAGAGGCTACCATCTCTGTGGTACAGCTTCCGAATGATGAGATGAAAGGTCGAATCATCGGAAGAGAGGGTAGAAATATCCGTACTCTTGAGACACTGACCGGTGTAGATCTGATCATCGATGATACACCAGAGGCAGTCATTTTATCAGGCTTCGATCCGATCAGAAGAGAAGTGGCAAGAATTGCTCTGGAGAAGCTGATCGTGGATGGCCGTATCCATCCGGCCAGAATTGAAGAAATGGTGGAAAAGGCACAGAAAGAAGTCGAGACGATCATCCGTGAGGAAGGAGAATCGGCTGCACTCGAGGTTGGAGTGCACGGTATCCATCCGGAGCTGATCCGTCTTCTTGGCCGTATGAAGTACAGGACAAGTTATGGTCAGAACGCACTCAAGCATTCCATTGAAGTTGCACAGCTGGCAGGACTGCTGGCAGGTGAGATCGGTGTGGATGTGCGTATGGCAAAACGTGCCGGATTATTGCATGACATCGGTAAATCCATCGACCATGAGATTGAGGGATCCCATATCCAGATTGGTGCGGATCTGTGCAGAAAGTATAAAGAATCTCCAATCGTTATCAATTCTGTAGAATCACATCATGGCGATGTTGAGCCAGAATCATTGATTGCCTGCATCGTACAGGCGGCGGATACGATTTCAGCCGCTCGTCCGGGGGCGAGACGTGAGACGCTAGAAACATATACCAACAGATTAAAACAGTTAGAAGATATTACAAATTCCTTCAAGGGAGTTGACAAATCATTTGCTATTCAGGCAGGTAGAGAAGTTCGGGTAATGGTAGTGCCGGATCAGGTATCTGATGCGGATATGGTACTTTTAGCCAGGGATATTTCAAAGCAGATCGAAGCAGAGCTGGAATATCCGGGCCAGATAAAGGTAAGCGTGATTCGGGAAAGCAGAGCGATCGATTACGCAAAATAGCAGCAGGAATGATCCTGTATATCGTTAGAATCATTGATTCAAGCGGTATACAGGATTTTTTTCGTTCAGGATATTTTAAAAACAGACCTCATATGATAGTAAAAAGAAGATGTGGGGATCTTTATCATGGAGAAAAAGATACAGGCCACAGTGGCTGTAATGATTATTTTCGGATTTTTCTGCGGAACAGCCATCCCGGAGCTGTTTCATATGGATCAGGGGACTTATGCAGGTCTGCTCAGCCGTTACGGGCTGCAGAGCTTTGCCGGAGGGAGCCTTGAGCCCACAGAATTATTTCGTTTTGTATGGCAGAACCGGATACTGGGGCTGACATTGCTCTGGATGAGCTGTTATACACCGGTCGGCCTGATCATGCATCTGCTGTTTCTTTTCTGGCTTTGTCTGTCATTTGGCATTTTGCTTTCCATCTTTCTGCTCAGACAGGGACCGGAGGGGATCCTGCTTCTGGCATGCTGCATTCTGCCGCAGTGGATCATTTACGGTTCCGTTTTGAGACAGGAATTTTCTTTTCTTGCCGGGAAAAAAAGCAGAACGACTGAAATGTACCAGTCTGATCTGCGCATTTACGGCAGAATGCTTCTTGAGTGCCTGGCGGGATGTCTTTTGGAGACATGGTTTGGGTTGTATATTTTTCAGCTGTTTCTGCAGCAGAAAATGTAAAATTTTGTTGATTTTTATTAGAAAATTTCATATAATACGCTATGCAGCCAGTATGACGCGGGGTATTTAGTTATGCTGACGCAGAAAATCACAGTACAGGATATACGGTATGTGAATACCGTGTTTTGCATCAGGGAGCCTATTATATGGAATTTGAATTGTCCCCGTTTGTCAGTTATCTGACTGAAAATAAAAATGCCTCTTCAAGTACGGTCAGTTCGTACCAGAGAGATTTGAAAAAGCTTGAGCATTATCTGGATGTTCAGAGTATTGCCTGTGCAGAAGAGATTACTCCGGATCATCTGAACAGATATCTTTCTTTTTTGGATAACCAGGGAATGTCTATTTCTACGGTATCCCGCAATGTTGTTTCGATGAAAGCATATTTTCATTATCTGTTTTCTCAGGGAAAGCTGAAAACGGATCCCGCCAGAGAGATCAAAGCACCTCATATTGACCGGAAAATGCCGGAGATCCTTTCCAGGGAAGAAGTTGTCCGTCTTCTGGAACAGCCTTCACAGGATACGGCCAAGGGCAGGAGAGACCGGGCGATGTTGGAGCTTCTCTATGCTACGGGGCTGCGAGTCTCAGAGCTGATCACTGTGAAATATCGTGATGTGAATATGCGCACGAATTATATTATCTGCAGAGATGTGGGGAAAGAACGGATGATTCCTTTCGGCAGCAGTGCCAGAACTGCCATGGAAGTATATATGCAGGATGGAAGGGACGAGCTTCTGAAAGGGACAGAGAGTGACTATCTGTTTGTCAACTGTTCCGGTGGTGTCATGAGTCGACAGGGATTCTGGAAGCTGATCAAGCAGTATGCCCGGAAAGCAGGTATTTATATGGAGATCACACCACATACGCTGCGCCATTCCTTTGCTGCTCATCTGGTTGAGAATGGAGCGGATCTGAAAGTGGTACAGGAGATGATGGGACATTCCGATATTTCTACCACGCAGATGTATGTCAATTTGAATATGGATCATGTGCGGAGAGTTTATCAGGAATCTCATCCGAGATATTGAAGTGATGTTAAGGCCAAAAGAAGCCTGACGGAGTGTTCTGTGCTACGCACTCCCACACTTCTTAATTACTCTATTTTTATAAAAACAGCCTGCGGCAGTTGGATCTTATCGATCATCTGCGGCAGGCTTTTCTGCTGGAATACGGCTGTATACAGCACCGGGCGTGAATCAACGATGCGGCGATATCAGCACATATCATAAATGTCATAGATCAGCTGCTCTGATTTTTCCCATCCGAGACAGGGATCTGTGATAGATTTGCCGTAAATATGGGGAGCAGCACCGATCTTCTGGCATCCGTCCTCGATGTAACTCTCGATCATGAGACCCTTGACCAGAGTACGGATCTCCGGATTGTAGGAACGGCTGTGCATGACCTCTTTTGCGATACGGATCTGTTCCAGATACTGCTTATTGGAATTGGAGTGGTTGGTATCCACAATGGCAGCGGGATTCTTCAGACCGCGCTTCCCGTACATCTCAAGCAGAAGCATCAGATCCTCATAATGGTAGTTGGGGATGCAGTTGCCGTGTTTGTTGACTGCACCGCGCAGGATCACGTGGGCAAGGTCATTTCCGTCTGTATTTACATCCCAGCCGCGATAGATAAAATTATGCTTGTTCTGTGCGGCTACTACGGAATTAAACATCACGGAGAGGTCACCGCTGGTAGGATTCTTCATACCGGCAGGTACGTCCATGCCGCTGACAGTCATACGGTGATGCTGATCCTCCACGGAACGGGCACCGATGGCCACATAGGAGAGAAGATCATCGATATATCGCCAGTTCTCCGGGTAGAGCATTTCATCAGCGGAAGTCAGGCCGGTCTCTTCGATCGCGCGGGCATGAAGCTTCCGCATGGCGATAATGCCGGCCAGAAGATCCGGTTTCTTTTCCGGATCCGGCTGGTGCACCAGTCCCTTGTATCCTTCGCCGGTGGTACGGGGCTTGTTGGTATAGATACGGGGAATCAGAATGATCCGGTCACCCACCTTATCCTGTACTTTGGCAAGACGATGGATGTAGTCCATTACGGATTCTTCGTTATCTGCGGAACAGGGGCCGATGATCAGCAGAAATTTATCAGATTCACCGGTAAAGACTTTGCGGATCTCCGCATCTCTTTGTTTCTTGATTTCAATCACGTTGGCAGAGAGGGGGTACTGCTTCTTCACTTCTGCCGGAATAGGGAGTTTTTTTACAAAATTAATAGCCACTTTTTTCACCTCAGGTTCATATTTGTAAATAATTATAGTATAAATGCTTCAAAATGTCGACATATTTTTCAGGATACAAAAGCAGCCTTAAAATGCAGGAATTTTAAGACTGCTTTGTGAAATTTTGCTTGGCTCTGAACGGAGACATATGGTATAGTAGAAACGATATGCAGATATTCTGCGGATTTAGATTCAAAGAAGTGAGGCAGGAGTA
>JAQXWO010000200.1 GCA_029225485.1 Lachnospiraceae bacterium
CGGGATCCCTCAAAGCAAACATTTGGCGGGTGCTTTTAGCCGGAGGTGAGATCCACTGCTTACGGAGGCTCGGAGCGAAGCCTTTGCTGAGCTTCGTTAGTCGTAGTTAGTTCGCTGGAGCGTTACCCGCGTTTGTGTGAGGGATCCCGAAGATGTGCTGGGCGTCCTCTGACCAATGACCAGATGGTAAGCTCGAATGACGCTTGATTTTTACCCCCCGCAGAGATATAATAAATTCGATCGGCTACGTGAAAAATCGAAAGGAGCAAATGAAAAATGAATAAGACAGTATTCGGTACGCTTGCAGACGGTACGGAGATCTCTCTGTATACACTGAAAAATGCGGGCGGTATGGAAATCAAGGTGACAGATCTGGGCGCGACGCTGGTATCTGTGCTGGTGAAGGATGCAAAGGGCATTGTGAGAGATGTGGTGCTGGGCTATGATACACCTCAGGAGTATGTGGACGGTACCTGCTATTTTGGGACTGTGATCGGCAGAAGCGGCAACCGTATTGACAAGGGACGTTTCACGATCAATGGAGAGACGTATCAGCTTACTGTGAATGATAATGAGAACAATCTGCACAGCGGCCCCGACGGATACGACATCCGCAGATGGGATGTGAAGCAGGCAGATGACAGCAGTATTACTTTTACACTGGAAAGTCCGGATAAGGATCAGGGATTTCCTGGAAATTTCCATGTGGAGATGAGCTATACCCTGACAGATGATAATGAAGTGATTTTCCATTATACAGGGCAGAGTGACGCAGATACGGTGGCGAATCTGACCAACCATACCTATTTCAATCTGGGCGGACATGACAGCGGAAAGATCCTGGATCAGACGCTGATGCTGAACGCACCGTATTATACTCCGGTGAGAGACAGCCAGTGTATCCCTACCGGAGAGATCGCGCCGGTACAGGGCACACCCATGGATTTCACTGCGGCCAAGCCCATCGGACGTGACATTGAGGCTGATTTTGAACAGCTCCGGTTCGGCAGCGGCTTCGACCATAATTTCGTGCTTTCACGGGAGTTCGGTGAGAAAAAGAAAATGGCGGAGGCTTACTGCGAGGCTACAGGTATTGTGATGGAAGCTTTTACGGACTGTCCGGGCGTCCAGTTCTATGCGGGCAACTGCATTACAGAGCAGACAGGTAAAGGCGGAGTACACTACGGACCTCGCTGCGGTTTCTGTCTGGAGTCCCAGTATTATCCAAATGCCATCAATCAGGAGGGATTTGCCAGCCCGCTGCTGAAGGCAGGAGAGAAATATGACACAACCACCAGTTATAAATTCTCTGTAAAATAAAAGTCCCGAAGAACCATCAGGAGACCGATGCGATGAGCGGCAGTTTTTGCTGCTGCGAACGGACAGTACAGCAATGTATTTCAGAAACAGATCAAGAGGAAACGCCGGTACGAAATGCCGGCGTTTTTTAGAAGAGACAACAAGTGAATATGGAAAAAAACAGAAAACAGGTTTGGAAAAAATACAGTCTCCAGATCGCGCTGGCGCTGCTTCTGGCAGTGATCCTGGTGACGCTGGCAGGGTGGTGGCTGTACTTCAGAGTGCTGGAACAAAGCAGCCTGGACGAAGGGAAGGGCGGCAGGGAGTATGCCAGACATTATGTGATGATCACGGATGACACTTCTTCGGAGCTGTGGAAAAAAATATATGAAAGCGCGAAACAGGAGGGAGAGAAACAGGACGCCTGGGTGGAAATGATGGGCGACTGGTTTGCGGATGAGTATTCGCCTATGGACTATATGGATATTGCCATATATGCGAAGGCAGACGGCATCATTGTGAAGCCGGACGGCACCCAAAAGATGCGTGACGCGATCAACGAAGCGGAAGAAGCAGGGATTCCTGTGATCACTGTCCTGGAGGACGATACCAGGAGTGCCAGAAAGAGCTTTGTAGGCATCAACAGTTATCAGCTGGGGACGACCTACGGTAATCAGATCCTGAGCTGCCTGAATCCGGATACCAGGTCGGTGCTGGTGCTTCTGAACGGCAAAGACGCAGGCAGGGAGCTGGTGTTCAAACAGCTCAAAGCTACGGTGCAGGAGGGGATTTCTGAGGAGCGGCAGATTACGGTTCAGGCGATGACCGTAGATTCCGGCAATTCTTTTGATACGGAGGAGATTATTCAGGATATTTTTGCGGAAGAGAAACGTCCGCATATCCTGGTGTGTATGAATGAGACCGACAGCGAACGGGCTTACCAGGCCATGATCGACCACAACTGTGTGGGAGAAGTGCAGATCATAGGATATTATCAGTCCGGGACCATGCTGCAGGCGGTGCAGAAGGGCACTGTGCCCATGGCAATCACGCTGGATGCTGAGCAGATGGGAAAATACTGCGTGGAGGCTCTGGAGGAATACTACCAGATGGGACATGTGAGCAGCTATTTCAGTGTGGATCTGAATATTATGACACAGGAGAATGTAGATCAGTTTATTGCGCAGGAAGAGGGATAAAGGATGAAGAGAGTGAAGGAATTCTGCAGCCGCATGTCGATCGGTACCAAGCTGATCCTTACCTTCTGTCTGATGGCGTTTCTCATGTTTGGGATCAATATTCTGCTGTACAGTGAAGTCAACCGTTCCATGTGGCAATTGGATGCCGTCTATGCGACGAATGTCAGCCTGAATGAGTTTTCCGAATGCCTGGAGGATACCCAGGAGGAGGTTTACGAGTATCTGAATACGAAAAGCTCGGATTCTCTGGAGAACTATTACCGGAGCGAGCAGAAGCTGAAAGACATGATGAGCAGAATGAATGGCGCGAATGTGGACAGCGCGAGTCAAATGCTGGAAAAGAATATACGGAATATGACCGACTCCTGGCTGAAGATCACGGAAGACACACTGCAGGCCAAGCGCGGGCGCAATGTGGAAAAATACAAGGAATCCTATGCTACGGCTACGAAATGCTATTATTACATACAGACAGCCATCTATAATCTGAACAATCTTCAGTTCCGGACAAACTCTGTGAATTATCAGTTTCTGATGAAATCCCTGAATTATATGGAGATCGTCAGTTCTGCCATCGTTGTGTTGGCATCGGTCATCAATCTGCTGATCCTGGTTCTTTTGACCCAGTCGATCACCGGTCCCCTGCGGCAGCTTGCCAGAACCGCCAATGAAGTGGCAGCCGGCAATTTTGACATAGCCATGCCGGAGACAGGGAGCATGGACGAAGTGG
>JAQXWO010000201.1 GCA_029225485.1 Lachnospiraceae bacterium
AAAATGGAGGGAAAGCGGTGGGAGAAGACAGAAAAGAACAGGTGACTGAACAGCATTTGCACACCGAAACAGCAGGGGATGAGAAGGTAGTCAGCTGTCCTCACAGACATGTTCTGGAGGATGGTACGGTGGTGGAACATACGCATGCACATACCCATACCCACACACATGAGCATACAAAGGCGGTCCTGAACCGGATGTCCCGGGTCATCGGACATATGCAGTCCATCAAGCGGATGATCGAGGACGGGAGAGACTGCAGCGAAGTGCTTGTGCAGCTTTCCGCGGTAAAAGCAGCAATCAATAACACAGGGAAGGTCATTTTGCAGGATCACATCGAGCATTGTCTGGTGGATGCCGTAGAATCTGGGGACATGCAGGCGATTAAGGAGCTGAGTAAAGCGATCGACCAGTTTATCAAGTAATGATGAAACACTTGGCGGGGGTGATGATATGAAGAAGCTGAGTCTGGCGCAGATATTGTATGAAAGCGATTATGTTGTATGCCTGACCGGGCGCGAAATGATCGTGGAAGCCGGTATCGATTCTATGAAGAATATGGAGACGGCTTATGAGATCGAGCTGAAATACGGTTACTCTCCGGAGGAGCTTTTCAGCGCACAGTTTTTCTCTACAAGAACCGAACTGTTTTATCAGTTTTATCGGGAGGAAGTACTGGCGCAGGACAAAGAGCCGGGGCGGGCCTATGCCGCTCTTGCAGAACTGGAGAAAATGGGGGTCCTGAAAAGTACGATAACGAGACAGCTGTACAACTTTTCCTCCCGTGCCGGATGCAATCATGTATTCGATCTTCATGGCAACATTTACGAAAAAAATCACTGTCCGAGATGTTTTCGGGAGTATCCCCTGTCCTACATAAAAGCAGCCGGAAAATTTCCGGTCTGTGAGTCCTGCGGCATTCCGATTCATCCCGGTGTGGTTCTTCACGGAGAGATGGTTGACATCGGGCTTGCCACCCGTGCTGCAGATGAAGTGGCCAGGGCGGATACTCTGCTTCTGGCTGGTACCTCCATGCGGGCGGATGTGGTACTGCAGTTCAAGCGCTACTTCCAGGGAAAGCGGATCGTACTCGTACATGCAGAGGAACACTTTGCAGACCGGGAAGCAGACAATGTCATCATCGGTAAAGCGGCTGAGGTTCTCCCTCAGGCAGTGGAAGAATTGAAAGCAATGAAGGCCGTTGCGCAGGATATCAAGTGATTAGTAAGATGCAAAGAGATCTGCAGCGGGCAGATCGGAATACAGAGGAGTTTGCAGGCACATTGTCAAAATCATGGCAGTGTGCCTGTTTTATCTTTTTATATGTCAGAGCTGTTTAAATGCTGCTGTCTTGCGGGGGGAGGGGCGTGTAAATGAAGCCACACCCTCTTGCTATTTCTCTATTGTTATGATAAGCTTAGGAGCAAAAAGAAAACCAGAAGAAAGGAAAGTACGTATGGAAAAGAAGGAGACACCGGTAATCTATGCAGCCCTTCTGGGACTTGGGACAGTGGGTACCGGAGTATATAAAGTGATCAAAAGCCAGGAGTCTGAGATGGAGCAGAAGCTTGGCGCTAAGGTTGTCATCAAAAAAATTCTTGTGCGGAATCTGGAAAAAGCAGCAGCTAAGGTGGATGACCCGTCTGTGCTGACGAATTCCTGGGAGGAGATCCGTGAGGATGATACGATCTCTGTTGTGATCGAGGTGATGGGAGGCATCTCACCGGCCCGCGCCTATATTGAGGAAGCTCTTGCAAAGGGGAAGCATGTAGTGTCAGCCAATAAGGATCTGATCGCAGTTCATGGAAAGGAATTGTTTGATGCTGCCCACAAGAGCGGTTCGGATTTCCTGTTTGAAGCGGCAGTGGCAGGAGGGATCCCGATTATCCGTCCGCTGAAGCAGTGTCTGGCCGGGAACCATATGCAGGAGGTTATGGGCATTGTAAACGGTACGACCAATTTTATTCTGACAAAGATGGCTCAGGAGGGGATGGAGTTTGCGGATGCCCTTCAGCTGGCTACGGATCTGGGATATGCGGAGGCGGATCCCACGGCAGATATTGAGGGGCTGGACGCAGGGCGCAAGGTGGCAATCCTTGCTTCAGTAGCCTTCAATTCCCGTGTGGTGTTTGATGATGTACACATCGAGGGAATTACAAAGATCACTGCTTCTGATATTCGTTATGCCAGGGAAATGGGATGCGGGATCAAGCTGCTTGGAGTTGCACGAAATACGGAGGACGGCATTGAGGCTTATGTGTGCCCCATGCTGATTCCCAGCAGCCATCCGCTGGCTACGGTAAATGATTCCTATAATGCCGTATTTGTTCAGGGAGATGCAGTGGAATCCGCCATGTTTTTCGGACGTGGAGCCGGAGAGATGCCGACAGCCAGCGCAGTTGTGGGAGATGTGTTTGATATTGTACGAAATATTCTTTCAGGCTGCTGCGGACGGATCGGATGTACCTGCTATAAGAATCTTCCCATCAAGAAGATGGAGGATGTCAACAGCCGGTTCTTCCTGCGTTTCCAGGTGGAGGACCGGTGCGGTGTACTGGCGGAGATGACCACTGTTTTTGCCAGGTATCATGTCAGCGTAGTTCAGATCGTCCAGGAAGAGTCCAGGAAAGACGGACAGGCTGAAATCGTGGTGATTACTTCACGAGTGAGAGAAAAAGACATGAACCGTGCCCTGGATGAGCTTCGCCGTTCTGAGTGCGTATCGGAGATATCCGGAGTACTTCGGGTATACGGTGAATAAAATGAAGAACAGAACTCCCCGGAAGGATACTGCCGGGGAGTTTATTAAAACAGGAGGATACGATGAGTCAGATCGTTGGTAATTACGGTGGTTATGGATGGCATCAGCTGGTATTTACTGGCGGTGTG
>JAQXWO010000202.1 GCA_029225485.1 Lachnospiraceae bacterium
GAGGTCAAGAACCGTCTGCTGAATATCAAACAGAAGAAAATATCAGAAGATAACGTCTACCAATTCTTGCTGTATTTTGATAAACTATATGACAAGTTCACTGATCTGGAGAAAAAAGAATTTTTAAGCAGCTTTGTAGAACAGGTGGACATTTACGAGCAGGAGCAGCCAGATGGCAGATTTCTGAAGCACATAAAGTTCCGTTTCCCGGTGTATTTCAATGGTTCGGAAATAGAAGAACTTAGTTGGGACAATAAAATTACCGTTGAGACTGTGGTGGGGCTACAAAGGAAAGATACCTAGTATAAGCCACGATAAATACCTTAATGTTTCGGTGAGGATGCTTTCTCGATAGCACAGTTGTAAAAGCATTCTCAGCGAACCAGTGCGATTGCGATGCCAAGACGCTGTTTCATACCAAGGGAAAAATTCTTTTCTTTTTTCTTTCTGGTATTCTCCAGACCAACAAGCTTTAATAAATCCTGGATGCCATCAAAAGACGGAAGTCCGAGAATGAGATATTGTTGTTTCAGATTTTCTTCCGCAGTCATATCCGGATAGATGGAAGGGGCTTCTACCACAGCACTCATCCGACGGCGGAATTTGATAATGTCTTTGCTGTCATTTTGGATGCCATAGAGGGTAAAGCCACCGGAAGTCGGTTCCTGTAATCCGCAGATCAGGCGGATCAGCGTGGTCTTGCCCGCACCATTTTCCCCACAAAGCCATAGATGGAGCCTTTGGGAACGTTCATGGAAAGATCGTTTAATGCCTGAAAGTTTTTAAACTTTTTTGTCAGGCTGTTTGTTTGTAAAACATAGTCCATATTGTTTACCTCCTTAATGACCTGAGTATATAAAAGAATGGTCAAGAAAGTGGTCAGGAAAATCGTCAGGATTTGGTCAAGATTTTTGAACTGCCAGTTTGAAACCAATGCCCCATACAGTTTCAATATAATCTGTACCACTGACATCCTGCATTTTTTTTCGCAGATTGCTGATGTGCTGCTTGAGCGAACACTCTGTGCAGTCTGGCGTATCCAGACTGATGCGGTCTAACAGTACGCTTTTGGCAATTACCTGTTTGGGATTTTCCATCAGCAGCTTCAGGATGGCATATTCAGTCCGGGTAAGTTTTACCGCCTGCCCTTTTACCGTCAGGAATAACAGATACAGAAAAAATAATGCCGGAAAAACGAGGGGATCTCCCAATATGAGGTCTCCAGAAAGTCGTGGACGGGCGATTATTCAGCGTTTACATTAAATCTTGTTTTTCCCTGTTATTCGTGGTAGAATTTTTGGAATGTGAGTGCGTTTGACCGCATGAGGGGGATAGCATGTGGATGATTATTCAAAAATCATCAGGATCAGCCGCAGTCCCGTCCCATATCAAAATGGTTAATAGGGCAGCTAAAATATTTAAGAGCTTTTGCTCTGGAACAGGAGAAAACGAGAAATATGTACGATCTGCTCATCAGACACGTCAGGATCATCGATGGCACCTCCGCCCCATGGTTCCGGGGCTGGGTGGCGGTGAAAGATGGCCGTATCGCCCGGGTAGGAACCTCGGACACAGAGAGGACCGGCGCCCCATCAGCGAAGGAGACCGTGGACGGGGATGACTGTTATCTGACCCCCGGCTTTATCGACATCCATTCTCACAGCGACACGACCCTCCCGGCCTGTCCGCTGGCGGAGAGCCGTATCCTGCAGGGCGTCACCACAGAGATCGGCGGCGACTGCGGATTGTCCGTGGCGCCGGTCAGTCCGGATCCGGAGAAGAAAAAGCAGCTGCGGGACTACATGGGCGACCTGGACTACACATGGACGACGGTGGGAGACTATCTGGACATGCTGGAGTCCCTGGGCCCGAGTGTCAACTTCGGTACTGCCGTGGGACACGGTACCATCCGTCTGGCAGCCATGGGTTTTGAGGCCCGCAAGGCCACACCGCAGGAGATGGTCACCATGCGTACCCTGCTGCGGCAGGCGCTGGACGACGGTGCGTTCTGCCTGTCCAGCGGACTGATTTATCCTCCCGGCTGCTATGCAGACACCGACGAGCTGGCAGAGCTGTGTAAAGAACTGATCCCCTACGGCGCCTTTTATGAGACCCACATGCGGGACGAGGGCGAGGGCGTGGTGGATGCCCTGAAGGAGGCTCTGGAAATATCCCGGCGGTCCGGCGCTCCTTTACAGGTGGCCCACCACAAGGTCGTTCGCAGGAGCGTGTGGCAGGTTCACTGCAAAACTACCATCGCCCTCATCGACCAGGCCCGCCGCCAGGGCATGGATGTCAAGGTGGATCAGTATCCCTATAACGCCTCAGCCACTACCCTGGACAGCAACGCACCGCTGTGGGCGTTCGAGGGCGGCGTAAACAGCCTTCTGGACCGGCTCCGGGATCCGGAGACCAGGCAGCGGATCAATGCCGAAGCCAACGCCAGCCATGTGGGCCGCTGGGGCGACATTTTCGTCTCCTATGCCGGCAGCGGGAAAAATCAGTGGGCGGTGGGCAAATCGATTCTTGAGATTGCCAGGATTCGGGGTGTGGACCCTGCTGATGCCTGCTTTGACCTGATCGTGGAGGAACGGTGCCGGGTGGGTGAGGTCAACTACGGCATGTGTGAGGAGGACATCAAATACATCATGCAGCAGCCCTACACCATGATCGGGTCCGACGGCAACGCCGCCTCTCTGGACTACAACGGGCAGCCCCACCCCCGGTGGTACGGCACCTTCCCCAGGGTCATCGCCAAGTACTGCCGGGAGCAGCGGTTGTTCCCGCTGGAGACCGCGGTATTCAAGATGACGGGGCTCCCCGCCTCCCGCCTGGGTCTTCCTGATCGTGGCCTCATTAAGGAGGGTATGAGGGCAGATCTGGTCTTGTTCGATTTTGACGAGATTGAAGATACGCCGACCTACCAGAATCCCAAACAGCCCTGCAAGGGCATCCGGCGTGTCTATGTAAATGGTGTGCTGACAGCGCAGGACGGCGTCCATACGGGCGCCAGAAACGGCCGGATACTCAGAAAAGGGAGAATATAATATGGGTGCAAAAGAAAAGATTCTGGAGGAAATCCGGCAGTTCCCAGGGCAGGCCGGTATCTATTACCATAACCTGGAAACCGGCGAGACCTGGGGCTACCGGGAGAAGGAGCCCTTTCTGGCGGCCAGTATTGTGAAGCTGCCGCTGATGGCGGCTATTCTCCTGTGGAAGTCCCGGGGCGAGACCGGCTTTGATGACACCGTAACCATCCGGGAGGATCAGAAGATCCCCGGCTGCGGCGCGGTGCAGTTTTTGAACGGTGATGTGACGCTGACTGTCGGCGAGCTGTGCAAGCTGATGATCACCATCAGCGACAGCTGTGCCACCAACGCCCTGTTTCGCCACTACGGCGCCATGGCTATTCGTGAGGCCTTTCTGGAGCTGGGCATGGTCGGTACCCAGTTCAACCGGGAGTACTGGGACGCGGAGCGGGAGAACCGGGGCATCAACAATTACTTCGTCCCCGAGGAGATGGGCGTTCTCCTGAAGAAAATGTACGACAGAACCCTTGTGGACGAGGCATCCTCCGCCTGGTTGGAGGATATTCTCCGCCGGCAGCAGATCAACCACAAACTTGGCGGCTGCCTGCCCATGGACTTCCCCATGGCGCACAAGACCGGTGACGAGGAGGACAAGGCCCACGATGTGGGTATCGTGTTTACCAAGTCCCCCTTCATTGCCTGCTACGCCTATGTAGGTTCCAACATGCATGCCTATGAGGAATTTATCCGCCGCACAGCGCGGATGCTTGCGGAGGAAAACGGTGGTGTGGAGATGTGAGCGCACTTATTCAGGGTATGTCCGGCACAGCCATATGGTCCTGGCCCCTGTCTGATCCACCTTCATGCGCTCCAAAGGTAAGCCGCCATCCGGCATTCCGCCAAAACACAGCGTATCACAGATCATGGGGTATCATGGTCCCCCGCGGGAGGGCTTATTCATATGAGACAGCAGCTGTTAGACGAATTGATGACAATTTCGGAAGAAGAAAGTAAATACAGAGCAGGACAGGGAAATATTGAAAAACAATTGTATTCTGCAAGTTTAACAGATGAGATCGACAGGGAAAAACTGTTAAGAAGAGGGCGGCTGGTGACAGTGCGACCTCACAGCCGTTTTGTGGATTTTCCTGAGCACCGGCATAATTTTGTAGAAATCATGTATGTTGTAAAGGGAAGCATTACTCATGTCATAGAAGGCAAAGAGCTTGTGATGAAAAAGGGTGATGTGCTGATGCTGAATCAGTATGTAAAGCATTCCATCAAAAGGGCAGAGTATGATGATATAGGGATCAATTTTATTGCATTGCCGGAATTTTTTGAGATCCCGCTGTCTATGCTGAATGATAAGAATATTCTTGCTGAATTCATCATTGGCGCATTGCGCCGGAAATATCCGGTACCACACTACCTGCTGTTCAGGCTGAATGAGAATACGCAGATCGAGAATCTCATGGAGAATATGATAGAATCCATGCTTCATGAAAATTCAAATGAGGATGTTATGAACCAGTATTCTATGGGGCTTGTTTTTCTTTATCTTTTAGAGCATCTTGAAAATTTAAGCCATAATTCTTCGATGGATTATAAGGAGACGATACTGCAGGCCGTGCTTGCGTATATCAACAGTGATTGCCGGAATGCCAACCTCACCAAGATCTCCCGGGATACCAGTCAGTCCATGACAGTGCTCAGTAAAATGATAAAGTCAAAAACCGGATATACCTTTCAGGAATTACTGCAGCGAAAAAGATTTCAGACTGCCGTTCGGCTGCTTCTGGATACGGACTTGTCAGTGGAAGAAATTGCACTTGATGTGGGATATGAAAATCAGAGCTATTTTTTCCGGCAGTTTAAAAGCCGCTATGGTATGACACCGGGGAAATATCGTCTGGAGCATAGAGAGGACCGGGAGGTCAGATTATAAGCTACGGAACAAATGGAAAATAAGGACAGTTTTCTGGTCTAATAAGAACCTGAAAAACTGTCCTTATTTTTGATATTGTGTAACTGTACAGAGCCAGGCAAAATTTCACAAAACAGACGTAAAATGTCCGCATTTATAAGGTTGGCTCTGAACAGCGGCCAATATTCATAAAGGAGCTTTTCATATGAATGAAAGATATTATCTTGCAATCGATATAGGCGCATCAAGCGGCCGGCATATGCTTTCCCATATTCAGGACGGAAAAATAGTCCTGGAAGAGATCTACCGCTTTTCCAATGGCATGGAAGAAAAGAATGGTCACAGGATCTGGAATGTGGATCAGCTTTTTGACGAAATTCTGGTTGGAATGAAAGCGTGTGCCGGACTTGGAAAGATACCGTACAGTATGGGAATTGATACCTGGGCAGTCGACTTTGTGCTGCTGGATCGGAAGGACCGGATACTCGGAGATGCCATAGCGTACAGGGACAGCAGAACCGTGGGTATGGACAGCAAGGTATATGAAATAATACCGGAGGAGGAGCTGTACAGAAGAAGCGGGATACAAAAGCAGATATTTAACACCATTTATCAGCTTATGGCGGTAAAGGAACAGACGCCGGATCTGTTGGAGAAAGCAGAGAGCATGCTTATGATCCCTGATTATTTTCATTTTCTGCTCACAGGGAAAAAGGTTCAGGAATACACAAACGCCACAACGACACAGCTTGTGGATCCTGAAACGAAGGACTGGGATTTTGAGCTGATCAAAAGGCTTGGATATCCCCGCAGGATGTTTCAGAAAATACAAAATCCGGGCTATGACCTGGGAACTCTTACAGAGGAAGTACAAACCAGGGTGGGATTTAACTGCAGGGTGGTGCTTCCGCCCACTCATGACACGGCATCAGCAGTGATGGCAGTACCGACTCAGGAGGAAACTGCCTTATACATAAGTTCAGGCACCTGGTCGCTTATGGGAACGGAGCTTTTGAAGGCAGACTGCAGCACCAGAAGCATGGCACATAATCTCACGAATGAAGGCGGCTATGATTACAGGTTCCGGTATTTGAAAAATATCATGGGATTATGGATGATACAGTCTGTCAGAAAAGAGATGGCTCCGGATATGAGCTTTGGAGAGATCTGTGATCTGGCATCAAAAGCACAGATCCACACCATCATAGATGTCAATGATGACCGGTTTCTTGCCCCGGAGAATATGACAGAGGTGGTCAGAACTGTATGCCGGGAAGGCGGGAAGCAGGTGCCGCAGGATATCGCGGAGGTGGCTGCAGTCATCTATAACAGCCTTGCAAAATGCTATGCAGATACCGCGAAGGAGATCGAGCAGCTTACGGATAGAGAATATAAGCAGATACACATTGTCGGAGGCGGAGCAAATGCAGAATATCTGAACAGGCTGACTGCGGAGGCGACGAAAAAAACAGTGTATGCAGGTCCGACAGAGGCCACAGCAATCGGAAATATCGCTGCACAGATGACAGCGGCAGGGGAACTGAAGGGATTAATGGATGCAAGAAGGTGCATTTTTGAATCATTTTCAATTAAAATGTATCAAACAGGGAGGAAAGAACAATGAATGGATATGAACTGGCGAAAGAAAAATTTGGAAAGCTTGGCGTGGATACAGACCAGGCAATTGCTGTGTTAAAAGAGGTGCCGGTGACGCTTCACTGCTGGCAGCTTGACGATGTGCTCGGTTTTGATCACGAAGGCGGACTTACCGGAGGGATTCAGACAACAGGAAATTATCCCGGCCGGGCACAGACTCCGGAGCAGCTGATGGCTGATATGGAGGAGGCGCTGAAGCTGATTCCTGGTACGGCAAAGCTGAATCTCCATGCGTCCTACGCAATATTTGAGCCGGGAGAATTTGCGGACAGAGATGCGCTGGAGCCGAAGCATTTTGCAAAGTGGGTGGAGTTTGCGAAAAAGCATCATATGGGAATTGATTTTAATCCCACCTTTTTCTCTCACGAAAAAGTAAAGGATGGCCTCACTCTCTCCAGTCCCGATGAAGAGACCAGAAGGTTCTGGATCAATCACGGAAAAGCATGTATCCGTATTTCTGAGTACTTTGCAAAGGAGACAGGCATTCCCTGTGTCATGAATATCTGGACGGGGGATGGCTTTAAGGATGTCCCGGCCGACAGAATGGGACCGCGTATGAGATACAGGGATTCCATTGAGCAGATCTTATCGGAGCCATATGATAAGAATCTTGTAAAACCGTGCGTGGAATCAAAGGTGTTTGGCATCGGCGTAGAGTCTTACACGGTTGGTTCGGCAGAGTTTACACTCAGTTTTGCGGCTCTTCATGATGGCTGCATGCCGCTTATGGATAATGGACATTACCATCCGATGGAGTATGTGTCTGATAAAATTTCCGCATTACTTTGTTTCTATCCTGAATTTGCGCTTCACATTACAAGAGGCGTCCGCTGGGATTCGGACCATGTTCTGATTCTTGACGATGAGACAAAGGAGATCGCAAAAGAAATCGTGAGAAATGATGCACTTCACAGAGTCTATATGGCGCTCGATTATTTTGATGCAAGCATCAACCGTGTATCGGCGCTTGCGACAGGCTTCAGAAGCTGGCAGAAAGCCTTGCTTATGGCTCTTTGTACTCCAAACGGGATGCTGAAGGAGCTGCAGGATACAAATCAGATGAGCAAACTGATGGTGATGAACGAAGCAGTGAAGCTGCTGCCCTTTGGAGAAATATGGGATGAATACTGCAGAAGAGAAGGTGTGGCAGATGACTGGCATTTCTATGATGAGATCGAAAAATATGAGAATGAGGTCCTGTCAGCGAGAAAGTAATGTCTGAATACGGATAAGAAAGAAGGATGATGATATGAGATTATTGGATGCAGAGTTTGTAAAAGGCTTTATGAGAATGGCGAATGACGGATGGGAGCAGGGCTGGCATGAGAGAAATGGCGGAAACCTTTCTTACCGTGTAAAACCGGAAGAAGTCGAATCGGTCAAAGAGAATTTTGAGGCCGGGGAATGGCAGTCCATCGGAACATCTGTGCCGAACCTTGCCGGAGAGTATTTTCTCGTGACAGGCAGCGGAAAGTACTTCAGAAATGTGATCATAAAACCGGAGGATTCTATCTGTTTGATCGAGCTTGATGAGAAAGGAGAGAATTACAGAATTGTCTGGGGACTCGTCAACGGCGGAAGACCGACCTCTGAGCTGCCAAGCCATCTGATGAATCTTGAGGTGAAAAAACTTCGGAATCCGAAATACAGAGTGGTGTATCATGCTCACCCTGCAAATATTATAGCTCTCACATTTGTGCTGCCTCTTGAGGATAAGGTATTCACAAGGGAATTATGGGAAATGGCAACAGAGTGTCCTGTAGTATTTCCGGACGGAGTCGGAGTGGTGCCATGGATGGTTCCGGGCGGAAGAGAGATTGCAGTGGCAACCAGTGAACTGATGAAAAAATATGACCTTGCAGTATGGGCACACCATGGAATGTTTGCGGCAGGATATGATTTTGACCTGACCTTTGGCCTGATGCATACCGCTGAAAAATCAGCTGAGATTCTGGTAAAGGTGCTTTCTATGCAGCCAGACAAGAGACAGACCATTACGCCGGATCAGTTCCGCCATCTGGCGAAGGATTTTGGTGTTGCTCTGCCGGAAGAGTTTTTGTATGAGAAGTAATTTCTTGTGGTCTTTTTTATCTGGAAAAAGAAGAAAAAAGTGTCTGTTTTACCACCTGGCGTTTCAACGTCAGGTGGTATTTGAATTTGCATTTATTTACATATCTGGCAACAAATGCTATACTGGAAAGAAAGGAAAAGAGAAAAGGGACGAATGTGAAAATGAAGCGAATTGATTTCGAAAAGGGGACAGTAACTGGAAATATTCTTGGCGCAGCCCTTCCTATGCTTGTTGCTCAGATTCTGAATCTGCTGTATAACATTGTGGACCGTGTCTATATTGCACGTATTCCGGAAGTGGGGACGGCAGCGCTTGGTGCAGTAGGGCTTTGCTTTCCATTGATCGTGATTATCAGTGCATTTGCAAATCTCTTCGGAAGCGGCGGTGCACCGCTGTTTTCAATCTGCAGAGGGAAAAAGAGCGGGCAGGAAGCAGAGAGTATCATGAATACTTCCTTTTCCATGCTCTGTTTCAGTGCTGTGGTACTCATGATTCTTGGTCTTTTATTTGCCCGCCCGCTTCTGGTGTTGTTCGGAGCGTCCCGGGATACTCTGGTGTATGCTTATCCCTATATGATGATCTATCTGATCGGTACCCTGCCGTCTATGATCGCCGTGGGCATGAATCCCTTTATTAATGCCCAGGGATATTCCACCGTGGGCATGCTTTCAGTCGCTATCGGAGCCGTTGCCAATCTTTTGCTGGATCCGCTGTTTATTTTTGTCCTGGGCTTTGGCGTACGCGGAGCTGCCATTGCGACTGTGCTCTCTCAGTGTCTGTCTGCTGTGTTTGTCCTGTTTTTCCTTACCAGAAAGGCAGAACTGAAGGTGCGTTTGCTCCGGAAAAAGGAATTTTCGGGATGCATGGGATATGCAAAAAATATTGTGAGTCTGGGTACTGCCGGTTTTATCATGCAGCTGACCAACAGTCTGGTGACGATCTGCTGCAACAATGTCCTTTCCGTTACAGGAGGCGATATCTATCTCTCTGTCATGACGATTGTTTCCAGCGTACGTCAGCTGGTGGAAACTCCGATTTATGCCATGAACGAGGGAACGTCTCCCATCCTGAGCTACAATTATGGCGCGCACAGACCGGCGCGGGTGCGGCAGGCAGGTATCATGATGAGCCTGATGATTCTTGGTTATACGGCCATTATATGGAGTGTCATCATTTTTGCTCCCGGAGCGCTGATCCGGATCTTCAGCTCCGATGCGGTTTTGATGCAGGATGCAGTCCCCGCATTGAAACAGTATTTTGCGGCATTTATTTTCATGGATCTGCAGTATATCGGTCAGACGGTATTTAAATCGCTGAATAAAAAGAAGCAGGCGATCTTTTTCTCTCTGCTCCGGAAAGTGTTTATTGTGGTTCCTCTGACCTATATTATGCCTTATGCGCTTCATATGGGCACCGCCGGTGTTTTCCTGGCAGAACCAGTGTCGAATGTGATCGGAGGAAGCCTTTGCTTTATCACCATGCTGTGTATGGTACTGCCGGAACTGAAGCGCATGGAGAAGTGCAGCCGATAATTGTGAACAACAAATAAAAGGAGAAGATTATGGATTTGTGGGAAAAAATAATGGAAACTTTGAATGAAGATCAGCAGAAACAGCTGCAGCAGGCTCTGGAAACTGTGTCTGCAGAGAGAGGAAGACTGGAGAAACAGGATAAAGTAGAACGCTTCAGGCGGCTAAATCAATTCATAAAACCCGGGCAGATCCTTTTCGCAGGATCCAGCCTGATGGAGCAGTTCCCGATTTACGAGTTTCTGCAGGATTTTGATCTTCCGCTGACGATCTACAACCGCGGAGTGGGCGGCTATACGACAACAGAATTGATGGAACATATGGACGCCTGTATTTATGACCTGAAGCCTGCTCATATTTTTATCAATATCGGCACAAACGACATGAATACGTTTGATTATACCTGTGAAGGGCTGATGGAAAATTACCGGCAGATCCTGAAGGGGATCCGCGAAGAGCTTCCGGAGGCAAAGCTGTATCTGCTTGCCTATTATCCGGTAAACCCATCCGCAGCGAATGACCCGGTTATGCAGGAAGTTTTGAAGATCCGGACAAATGCCCGCATTACAGAGGCGAATAAGGCCGTGGCTGCTCTTGCAGAAGAATTCGGGGCAGTATTTCTGGATGTGAATGATGGAATCACGGATGAAAAGGGCGATCTGAAAGCAGAATACACCATTGAGGGAATGCATATGTACGCGACAGGATATAAACCTGTATTTGATGCGCTGCGTCCGGTACTGGAGAGCCTCAGAAAATCGTAAAAAAATAGACTTAAACGTTCCATAGCACTTAGAATTAAGTACGCAATTCTAAGTGCTTTTTGTTTGCGGAAATACTGGATTTTTTCTTTATTTTGTGCTAGAATAAGATAGTTTTGGTTTAACGATTTAAAGTTTAAAACTGCAAAGGAGAAAAATATAAGAAAGGAAGGTTTGTATGAAGATTATCGTCTGTATGAAGCAGGTTCCTGCGACAAGTCAGGTCGAGATCGATCCGGAGACCGGGGCGATGAAACGCCTCAGTGCAGATACGAGGACGAACCCGTATGACCTGTTTGCGCTTGAAACTGCTTTGCAGATCAAAGAAAAAACGGGAGGCACCGTTGTCGTCCTTACGATGGGTCCGGGGCAGGCGGAAGCGATGATGAAAGACGCATATACAATGGGTGCGGATGAAGCGGTGATCCTCTCAGACAGAAAGTTTGCAGGTGCTGATGTGCTTGCCACATCCTATACTCTGGCTCAGGGGATCCATGTACTTGGCAGTGCGGATCTTATTATCTGCGGCAGGCAGACCACAGACGGAGATACTGCACAGGTGGGTCCGGCCATCGCGGAACACCTCGGGATCCCTCACTGCGCGTGGGTCTCTGAGATCCTGCGTGTGGATTCTGATTCGATCGAGGTACGTCAGGATCTGGTATCTGTTTCTCAGATATCCAGAATGCATTTCCCCTGTCTGATTACGGTAGACAAGGATATGTGTGTGCCAAGACTTCCCTCTTATCTTCTGAAGAAAAACACAGAAGACAGACCAGTTAAGATTCTTTCTTTTGAGGATCTGCCGGACAAGGATCTGACAAGATACGGATTGATCGGCTCTCCTACCAGTGTGGCAAAAATGTTTGCACCTCCGGCATCTGACAGCCAGGTTTATTTTGAGGGCAGTGCAGATGAGAAAACAAAGTCGCTTTTCGATGTGCTGACATCGAAGAAGATCATATAAGGAGGCCGCAGAATGGAACTGATTCGTTTTAATGCTGCGAGATGTACTCTCTGCGGCGTCTGTATTGATAAATGTCCGTTTGGCGCACTGTCCATGAAAGATACAGGGATCGTGGTAAATGATTCCTGCCGTATGTGTGGGATGTGTGTCCGTTCCTGCAGCGAAAAGGCAATTTCTTTCGAACAGAAAGCAGGAGAAATCGATAAGAATGAATGGAAAGATTTCCTGATCTATGTAGAGCAGGAGCGGGGGGATATCCATCCGGTTGCCTTGGAACTGATCGGGGAAGCACGCAAAATGGCCCGGAAGGTAAACTATAAAGTGAATTGTGTGATCATCGGCGGAAAGGGGACTTCGGAAAACGCACGGAAATTGCTGGATTACGGTGTGAATGAAGTATATGTCTACGAGCATCCGGAGCTGGAAGGCTTCCGGGCAGACAGCTATGCAAATGCCGCTGCAGACTGTATATCAGAAAAGAAACCCTCCTCTGTGCTGATCGGTGCGACTTCTCTTGGAAGAAGCCTGGCCCCAAGATTATCCACCAGATTTCACACAGGACTGACTGCAGACTGTACGACTCTTGATATTGAGGAAAACAGTGATATGATCCAGATCCGTCCTGCCTTTGGGGGAAATATCATGGCTCAGATCCTGATCACAAAATCCAGACCGCAGTTTGCGACAGTACGTTACCGTGTGATGGACAAGGCCAGGAAGGTTGAGAATCCGTCCGGTACCATCGAGATGCGAAAGGTGACAGATCTGATGCTGGAATCCGGTATTGAAGTGATTTCATCCACCGTGATCGAAAAGAAAAAAACGATTGAAGAGGCTGAAATTATCGTGGCAATCGGACGCGGTGTCAGCAATGAAGAAGGGGTACAGCTTTGTAAGGAGCTTGCAGATGCCCTCGGGGCCACACTCGCCTACTCCAGACCGATGGTAGAGCAGGGCGTTGGAAATCAGCTTTATCAGATCGGTCTGTCCGGTCATACCGTTCGTCCGAAACTGATCATCACCTGCGGTATTTCCGGTGCAATCCAGTTTACTTCCTGTATGAACGGAGCTGAGACGATCGTTGCGATCAATAAGGACCCGAATGCCCAGATCTTCGGAGTGGCAAACTACTGTATCGTGGACGACTTATATGAGATCGTGCCAAAGCTTACAGCTTTGCTGAAAGCACGGAAGGAGGATTAAATTATGGCATTTCCATATAAAAAGATGGATGAAGCAGATTTTGATTATATTCGTTCCGTGACAGCTTCGGACAGAGTCATGGTCGGCAGTCAGATCGCACAGGAGTATTACCATGACGAGATGCCGAACTATGGTACCTTTCCGCCGGAATTGTATGTAGAAGTGGAAAATAAAGAAGAGATTTCCAAAATCATGGCTTACTGCAATGAGAAGAATATTCCGGTGGTAGTCAGAGGTGCCGGCACCGGCCTTTCCGGCGGCGCTTCCTGTAAATACGGCGGAATCATGATGTCTGTCATGAGGATGAATAAAATCTTCGATATTGATTTCAAAAATATGACGATCAGTGCGGAGCCTGGCGCGCTTCTCTGCGATGTACAGGCGGCAGCCGCGGCAGCCGGCCTGCTCTATCCCTCGGATCCGGGTGAAAAAACAGCTTCCATCGGAGGCAATGTCATCACCAATGCCGGAGGAATGAGGGTCGTACGTTATGGAAATACACGGGAAAATGTCCGTTGTGTAGAGGCGGTTCTTCCGGATGGAAGCGTGGAAGCCTTTTCCTCTAATGTGGTAAAAAATACGACGGGCTACAATCTGAAGGATCTGATCGTGGGCTCCGAAGGTACTCTCTGTATTGTCACGAAAGTGACATTAAAACTGGTTCCCGCACCGAAATTTTCCAATACACTGGTCATGCCCTTCCACAGTCTGGAAGAGTGCGCAGATATGGTTCCTGTCGTACTTGGCCTTGCATGTCAGCCTGCCGCGATCGAATTTCTTGAGAGAGAACTGATTGAGATCGTAGAGCGCTGTCTGAAAAAACCGTTCCCGGTGAAAGAGGGAGAAGCGGTTCTGATCGTGATGTATGATGCGTCCAGCCAGGATGAACTGGATGCTGCAGTTCAGATGGCAGCAGAGGCAGCGCTTGCCCATGGAGCGATCGACTGCTGTATTGCAAATACACCGGAACGTATCGGATCCGTATGGGGAGTACGGGGGGCGATTCTGGAGGGAATGAAGGCAGATTCTGTTTCTCAGGAAGAGTGTGACGTGGTAGTCCCGCGTTCCTGTATTGCCCAGTACGTAAAAGACGCGAAACGCATTGCCCGGTCGCTTGGACTGCGTGTAGAGCCCTGCGGACATTGCGGGGACGGAAATATTCATACAGAAATGCTGCGCGGGAATGATATGACCGATGAAGAATGGGAGAATGCCACCACCGAATGTCTGAAACAGCTGTATGCACTTTCCAAACAGCTGGGCGGACAGCTTTCCGGAGAACATGGTATCGGAAACGGGCGGATCGAGTATCTGGAAGACTTTGTCGGTCCCAGAATGATCAGACTTTACAAGGCGATCAAGCTGGCCTTTGATGAGAATCTCATCTTGAATCCGGGCAAGATCATTGAATTCAACAAATGAAAGGAAGAGAAAAATGGCAGGTAAAAAATCGTATCTGATAGATAAAAATAAAATGCCCCTTGCAATGGGGATTGCTTTCGTTGCATTTACCACACAGTTCGGCGGCGGATTTGCATCCGGCGCACAGATCAAACAGTATTTTATCAACTATGGGATCTGGTGTCTGATTCTTCCGATCCTCAGCCAGGGACTTTATTCTGTCTTTTTCTGGTATGGCATGCGTTATGCCTACAAACATAAAACATATGATTACCGTTCCTTTTCTGACAGCCTCTATGGACCTACAAGAGCTGTCATGTCCAATGCGTTTGAGATCTGCTATCTGATCATGATCGGAACGGCATCTGCAGCAGCATTTGCCACAGGCGGTTCCACATTAAATACGCTGACCCACATTCCATACTGGCTTTGTACTTTAATCGTCGCAGTCTTTATTTTCGTGATTGCCATGTACGGAACCAATGTGGTACGTACAGCAGCATCTACCCTTTCCGTGCTGATCATCGCAGGTCTTCTGGCAGTTCTTGTTCCGAATATTATTGCTCAGTGGCCTGCCATTACGGAAGCGATCGGAAAAATGGCTTCCGGAGAAATGGTTGCTGCATCCAGTGAAACCGGAAGCTTCGGCCCGGCACTTTGGATGGCCTTCCTCTATTTTGCCTTCCAGCTCGCTTCTGTATCTGTCATGTATCAGCATATGGAGCCTGTAACGGATGTAAAACAGATCAACAAAGCTGCAATTGGCATGTTTGCAGTAAACTTCTTCTCCATGGAGCTTTCGATTATTGGTATGCTTGCAGTTATGTATGTGGCAGATATGGCAACGGCCTCTGTTCCGATGCTTGTTCTGGTACAGAACGGCGTAGGAGCTTCTGTCCTGACTCCGATCATTTCCGTACTGATTATTCTCGGCGCTATTTCCACCGGAGTAAACATGATCGCCGGCATCGTTGCACGCTGCGTAAATGCAGTGGAGCGCCGTATGAAAACCCAGGCAGAAAAAGAAAAAGGCCATATGATCCGTATGGCAGCCGCAACACTTATCTTCACCGCCATCGCATGGGGCATTGCTCAGTTCGGTCTGATGGCAGTCGTAAAGAAAGGCTATTCTTATCTGGGATATGCTTCTCTGATCACAGTATTCATTCCGTTTGTGATTCATGCAATCATCACAAAGATGAAGGATATTTAAAACAGTGTCTGTTTCACCACCTGACGTTAATACGGCAGCCGTCACGGTTTTCACCAATGACGGCTGCCTTCCAAAAGCATCCTATCTTTTGCTCTCTTTATCAGATTCGAACAAACCGGATCTTTTCCTCTGAGGTAAATTCCAGTCCCATCAGAAATGCCGTTACTTTT
>JAQXWO010000203.1 GCA_029225485.1 Lachnospiraceae bacterium
CAGGAAGCTGGGGAACGGCGCTGGCAATCCTGCTGAATGAGAACGGACATCATGTGACGCTCTGGTCCCATCGGGAATCAGAGGCAGAGCATATCAGAACCACAAGACTTCATGAGACAAAACTGGAAGGGATTCGGATCCCGGAGCAGATTCAGATCACTTCTGATATGGAAAAGGCGGTCCGTGATAAAGAAGTGTGTGTTGTGGTCGTGCCATCGACCTGTGTCCGGGAAACGGCAGAAAAAATGAAACCTTATCTGGCCGCCGGCACTTATGTGGTCAGTGCTTCCAAGGGTATTGAAGAGAAGACACTGTATACCATGACGGACATACTGGAAGAGGTGCTGCCTGATGCGCAGACGTCTGTCCTGTCTGGGCCGAGCCATGCGGAGGAGGTGGCCAGAAAGCTGCCTACCACATGTGTCATCGGAGCACACAGAGAGGATCAGGCCCGTTATCTGCAGCGTCTTTTTATGAGTCCTTGTTTTCGTGTTTATATCAGTTCAGATATGACAGGCATTGAGCTTGGGGGAGCACTGAAAAATGTGATTGCTCTGGCAGCCGGTATTGCAGACGGTATGGGATACGGCGATAATGTGAAGGCCGCTCTGATCACAAGAGGCATGGCGGAGGTTTCCCGCCTTGGCATGAAGCTTGGAGGCCATCCCCAGACCTTTGTGGGTCTGACCGGGATCGGTGATCTGATCGTTACCTGCGCCAGTATGAACAGCCGCAACCGTCGGGCCGGGATCCTTATGGGGCAGGGATATTCCATGGAAGAAGCGATGAAAAAGGTCAATATGGTAGTGGAGGGCGTGTATTCTGCCAGAGCTGCAAGGCAGCTTGCCATGCAGAATGGAATTGAGCTTCCGATCATAGACCAGGTGAATCAGGTGCTGTTTGAAGGCAAGGATCCGAAACAGGCTGTGGCAGAACTGATGCTCCGGGATCCGAAGATCGAAAACCCTCTGGTTTCCTTTGAATAATTCTTAACAAACTTTTTTCACTGTCAGAAATCCTGAAAATAATGCATAATTATTGTTATGGGGGTATCTGAATTTTGAAAAAAAGTTCTAAAAAAAGTACATCACGATTCTTGAGAAGCGCAGAAAGATATGTTATAATGACATTAAATGTAGAAACTATGTCCTGGTCTGTCAAAAACTTAACAAACCGGGGCCGGAAAGGAAGAGTAATATGCATTTAATTCAGGATGAAAATGGAAACCTTTGTCCGCATGGACATGAGGATTCTCATCATCATACTCACGGGCATTCTCATCACCATGAAGATGGTCATGGCCACACGCATGATGCAGACAGCTGCAGCGGTGACTGCGGTACATGTGGATCAAATATGTCCGAACCGGATAAGATGGCAGCTTTGCTTGATTATATGCTGAAGCATAATGAGCATCATGCCGCAGAACTGGATCAGGTTGCAGAGAAGCTTCGCGCCGCCGGAAAGGATACTGCTGCGGAGCAGATCAAAAAGGCAGTGGATGAATTCCAGAAAGGCAATCTTTATCTGAGTCTTGCATTGTCCATGGTGAAATAAATTCACTGAATGGAGGTGACAGTATGTGTCTTGCGACAGCTTACAGTACGTCAGATCCGAACAGTGTGATCCTTGAGTACGTCAGCAAGGTGGAAGTCGAGGATGGAAAAGTGATCCTGACGGATGTTCTTGGTGACAGAAAGATTGTAGAGGGTACCCTCGCAATGGCGGATCTCACTGGCGGAATAGTCAGGATCAACTGCTTCGATTGACTGACAGCAGTGAGTCGATATAAGATGATCTGTCAGATTTAAAAATACAGATTCCGGGAAGGAATCATATCCCGGAACGGAAAGGTCAGGAGGTGCCGGTTTATGGCACATGTAATTGCAATTGCAGGAAAGGGCGGAGTCGGAAAGACGACCCTTTGCGGCATGCTGATCCAGAGCATGGGTGAGATGGGAAAACGTCCGATCCTTGCAGTTGATGCCGACGCAAATTCCAATCTGAATGAAGTGCTCGGTGTTGAAGTAGAGATGACACTGGGGGATGTCCGTGAGGAGATCGCGGCAGACGAGGGAAGAAAGACCTCGGAGAAAAAGATCCCCGCAGGTATGTCAAAGGCAGATTACGCAGAGATCATGTTCCAGAGATGTCTCGTTGAAGAGGATGATTACGATCTTCTTGTGATGGGACGTACTCAGGGCAAAGGCTGTTACTGTTATGTAAATGGCCTTCTGCAGTCCCAGCTTCAGAGGCTTCTGCCGAATTATGGATATATGGTGGTGGACAATGAGGCCGGCATGGAGCATATCAGCCGTGGGATCCTTCCCAAAGTGGATACCGTGATCCTTGTCAGCGACTGTTCACGCCGCGGCGTACAGGCAGCAGGCAGGATCGCCGAGCTTGTACGGGAGTGCAATATGAATCCAAAGACGATCGGACTGATCGTAAACCGCGCTCCGAAGGGAGAACTGAACGATGGTACGAGAGAAGAGATCGAGAAGCAGAACCTTACGCTGCTGGGAGTTGTTCCCCATGACGATCTTGTTTACCAGTATGACTGCGAAGGCAGGCCCACCGTATCACTTCCGGCAGATTCTCCGGTGAAACAGGCTTTAAAACAGATCATCGATCATATCGAGATCTGATTTTGCAATACCCATTTTATACAAAATACATTTCAAGGAGGTTTATAATGGGAGACTTTAAATTAACGACAGTAGAAGAGTTTGAAGCTGCTACAGACCGGCTTCTGGAAACAGGTGCCAAGGTTGGCGCGGATGCTTGGCAGCTCCGTGTCAAGAGACAGACTCCTCACTGCAAATTCGGTGAGCAGGGTATCTGCTGCCGGATCTGCGCAATGGGTCCGTGCCGTATTACTCCGAAGGCTCCGAGAGGAATCTGCGGATGCGATGCTCACGGTATCGTAGGACGTAACTATCTGAAATTCACAGCCGGCGGAGCTGCTACACATTCCGACCATGGTCGTGAGATCTGCCATACCCTGTACTGCGCATCTCCTGATGGCAACTACAAGGTAAAAGATCCCGAGAAGCTGATCCGCATTGCCAAGGAGTGGGGCGTAGAGACAGAGGGCAAAGACATTTACGATCTGGCTCATGAGATGGCAGTTCTCGGAATGGGCGAGTATGGAAAGGTGTTCGGAACTCAGAATTTCCTGAAGAGAGCACCGCAGCACACACAGGACATCTGGGCGAGAGAGGAGATTGCTCCCCGTGCGATCGACCGTGAGGTATCCTGTTCCTTACATATGTCTCACATGGGATGTTCTTCCAAGCCGGAAGCACTGATCCGTCAGTCTCTGAGAGCAGGTCTTTCTGATGGATGGGGCGGTTCCATGGCCGGCACCGAGTTCTCCGACGTACTGTTCGGTACTCCGAAGCCCATTGACACAGAGGCAAACCTTGGCGTTATGAACGCTGACAATGTAAATATCGTTGTACACGGACATGACCCGTCACTTTCCGAAATGATCTGCGAGTATGCGGATGATCCGGAGATGATTGCATACGCAAAGGAGATGGGAGCAAAGGGCATTACCGTATCCGGTGTTTGCTGTACTTCCAACGAGGTAGCTATGCGCCGTGGTATACCGATGGCCGGTAACTTCCTGCAGCAGGAGAACGTTGTACTGACAGGTGCCTGTGAGGCAATCGTTGTTGACGTACAGTGTATCTTCCCGGCACTTGGCCCGTTAAGCAAATGCTTCCACACCAAATTCGTTACCACTTCTCCGATCGCACAGATGCCGGATTCTGAATTCATCCGCTTCTCACCGGAGAATGCAGGTGAAAATGCAAAGGCTATCGTAAAGATGGCAATCGAGAACTTCAAGAACAGAAAACCGGAGCTGGTACATATTCCGGAAATGAAGCAGAAGGCTACTGTTGGCTATTCCGTAGAAGCAATCGTTAAGACTCTTGACGGTGTAACAAACTCTCAGGTAGACGAAACAGGAACAACCAAACCACTCCTTGAGTGCATCACATCCGGTGTTATCCGTGGAGCTGTTGCAATGGTTGGATGTAACAATCCGAAGATTAGACCTGACTCCGCTCATATCGAACTGATGAAGAAACTGATCGCAAACGATATCGTAATCATCGCTTCCGGATGTGCTGCACAGGCAGCTGCAAAAGCAGGTCTTATGGACAAAGCTGCAAAAGACATCTGCGGTGCCGGCCTGAAACGTGTTTGTGAACTGGCAGATATTCCTCCGGTACTTCACATGGGATCCTGTGTAGATATCAGCCGTATGATGATCCTTGCTGCTGAACTTGCAAAAGATTCCGGACTGAACATCTCTCAG
>JAQXWO010000204.1 GCA_029225485.1 Lachnospiraceae bacterium
GGTATGTCTCCAAAGGTTCAGCTTCATCATATCAGTATTCAGCCACAAATGCTTGTGGAGTAACAGTATCAGACGTATAATAAATAACTGATACCGAAATTGAAAAAAATCGTACATACGATCATCAGCAATCATGAGGATCTGACGAGAGATCAGGCTTCTTTTGTGGATCAGTATTTTGAGGAGGAAATTTATCCGGTTCTCACACCTATGGCAATGGATTCGTCCCGGCCGTTTCCTCTGATCCGGAATAAAACTCTGAATCTGGGTTCCCTGATTCGGAAAAAAGACAGCAAAAAGAATAAAGAAGCACTGGAGTTTGCAACGGTGCAGGTTCCCTCTGTACTTCCGCGGTTCGTAGAACTGCCCCGGGGAGAAAAAGGGGAACGCTATGTGATTTTGCTGGAGGAAGTAATCGAGCGGAATATCGGTAAGCTGTTTTTGAGCTACGATGTGGTATGTACACATCCTTACCGGATTATGAGAAATGCGGATCTGACCATCGATGAGGATGAAGCGGCAGACCTTCTGAAAGAAATTCAGAAACAGCTGAAGAAGCGTCAGTGGGGTGAAGTTATCCGTCTGGAGGCCGAGGCAGGTATGGATCCGCGGCTGCTGAACATATTGAAGACAGAATTTAACAGCCGGGAGGAGGATATTTTCTCTATTAATGGTCCTCTGGATCTGACATTTCTGATGAAAATGTATGGTTTGTCCGGTTTTGATGAGTACAAGATACCGGGATACACACCGCAGCCGGTGCCGGCCTTAAAAAATGATGATGATATCTTTACCAATATCAGAAAAGGAGATATTTTGCTGCACCATCCGTATTATACCTTTGATCCGGTGGTACAGTTTGTCAAAGAGGCGGCGAAGGATCCCAATGTTCTGGCAATCAAGCAGACTCTTTACCGTGTAAGCGGCAATTCGCCGATTATCGCAGCCCTTGCGCAGGCTGCGGAGAATGGAAAACAGGTTTCTGTTCTCGTGGAACTGAAAGCCCGTTTTGATGAGGAACATAATATTGTCTGGGCTAAGATGCTGGAAAAAGCGGGATGTCACGTAATCTATGGTCTGCTGGGTCTGAAGACACACAGTAAGATTACTCTGGTGGTGCGCCGGGAAGAAGAAGGTATCCGCCGCTATGTACATCTGGGAACCGGTAACTATAATGATTCCACAGCCAAATTATATACGGACTGCGGTATTCTGACCTGCAATGAAAAGATCGGACAGGATGCCACCGCCGTATTCAATATGCTGTCCGGTTACTCGGAGCCCAGTACCTGGAACAAACTGGTAGTAGCTCCCTTGTGGATGAGGAGCCGTTTCCTGCATCTGATTGAGATGGAAGCCGAGCATGCCCGCAAAGGTCAGAAAGCACGGATTGTTGCCAAGATGAATTCTCTTTGTGACAGTGAGATTATTGCGGCATTATATGCAGCATCAGCAGCAGGTGTAAAGATCGAACTGATCGTCCGTGGAATCTGCTGTCTGAAGACCGGAATCCCCGGCATAAGCGAAAATATCACGGTGAGATCTATTGTAGGTAATTTCCTGGAACATGCACGTATCTTTTATTTTTACAGCAACGGGCAGGAAGAAATCTATATGGGAAGTGCCGACTGGATGCCGCGAAATCTGGATAAACGGGTGGAAATCATTTTCCCGGTAGAAGACGAAAGACTGAAAGAGGAGCTGAAACACATTCTGGATATCCAGCTTTCCGATAATTCAAAAGCACATCTGCTTCTTCCTGACGGAACTTACTGCAAGCCTGACAGAAGGGGAAAACCAGTCATCTGTGCACAGGATTATTTCTGCAAAGAAGCGGTAGAACGCAACAAAAATCCGGAGAGTATGAAAGAATATCGTGTATTTATTCCGGCAGAGCCTGCTGAAGAATAAACGGGTGATTGAAGAGGTCTGTCCGTGCCGTTATCGTAAGGCACGGATGGACCTTTTTGTAAGTTTTTTTTAAAGACTTTTGGCAGGGGACGTGCTACAATCGATAATAGTAAAGAGTGTGATAATCATGGAGGTAGTTATGAACGATATTAATATACTGGTAGTAGATGACGAAAAGGAAATAGCAGATCTTCTGGAACTGTATCTGATCAGTGACGGGTATCAGGTAAAAAAAGCGTACGATGCGATGGAAGGGTTGCAGATCATGAAAAAAGAGAAAATTGATCTGGTTCTTCTGGATATTATGATGCCAAGAATTGATGGACTGGAGATGTGCCGGAAAATCAGGGATCATAATAATGTGCCGATTATCATTGTGAGTGCAAAAACACAGGAGCTGGATAAGATTGTAGGGCTCACGACCGGAGCTGATGATTATGTGACAAAACCTTTCAATCCACTGGAACTGATGGCCAGAGTGAAATCTCAGCTTCGCCGTTATAAAGAACTGAATCCGGCACAGGAACAGAAAAATGAAAGCAGTATGATTCGTTTAAGGAATCTGAAAATCAATAAGGAAAATCATCAGGTATTTGTGGATGATGAAAGTATTAAGCTGACGCCGATCGAATTTGACATCCTTTATCTGCTGGCATCCAACCCGGGTAAAGTTTTCAGTACCGATGAAATCTTTGAAAAAGTATGGCATGAGAGAGTTTATGAAGCAAACAATACCGTAATGGTACATATCCGTCGTCTGAGAGGAAAGATGAAAGAAGATCAGAGGCCTGAAAAAATTATTACAACTGTCTGGGGGGTAGGATATAAAATTGAAAAC
>JAQXWO010000205.1 GCA_029225485.1 Lachnospiraceae bacterium
AATTTCAGGACGACATATGTTATAATATGACTAATTACACTGAATTGCTTCGGGAGGAGATATTTATATGGATACAAATATTCTGTTAGAGAATGGAACAAACGAGCTGGAAGTGCTGGAGTTTACGTTGAATCACAATCATTACGGCATCAACGTAGCGAAGATCCGTGAGATCTTAGCCTATCAGCCGGTGACTCCCATTCCGAATGCGCAGTCTTGTGTGGAAGGAATCTTCATGCCGCGTGATGCGATGATCACCGTGATCAATTTGAAACAATGTCTGTCGCTTCCGGTAGAGGGAGAACAGAAGGGGTTATTTATCATTACGAATTTTAACAAGCTGGATCTTGCATTCCATGTGGATGAGGTGATCGGAATTCACAGAGTTTCCTGGGCAGATATCATTGAGCCGGATTCCACGATCAATGCCGGAGAGAATGGGGTATCTACCGGTGTGATCAAGCTGGATGGTAAACTGGTCATCATTCTTGATTTTGAGAAGATCGTCACGGACATCAGTCCGGATACCGGTCTGAAAGTGAGTGATATCGAGGAGCGCGGAGAGCGCCAGCGCTGCGATTCTCCGATCCTGATGGCAGAGGATTCTCCGCTTCTGAGCAAACTGATCACGGATTGCCTGAAGAAGTCCGGCTACACCAATCTGAATGTCAACAGTAACGGAAAGGAAGCCTGGGATAAGCTACTGGAATACAAGAAAGAGGGAACGGTTCACGAAAAGGTTCACTGCATTATCACAGATATAGAGATGCCGATCATGGATGGTCACCGTCTCACAAAGCTGGTGAAGTCTGACAGCGAGCTGAAGGATATTCCGCTCATCATTTTCTCCTCTCTGGTGAATGAAGAGATGCGCCGTAAGGGCGAGTCGCTCGGTGCAGACGCACAGCTGACAAAACCGGAGATTGGACAGCTGGTAGATACTGTAGATCAGTTGATCGACAAGAATCTGAAATGATCACGGGATTTGAATGAAAATTGAGTGAGAGCGTTCTGGAGCGCATGTGCGTTTCGGGCACTCTCACTTTTCATCGCCATGCGTCCGTAAAAAGCTGCCTGTGGCAGGTTCTGCAGGTGATGAAGGGAGGGAGATTTTGTGCGCAATAATGAGGACTATCTGGACAGTCTGCTAAATAGTGTGACGAAGAAACTCAGCGAGTTTGACGAAGATTTTGAACAGAAAAAGCAGGCTTCCGATGCCTACATGACAAAGAAAAATCTGCCGCCAAAGACGATGAAAGCGCTGGAGACTGTACGGGAAAACCAGTTTCTGCGCGAGTTTGAAGATGAGTTAAAACAGGATGATGCAGATCGCTTTCTGGCAGAGTTTGAGGCAGAGCTGGAGGGCGAGGCACTTGAATTTGAACAGACGAAGGAAGCACAGAGCGCGGATGACGACGACGCATACATGGATCAGATCGAGCAGCTGGTAAGCGCATCTCAGGCGGAGCCGCAGGCGGATGACATGGATCTGATGTCGGATCTCGGCCTGCAGACAGAGGGCATGGATCTGATGTCGGATCTCGGATTGCAGACAGATGATATGGATCTGATGTCAGATCTCGGATTGCAGACGGATGATATGGATCTGATGCCGGATCCCGGTCTGCATTCAGATGAGCCGGACACAATAGATGCGTTTGCGGGTCTTCCTTTGGACGAGGAACAGGATGAGGGCGGACAGATAGATGGGTTCGATGCACCGCCGGAGGGAATGGAGGCGCTTGGAAGCCTTTTTGATGATGAGGATTCCGGGCTGTCAGAAGATGATGTGCTGAGTGCCCTTGAGCAGACTGGGGATGACGAGGAGACAATCCTGCCGGAAGATGATCTGTTGAGTGCTCTTGAGCAGACCGGAGATGACGAGGAGACGATCCTGCCGGAGGATGAAGAACTGGATGATGAGGGCATCATGAATCTTCTGAATGGCATGTCGGAGGACGAAGCACTCTCGGACATCGGAAAGATGCTGGAGGCGGACGAACAGTCGATCTCGCTGGAGGATCTGAGTGCAGAACCGGAGAATCTGACACATGCCGCGGAGATTGCCGAGAGTAAGCAGGCGGCGAAGAACACCGGAAATAAGGAAAAGAAAAAGGGATTTTTGGCAAAATTTTTAGATCTCCTGTTCGGTGAAGATGAGGATGATGAGGATGTTTTGCAGACCGTGGAAGGGGCGGATGATCTGGAAAACATATCCGATGAGAATCTGGATATCCTGCGGGCTATGAGTGGCGATATGATGGAAGCGTCGGGGGACAAGCCTGCCAAAAAGGGTAAAAAGGAAAAAAAGAAAAAAGAACCAAAGGAAAAGAAACCGAAGAAAGAGAAAAAGGAGAAAAAGCCGAAGGAAAAGAAGCCCAAAAAGGAGAAAAAACCGAAGGAAAAAGGCCCGAGAGAAAAGCCGTTGCCAAGAGGTCCGGTCATCATGATCTGGCTACTGGCGCTGTCGGTGTTTGCATTTGTCTTTATCGGCAACAACCTGCTCAGTAAAAGTAATGCCCTGTTGGCAGCAGAGCGGCGCTTTGATCAGGGTGATTATGTCGGAAGCTATGGAGAATTTGCAGGTGTGAAGCTCGGGGAGAGCGAGACGCAGATGTACGAGCGCGCGAAGGTGCTGGCGGGTGTACAGACTGAGCTGAACGCATACTATTCCATGATGGAGCTGCGAAAGTTCGACCTTGCTCTGGATTGTCTGGTACGCGCACTCGGAAGATCCGACCTGCATATGGCAGAGGCAGAGGAATGGGGAGTCACGACACAGATGAATGCGTTGGTATCGGAGATCACCATGCAGCTGATAGATCAGTTCAATGTCACTGCCGAGCAGGCAAGAGAACTGTATGCGATTGACGAGCGCGACGAATATTCGGTGGCGCTGGATGAGATACTAAAGGGGCTTGGATTGAAGTAATTGAATGACTAAAAAGTGGTGGCGAAGTGCTATAATAAGCACTTCGCCATTTTTGCTGAGTCTTTGTTAGGTGTCGAAAATAGTCGAATTATGAAGAAAAATGATTGCTGATAAATCTTCTGAGGAGTATAATTTTCTTAAGATATTTGATCGTGCGGTTTAAACGAAGAATTCATTTTCAAAGTGGAAAAACAAAAAAGGAGTCATGCACATATGCGAGACAGACATCATCTTTGGCGGCGGATCATATTGGCAGTTGTTTTGCTCTGTTTTATCCTTGCGGGCTTTTTTGTCTATCTGCATACTACCCGCAATATAACGCTGGAGCGGAATGCCAATTATGTCACAGATGCGGCCAACCAGACGGCCAAGCGTATTGATGATCTGCTGGTAGGCGCCGAAAACAGCATCAGCGCGATTGCCCATATGTATGAACGGAGTCTGGACCCAAAGCAGGCGGATGTAGAAACACTGGATCAGCTGACGAAATCAACTGTTTTTGATTACATCGGGTTTGTGAATACCCAAGGCATTTACACGGATAACGGTGGCCAGCAGGCCGATGTATCAGACAGGTACTACTTTCAGGACGGATTACAGGGCAACACTGGGATGGACATGATCTTTAACGGACGTGTCAGTGGAGAAGATCTGGTGATCTTTTATGCTCCCTTGCAGCTGAATGGAGAGGTGGTCGGCGTTCTTACCGGACGATATCGGCAACAACAGATGCGGGAGATCATCACATCCTCATATTTTGGAGAGCCTGCCAACACGTACCTCTGTCTTTCGGACGGAACCGTGATTGCCAGTTCTGTGGAAAAAAAGCCTGAGAATATTCTGGATACGCTCAATCAAAACGCCGGTACGGACAAGAACGCGTTGAAAATTCTGACCAATGCGCTGTCCACCGGCAGTTCCGCCAGCTTTACTTATACCAATTCCTACGGTTCCAGTGCAGCCTATGTGACCAGACTTCCTCACAGTGGATGGATGATGCTTCAGGTTTTTCCCATGCGGGCAACCAACGAGATGTTGAGTGAATCCGGTACAGCTGCAGCTTATCTGTTGCTGTGGCTGGTGATCCTGTCGGCTCTATACATTCTGCTGCTGCTTCTGGAGAATCATAAAGAAAAGGTTCAATTGACCTCGGAGAAACAGGAAATGCAGGAGATTGTGAGCAGCATCCTGCAGCTGTTCAGCAGATTTATTCTGGTTGATCTGAAATATGATACGTATACAATGCTGACAAACGATGGCCTGACGGAGAAGAGTCAGCTGCCGGATCAGGGCAGTTACAGTGATCTGTGTGCTTTCTGGAACGACCGGGTTCTGGATGAAGAGGTAGCAGAATATGACAAAGAGCAGTTCCGTGCCCAATCTATTCAGGAGCATTTGACAGAGGATATTTCATATCTTCAGTACGAGAACCGTATTCAGGATGGAGGCATTCGGTGGAAGCAGATATCGATCCTGTGTCTGAAGCGGGAGCAGGGAGTTGCGACTTCCGTCTTGCTGGCAGTTCAGGATGTGACAGAGCTGAAAGAACTGGAGCAACGCAACCGTACCGCCCTGGAGGATGCATATCTGTCGGCTCAGGCAGCTAACGATGCAAAGCGTACCTTTCTGTTTGACATGAGTCACGATATGCGCACACCCATGAATGCCATTATTGGTCTGTCCGGCTTGTTGGAACGGGATTCCGGAGACCCGGAGAGAGTGCGCTCGCATAGCAAGAAGATCAATGCCTCGGGGAAACATCTGCTGGCACTTATCAATGAAGTTCTGGACATGTCTAAAATCGAAAGTGGAAAGACGACTTTAAAACCGGCACCATTTTCCCTTTCAGAGCTGCTTGAAGAACTGACTGACGTATTTCAAACACAGGCGCAGGCGAAAGAGCAGACGTTTCAGGTCAGTGTCTCTGGCGTGACGCAGGATCGGCTGATGGGTGATAAACTGCAGCTTGGCGAAATTCTGAACAATCTGCTGTCTAACGCGATAAAATATACCGCAAGGGGCGGACAAATCGCATTGATTGTTCGAGGACTTCCGCAGACCACACAGGGTTATGTTCATCTGCACTTTGAGGTCACGGATAATGGAATCGGCATGAAACCGGAATTTGTGCAACATATTTTTGAGCCGTTTTCCCGTGAAAATAACAGTACGGTCAGCGGCATTCAGGGCGCGGGTCTGGGTATGACCATCACAAAGAGTCTGGTAGATCTGATGGGCGGCACCATTTCTGTGGAAAGTGTCTCCGGTCAGGGCAGTACATTTAAGGTGGAATTAGAGCTGCGTCCGGAAGAGGAAGTTATGGAAGGCTGTTGTCAGTCTCAGCCTGAAGAGAAAGATCTTTCGCTGGAGGGTCTTCGACTATTAGTGGTTGAGGATAATGACATCAACGCCGAAATACTGATGGAATTGTTGGCTATGGAGG
>JAQXWO010000206.1 GCA_029225485.1 Lachnospiraceae bacterium
CGTGGGGACAAGTCCAGACACGGTGCCATGGGAATGCTGCTCGGTCGCGATATGCTTACTGTCCTTGAGGGGCCGGTGATCGTGGCCCCTGGCTGTGAGTACAGTGAGGGTACCGGATTCGAGGGTCATGAATATTTTGAAGCGGCATCCATCCGGAAGAAGGACGATCTCTATCTTCTGATCTATTCCTCGGTTGTGATGCATGAACTCTGTTATGCGTACAGCAAGTCTCCGCTGGAGGGATTTCAGTATGGAGGAGTGCTGAACAGCAATGTGGATCTGGGAATTGATACGTATAAACCGGCAGACCGTCCTGCAGCCTTCGGAGCAAACAATCATGGAAGTATCGTGGAAATGAACGGGGACTGGTATATTTTCTATCACAGACATACCAACGGTACCTGGTTTTCCCGGCAGGGTTGTGCAGAAAAACTGCCCGTTCGTGAAGATGGACTGTTTGGACAGGCAGAGCTTACCTCCTGCGGTCTGAACGGCGGACCCCTTGCCGGAGAAGGTTATTATCCCTCCTATATTGCATGTCATCTGTTCACTGACCGACCGGTGATCTATGTGGGAGACAGTGATAAACCGGAATATGTCAATGGCTCATTTCCGAAGATTGTAAAAGAAGGATGGGACGGAGACCAGAATGAAGGCTACATCACCAATATGTATGATCAGTGTACTGCGGGCTTCCGCTATTTTGATCTGAGTCATGTGTCGGAGATTACACTGACGGTTCGTGGATATGCATATGGCAGTATGGAGATCCGAACTTCATTTGAGGGACCGGCGGTAAAAACGATCCCCCTGCACTACTCTAATATCTGGAGAGATATCAAAACAGAGATTAAGCTTCCAGAAGGAGCAGATTCTCTTTATTTTACCTACCGGGGACCTGGAAGTGCCAGCTTTAAGGGATTTACATTGAAATGAGAACTGTTGAGAGTCAGGCAATTCGTAACTTTAATTGGCGGATACGTCACACTGACGAAATGCGGGATATTTTGGAAGTTGACTCTGAACAGCTATGATAAACTGGAGAAAGTCAGGGGGCAGCAATGTGAGAGTCACGGAACCTGTCTGCCTGTGACAGGAGTGACAGCTGCTATGATGGATGTAGTTGTAAGAAAAAGCAGAGCGATCCGCAGCATTTATGAGCAGAATCGTGCGCTGTTTCTGGAATCGGAACAGGGACTGATCCGAATCTGGCCTCAGACAGACCGTATCATTCGTGTATCCTATACGGAGAACGGCAGATTTCCGGATCATCAGGGAGAAGAATATGAGGATCTGTCAGGAGAGGAATCGTCAGCATCCTGGACCTGGTCAGAAGGGCAGGAGGAGATCCTGGTGCGGACAGAGGGACTGACGGTCCGGGTGAACCGGGAAACCGGTTCGGTGATGTATGAAGAGACAGATGGGACTCTTCTGCTGGCAGAGGCAGATCATATCAGTAAGCAGGTGGAAGCATTTTCGTATTTCCGGCCGGTGGACGGAGAGGCGCGCACTGCCGAGATACGGACGGCAGACGGTGTGAAGCAGAAAGTGCTGGAGACAGCCAGAGAATACGACAGAATGCTGTATCACACGCGTATTTCTCTGAAATTCAGGGAGGACGAAGTTCTGTTCGGCCTGGGACAGGCGCAGGAGGGCGTATGGAATCTCAGAGGCACGACACAGTATCTGCATCAGGCAAATATGAAAATTGCCATACCGGTGCTGCTTTCCTCGAATGGATATGGAATCCTGCTGTCTACGCAGAGCGGCGCCATGTTTGAGGATGACTCCTATGGTTCCTGGCTGTACACGGAAGCAGATGAATATCTGGATTATTATTTTATAGCGGGACACCTGCCGGAAGTGGTGAAAGGGATCCGCCGGCTGACCGGCAAGGCAGTGATGCTGCCCGGATGGGCCTTTGGCTATATACAGTCGAAGGAGAGATATGAGACGGCAGAGGATCTGACAGAGACTGCCCGCAGATTCCGGGAAGAGGGACTGGGGCTGGATGCCCTTGTACTGGACTGGATGTCCTGGCCAGGGAATCTCTGGGGACAGAAAACGATGGATGAAGAGCGGTTCCCGGACCCGCAGGGGATGACAGATGCGCTGCATGAAAAGCAGGTGCATTTCATGATCTCCATATGGCCGAATATGAGTCAGGAATGTGATAATTACGAAGAATTTAAAGAGGCGGAACTTTTGCTTCCGAACAGTAATCTCTATGATGTATTCCGAAAAGAGGGACGGGAGCTTTACTGGAGGCAGGCCGAGAGAGGACTGTACCGTCATGGAGTGGATGGCTGGTGGTGTGATTCCAGTGAGGGTGTCTGTCCGGAGTGGGAGAGAAGTGTCTGTCCTCCGCCTTCCGTCATGTATCAGGACTTCGTGGATGCGGCCGGAAAAATTATGCCCCTTGATAAGATCAATGCGTATGGCCTTTACCATGCGAAAGGAATATTTGAAGGACAGACCGGTGTGACCAGAGAAAAGAGAGTATTGAATCTGACCAGAAGCGGATATCTGGGGAGCCAGAAGTACGGGACCATCCTGTGGTCAGGAGATATCAGCGCGACCTGGGATACATTGAAAAAGCAGGTGACGGAAGGAATCTCTTTCTGCTCCACCGGTCTGCCTTACTGGACACTGGATATCGGAGCGTTTTTTGTGAAACAGGGTGTGCAGTGGTTCTGGAACGGAGATTTTCCGGAGGGACTGGAAGATCCGGGATACCGGGAACTGTATGTCAGATGGTTCCAGTACGGGGCATTCCTTCCGGTGTTCCGCAGCCATGGAACCGACTGCCCGAGAGAACCGTGGCATTTCGGACAGCCGGGAGATCCGTATTATGATGCGATCCGCAAATCCCTTCGCCTGCGCTATGAACTGATGCCGTATATCTACTCCCTGGCAGGTGCGGTGTGGAAAGAGGACGAGCTGATGATGCGCCCGTTGCTCTATGATTTTCCGGATGACAGACAGGCAGCAGAGACCGGAACACAGTATATGTTTGGCCCGGCGCTGATGGTATGTCCGGTAACAAAACCGATCTGTTACGGAACCTGCAAAACCCCTGCTGAAGAATCCAATAAGAGGATGCAGATCTATCTGCCGGCAGGAACAGACTGGTATGATTATCATACACAGGAACGGTATACAGGAGGGCAGACCATCACAGTAACCGTCATCATGGATCATATTCCGCTGTTCGTCCGGTCAGGAGCGATCCTTCCCATGGCAGAGGCAGGCGTGAGTACTTCGGAACAGTCGAAAAAACCCGTCATTCTGCACATCTATCCGGGAGCG
>JAQXWO010000207.1 GCA_029225485.1 Lachnospiraceae bacterium
GCCGCGGTGTAAAATCCCCTCTTTCCGTTTGCGGGGGGGGGGGCCCCCCCCACCACTCAGACGGCCACCAGTATCCGTATGACCATCACGGTTATCGTAGTACTGCCGATCATGATGGTATATCCGTTCTTCCAGAAGTACTTTGTAAAGGGTATCATGATCGGAGCGGTAAAAGGCTGATGTCTGTTTGGCTTTGATGATAATCGGGATCGAATTTCCGGTTGGAATAAATCATTTAATAAGGAGGATCAATTCATGAAGAAAAAGGTTTTATCAACAGTATTGACGGCAGCTATGGCTGCATCCATGCTGGCAGGAAGCGTGCAGATGGCATCGGCAGAAGAAGCTCCGGCTGTTTCCCACGATGAGGAACTGACACTTGAGGTGTATGACGTGGCGTCCAATTTCCAGGGCCTTCAGTCCGGATGGTACGGCAAGGTGCTCAAAGACAAATTTAATATCGTGCTGAACATCATCGCTCCCCAGGTATCCGGAGACGGACAGGCTGTGTATCAGACCCGTACGGCAGCAGGCAATCTGGGAGATATCATTCTTCTGGACAATGCGGATATGCTGGAGTGTGTAGATGTAGGACTGGTAGCTGATATCGGCGCCGAGATCCAGAATTATCCGAATCTGATGAAGTACTGGGAGCAGATCGAACTGTTCAATGCTTCCATCGGTGATGAGGGCAGCATATATGCAATTCCGTGTGAGATGAACACCAACGGCCCGACAGAATATATGGGAATCACCAATGGCGTTATGCCGAGAATCCCGTGGGATTTCTATTCAGAGCTGGGTACCCCGGATCTGAATACGGATGACGATCTGATCGACGTGCTTGCCAAGATGCAGGCAGCACATCCCACCAACGAAGCTGGTGATCCGGCTTACGGTATTACCCTCTGGAAAGACTGGGACGGCACATCCATTGAGAACGTAAACCAGCTGGCGAAGCTGTACGGACAGGAAGTGAACGGTTCTGTCCTGATCGGCGAGGACAATACGATCATGCCGCTGACCGACAAGAACGGTTCCTACTACAAGATGCTGAAATTCCTCTTCAAGGCAAATCAGGCAGGCGTAGTGGATCCGGACTCCGCGACACAGGACTGGAACTCCGCATGTGACAAGATGAAGACCAAGAGAACTTATCTCGTATGGAATAACTGGATGCAGGGCTTCACCAACTCTCCGGAGATCGGTGAGAAGGGCGCCAACTACATGGGTATTCCGATCGCTGATATGACTCTGTTCCAGACTTCTGACTACTACTATGGTAGCGGCCGTGTATTCGGTATCGGAGCTCAGACAGATGACGAGACAAGAGCCCGTATCCTGGAGTACCTTGACTGGCTGGCATCTCCGGAAGGATGTGAAATTCAGCACGCAGGTCTGGAAGGTATGATCTACACTGTAAATGAAGATGGTACCCATACTCTGACTCAGGACGGTATCGACAGATTCACCAAGGAAATCATGATTCCGGAAGAACTGGGCGGCGGCAACTGGACAGACGGAGAGAACAAGGTAAATCAGTGGATCGTAGGATCATGTGAGATTGACCCGAATACAAATGAGCCGTACGATACAAATCTCTGGACTTCCAGCATTGAGATGAACAACACAAAGACCACGATTGAGTGGCAGGAGAAATACGGTGCTGAAAATGAAGTGGAATATATGAAGGCAAGCGGCCAGATGAATCCGGTGCCGAGTGTGAACCTTTCACTGGCAATCGATACTTCTGACATCGGCCTGATCCGCAGCCAGTGCAAGACCATCGTATGTGATACTTCATGGCAGGCAATCTTCGCAGCAGACGAAGCAGCTTTCGAGGCACTGTGGGATGATATGTGCGCACAGCTGGAAGGCTTTGGATGGAACGATCTGGTAGCATTTGATACCGAGAAATATCAGCCGGTGATCGATGCAAGAAAGGCAGCTACTGCTGAATAATGGAACGACAGATTAAGACATCATCATAATTAAAAAAGGGGGACAGTGAGAACTGTTCCCTTTTTTTGAACGAAAGCAGCAGACGGCAGTGGATTTTTCTGCATCATGAAGTGCTGCTGCTGTGAACTGGAATCATCAACGCAATGCCGCATAGATTTACGGTTGGCAGGATAACAGGGGGAAATGAAATATGAGTTTAAAGACCGTGTATGAGAAGTATTTCCAGATCGGGGCGGCAGTGCCGGGAACCGCGTTTGCACATCCTGCGGCGCTGCACCATCTGAAGGAACAATACACATCTATAACATGTGAAAACGATATGAAGCCGGAGCGTATCCTGGATGAAAAAAGGAACCGGTCAGAGCCGGAGAAATACGACCGGTCACCGGCAGTGGATTTCTCAGGAGTGCGAAAATATCTGGATTTTGCACGGGATCACGGTATGCAGATGAGAGGCCATACACTGGTGTGGCATGCGCAGACGCCGCGATGGTTTTTCACCAGAGGATATGACGACCACGAGGATGCCCCGCTGGCAGACCGGGAGGTGATGCTGTCCCGCCTGGAGCATTATATCGCATGTGTGATGGGATTTGTACAGACAGAATATCCCGGCATCGTGTATGCCTGGGATGTGGTCAATGAGGCGGTGGACGAGGGAGGACTGAGAAATTCCCTGTGGCTTCAGACCATCGGGGAGGATTATATCTTCCAGGCGTTTACTTTTGCCAGAAAGTATGCGGCAGAAGGAGTCAGTCTGTTTTACAATGATTATGAGACGTATCACGGATGGAAAAGAGAAAAAATCTGTGAGCTGGTGCTGGAGCCTCTGCTTCGGGCCGGTGTGATCGATGGCATGGGCATGCAGTCCCACCTGACGATGGAGGATCCGCAGCCGGAGGAATACCGGGAAGCTGTCTGCCGTTATGGAGCCTACAGACTGCAGGTGCAGGTGACGGAACTGGATATTCACAATCCGGATCCGTCCGACGATTCCATGCGTGCACTGGCGCTTCGCTACCGGGATATTTTCAGGATCCTGCTGGAAGCAAAAAAATCAGGAGCCGCCAATGTGACGGGCGTGACGTTCTGGTGTCTGCAGGATGAGGAGAGCTGGCTGAACGGATTCCGGAAGCAGCGGACGTATCCGCTTTTGTTTCATCGCAATTACCGGCCCAAAGAGGCATACGATGCAGTCCTGCGGGTGCCGGGTCTGGTGGAACAGGACGAGCCGGACCGGCTGGCAGGAGGGGAACGGTTTGCATTCTGGGAGCAGGAACAGACGTATCTGCAGGAACTGCATGTAGACGGTATGGCCGTGGGAGCGGATGATGCGAATGACGGAAGTCCGGAGCATCCGCTGCGCACCATTCAGGCAGCAGCGGATCGGGCGATGCCGGGTACGAGAGTTCTGATCCATGGAGGCACCTATCGGGAATGCGTACACCCCAGACGGGGCGGCGAGAGTCCTGAGCGGATGATTTCCTATGAAGCATGGAACGGGGAAGAGGTCATCATCAAAGCTTCGGAAACAGCGGAGGTATTTGCACGCAGCGAAGGCTGGAATCTCCGCCAGGTGGAAGCGGACCGGGAGATTCCGGAGAGCCTTCGTATCTGGAAGACCAGGCTGGATCCGGATAAGTTTCGCGGCTACAATCCCTTCTGCGCCGTGAATATCCTGCATGACAGGCTGTTCATCGAATTTGACAAGACGGATATGACCACGTATCTGAACCGGAGAGGCATGGTCTTCTGTGACGGAAAACCGCTGAAGCAGGTGCCCCTCTATTATCAGATGGCGGATGAGGACAATACCTACTGGGTGGAGGCGAACGGACAGACGGTTCACTTCCGGCTGAAGAATGATGAGGATCCGGCAGATCATCTGATCGAACTGACCTGCCGGGAACAGTGCTTTGCTCCTGAGAAACCGTTCCTTTCCTATATTAAGGTAAAGGGACTGACCTGCGCTCATGCGGCTACCGGTGCACCGGTGCCTCAGAGGGGATCCATATCCTGCTTCCGGGGACATCACTGGATCATTGAGAATTGCAACATCGACTGGTCCAACGGTGTGGGGATCGATGTGGGAAATGAGTGCTGGCATCACACCCACATAGAGGATCAGATCATTGGTCATACGGTGATCCGGGGCTGCGAGATCCGGGATGCGGGAGTCTGTGGAATCGCGGGATTGTTTGCCACCCATCTTCTGATCGAGGATAATCTGATCTCAGGTACCGGCTGGCAGAAGATGGAGCTGTCCTGGGAGGCAGGAGGAATCAAGGTACATAACTGTGTGGACAGTCTGATCCGCCGCAATGTATTTACAAAGACATTCCGGGCGGACCATCTGTGGATGGATGTGGCCAATGTCAATAACAGGATCACCCGCAACCTGTTTCTGGACGGGATCGAGCAGAGAGAGGCGATTTTCATCGAGTGTACCAGAGAAGGAGTGAACCTGATCGACAACAATATTTTCTGGAATGTGGAGGGCCGGTTTGATCCGAAACAGATCCCTGCAGAGCCCGGGTCTTCCGGATGGTACAAGATGGAGGAGCATCCGGTGGTGAACGGATATGCCGTCTATGGCGAGGGGAC
>JAQXWO010000208.1 GCA_029225485.1 Lachnospiraceae bacterium
CGATCTGCCCCAAGGGAATCACAGAACCGGGGATTCTCTGTCTGCCGGAGGGAGGATATCTGATCTCGGCAGTCAGGACCGAAGAGGACGGCAGCCCGGAAGAGGAAGCAGTCCTGGAATGCTGGAGGACAGAGGATTTTCTGGAGTTTGAGAAAATCCCGTTTCCGGCGGAACAGAGCCGGGAGAACTTTCGGGATACGGTGGAGCTGAATGGCAGTCTTTATGGGGAACTGATGCGGCGCTGGGGAAGGATTTCCAATGTAGAGATGAAGGTGCCGCAGGAAGTGACAGTATCAGGAACAGAGGAGCTTCAGGCGGTAAAGGCAGAAGCGGTTTACTCGGACGGTTCTGTGGCCGTGAAGCCGGTGGACTGGGAGATACCGGATATCGATTTTTCAAAGGAGCAGACGGTGACGGTGCATGGAACCGTCCGTCAGCAGCATTTTCCGTTTCCTCTGGCCCGGGGATATGGGGATCCGGTGATCTTCCCCTGGGAGGGGAAGTGGTACTACATCTCTACCAATGACAATACGGATGATGTGGGAATTTATGTGAGGGAAGCAGATACGGTACCAGAATTGTTTGAGGAACAGACGGTACAGCATCTGATTCTGGATGTGGATGAGGAACGGGATTTTATTCAGACCTTCTGGGCACCGGAGTTTCACCTGATCGGAGGGGAACTCTACATTCTTCTGGCCATCGGCGGCAGGGTCTGGGCGCCCCAGTGTCACATGATGAAATTCAAAAAGGGCGGGAAGATCACAGATCCCGGAAGTTGGGAGACTCCGGTGCGCGTCTGCAGAAAGGACGGCAGCCCTCTGGCGCCGGGAGGTATCAGCCTCGATATGACTTATGTGAAAGGGACTGAAAAATCCTGGCTGATCTGGTCCTACCGGGAAAAGATCGGGACAGAACTGGATTCCGGCTCCATGCTGTATCTGGCGGAGGCGGATGAGCGTCAGCCCTGGATCCTGGCAGGAGAACCCATGCTGCTCTCCAGGCCGCTGTACGGCTGGGAAAATACAGAGGGCACTATCAACAACGAAGGCCCTTATGCCTTTGTCAGGGACGGTATGATCTATCTGACCTATTCCGGTGGTTCCGCCAACGGGTATTCCTATGTGCTGGGACTTTTGACGGCACCTCTTGATGGAGATCTTTATGATAGTAACATCTGGAAGAAGAGTACCACAGCAGTGCTGTCATTTTATTCCGTGGACGGAGAGTATGGTCCCGGTCACAATTCCTTTTTCTATGATGAGGAAGGAAATCTGATGATAGCTTATCACGCGGAGGTGGCAATCGATGACCATATCCGCTGTAACGGTATTCGCCGGATTCATTTTGACCGGACAGGCCGCCCGGTGTTTGATCTGTCGGAAGAGCGGGACGTGGCTCCGGCGCTGCGGCAGGTAAGTATGCGGGTGAGTGTCACGGGGAAATCGGGGGAACCGATTTCGTGAATTGTGAAAACGTACATAAGGAGACAACACAGGGAAATCTCTCATGATTAGGTATAAAAATTGTGGAGAGAGCTAAGGGGGACAATGCCATGTGTGCCGGAGAATCTGTCCCCATGAATCAGAAGGAGAATGAACTATATGGAACGAAAAGCATATCAGGTAACCGGGAAAGTGGAGAAGGGCTTCCGCAACCGCGTGGATTATTGTATCGGAACCGGAAGAATGGGGCTGGCTCTGCAGAAGGAGTACATGGAGCAACTGGCTCTGGTGCAGAAGGAGATAGGGTTTTCCTACATCAGAGGTCACGGACTGTTTTCGGATGATATGGGGATCTACCGGGAATATACAGATGAACAGGGTGAAGTGCATGTAGAGTACAGCTTTACCTATCTGGATCTGGTGATGGACAGCTATCGGTCTGTGGGACTGAAACCGTTTCTGGAACTGGGATTTATGCCGGAAAAGCTGGCTTCCGGAGATCAGACAGTTTTTTACTGGAAGGGACATGTGACGCCGCCCAGGAGTTATGACGGCTGGTGTGAACTGGTGCAGGCTGTGCTGCGGCATCTGATGGAGCGCTACGGCGCAGATGAAGTGGTGACATGGCCCCTGGAAGTCTGGAATGAGCCGAATCTGTCCTGTTTCTGGAAGGATGCGGATATGGAAGAGTATTTTGTGCTCTTTGAACGTACTCTGAAAGCTGTGAAAGAAGTGGATCCCAGATTCCGGGTGGGCGGTCCTGCCATCTGCGGTGTGGAGGATGAAAAATGGATCCGCTGTTTTCTGGAATTCTGCCGGGAAAAGCAGCTGCCCCTGGATTTTGTGACACGTCATCATTATACGACAGAGGTGCCTCAGACTGCAGGCCATTATGGGTATGCCGAGCTGAGAGAGGCAGAGGAGGGATTTGCCAATCTGCAGGTCACCAGGGATATTGTGGACAGCTTTGAAGAATACCGTGGAATGGAGATACATATTACAGAGTTCAATACTTCCTATGTGCCCAACTGCCCGCTTCACGATACCAATCAGAACGCAGCCTACATCGCTCAGCAGCTTTCCAGACTTGGAGATGTGAATGAATCCTATTCTTACTGGACTTTCGGAGACATTTTTGAGGAATTCGGCGTGCCTTTCGCACCCTTCCACGGAGGCTTCGGGCTTGTGGCCAACGGCTGTATTCCCAAGCCGACTTTCTGGACTTTTTGTTTTTTCAAGAAGCTGACGGGCACGTGTGTACACCGGTCCGAGGATGCGGTGATCATGCGGCAGGAGGACGGAAGCTTCCGGGGAGTGGCATGGAACAGCAGCAGACACAGAACGGGAAGAAAACTGGAACTTTCCTTTGAAATCGACTGCAGGGCTGGTGACGACAGACCTTA
>JAQXWO010000209.1 GCA_029225485.1 Lachnospiraceae bacterium
TCATCAGAGTCCGTCCATGAAGTCCTTCTGGAAGGAGTTCGGCAGTACGAAGGAGCGTTTCCTGCAGGCACTTTCCACAGTCCGCGGTAATCAGCGTGTGACCTCGGACAATCCGGAGGCCACCTATGATACCTTGAACAAATATGGTGAGGATCTGGTGGAGAAAGCACGGAATCAGAAGATGGATCCGGTCATCGGACGTGACAATGAGATCCGGAATGTGGTCCGTATCCTTTCCCGCAAGACGAAGAATAATCCGGTGCTCATCGGTGAGCCCGGCGTCGGCAAGACCGCCGTGGTGGAGGGCCTGGCACAGCGTATCGTGCGGGGAGATATCCCGGAGGGCCTGAAGAATAAGAAGATTTTCTCATTGGACATGGGCGCGCTGGTGGCAGGCGCCAAGTACCGCGGTGAGTTTGAGGAGCGTCTGAAGGCAGTTCTGGAGGAAGTGCGCAAGAGCGAGGGTGAGATCATCCTGTTTATCGATGAGCTGCACCTGATCGTGGGTGCAGGCAAGACAGACGGAGCCATGGACGCAGGCAACATGCTGAAGCCCATGCTGGCCCGGGGCGAGCTGCACTGTATCGGCGCCACTACCTTGGACGAGTACCGCAAATATATCGAGAAGGATCCGGCTCTGGAGCGAAGATTCCAGCCTGTACTGGTGGATGAGCCCACAGTGGAGGATACGATCTCGATCCTGCGCGGACTGAAAGAGAGATATGAGGTCTTCCACGGAGTCAAGATCACAGACAGCGCTCTGGTGGCAGCGGCTACCCTGTCGCACCGATATATCTCTGACCGTTTCCTGCCGGACAAGGCCATTGACCTGGTGGATGAGGCCTGCGCTCTGGTGAAGACGGAGCTGGATTCCATGCCGGCTGATCTGGATGAGCTGCAGCGCAAGATCATGCAGATGGAGATCGAGGAGGCCGCACTGAAGAAGGAGACAGACCGGCCCAGCCAGGAGCGTCTGGAAGCCCTTCAGAAGGAGCTGGCAGATCTGCGGGAAGATTTCAATTCCCAGAAGATCCAGTGGGAGAATGAAAAGAAGGCAGTGGAGAATCTCTCCGCACTGCGTGAGCAGATCGAGTCACTGAATAAGGAGATCGAGCTGGCTCAGCGCAATTATGATCTGAACAAGGCAGCCGAGCTGCAGTACGGCGAGCTGCCGAAGCTCCAGAAGCAGCTGGCCATCGAGGAGGAGCGCGTCCACAGCAGAGATATGTCACTGGTACATGAGAGTGTGACTGAGGAGGAGATTTCCCGTATTATCTCCCGCTGGACCGGCATTCCTGTGGCAAAGCTGACCCAGAGCGAGCGGGCGAAGATCCTTGCTCTGGACGAGGAGCTGCACAAGAGAGTCGTCGGCCAGGATGACGGTGTGTCCCGCGTGACAGAGGCGATCCTCCGCTCCAAGGCAGGCATCAAGGATCCATCGAAGCCCATCGGTTCTTTCCTGTTCCTTGGTCCCACCGGTGTCGGTAAGACCGAGCTGGCCAAGGCTCTGGCGGAGAATCTGTTTGATGACGAGCAGAACAGGGTACGTATCGATATGAGTGAATATATGGAGAAGCATTCCGTATCGAGACTGATCGGAGCGCCTCCAGGATACGTAGGATATGAGGAGGGCGGCCAGCTGACAGAGGCAGTCCGCAGAAAACCATACTCCGTCGTTCTGTTCGATGAGATTGAAAAGGCACATCCGGATGTGTTCAACGTGCTGCTGCAGGTGCTGGATGACGGACGGATCACCGACTCCCAGGGCAGGACCGTGGACTTTAAGAATACCATCTTGATCATGACCTCCAACATCGGGTCTTCCTATCTGCTGGACGGCATCGATGAGAACGGCAGTATCCGTCAGGAGGCACAGGATATGGTGATGGAACAGCTGCGGGGCAGCTTCCGTCCGGAGTTTCTGAACCGTCTGGATGAGATCATTATGTTCCGTCCGCTGACGAAGGAAAATATCGGCGGTATCGTAGATCTGCTGGTCAAGGATCTGAACAGACGACTGGATTCTCAGGAGATCCGCCTGGAGCTGACGCCGGCGGCCAAAGATTTTATCATCGAAGGAGGCTACGATCCGGTCTACGGTGCACGTCCGCTGAAGCGTTTCCTTCAGAAGAATGTAGAGACACTGGCGGCACGTCTGATCCTTTCAGGAGAGGTACACATGGAGGATACCATACTGCTGGATGTAGAGGACGGGGCTTTGAAAGCATCTGTGAAATGAGCTGGGTCAGGAAGGACAGATTTTGCGGCTCATCAATAAATAGAAAAGTCAGGGGATTTTTCCCTGAGCCACAGGAGGATAACCTATGAATATACCACAGGATCCGGTCATGCTGCTGAGTTATGTAAATACACAGCTTCGTGACAACTACAGCTCACTGGATGAGCTTTGTGCGAGCCTGTCAGTGGACAGAGAATCACTGACAGAGAAACTGAAAAGCATCGATTATGAATATGATGCAGAGAAAAATGCATTTTTGTAATCCAACATGCAGAAAAGGCGGCGCGGCGGCGCTGCCTTTTCTGTTTACTGGAATTTGACTCCGGATATCTGCATTGTTCAGTGAATCATGAAGTAAAAATACAGCGGTCATATCTTCAGCGCATACTCCAGAGACTCTTCCAGATGCTCTTTCATCTGCCGTGCCGCCAGTTCGATCTCTCCCTGCCGGTAGGAATCATAGATGCGGGTGTGCCATCCGGCAATCTTCTGCTGGACAGCGATATCTGTCTCATAGAGATTGGAGAAGATCGTGAGCTGGCTGCGCTGTTTTTCTGCAGCCCGTTTGAGGCGGCTGTTGCCGCAATAATCGTAGAAAATCAGGTGGAACTGATCGGAACAGCTGATCCATCGGGCGGTATCAGTCTCGCGGAAGGACTCTGCCTGAGCAAGGCTTTCCGACAGTGAGGAAAGTACCTGGGTCTGATCTGCATAATGGCTGCTGTAGGTGATGGCCAGACTGTCAAGATCTCCCATAAACTGATAAAGCTCGATCAAGTCATCACGGTTCAGTTCAATCACATTTACCCCGATATTCGAATAATAATTCACCAGACCGTCCTCCGTCAGGCGGGTAAAGGCATCGCGGATGGGTGTGGAGCTGACGCCGAACCGCTCCTGCATGGTTTTCAGGGTCAGCTTTTCACCCAGAGGGATGGCCTGGGTCAGAATGTCATTTCGCAGAATCTGATAAATCTGCTCTGATAATGTATTTTTTACTAAATTCATGGTATGGTAAAACTCCTGTTTTAAATATGTGCAGCTGTCCAGAGCCGACGGCCAAAACGTTTTGTGTTTCATTGATATGACGGGCTAAAGACAAAAAAATGAAACTCGTGTTTTTTCGGTATTACTCTAACAATGTCAGAGGAAAATGTCAATGAAATTGTAACTGTCCGTCTGGCTTGATTTTGCAAAATGCATATTGCAAAATAATATAAATAATGATAGAATTTAAAAAGTTCGAGATTTACTTTTGAGAGTTGAAGTGTAGAAGTTCAAAGCGTTTTACTGAAAAAGCGCCGCCGCAGGCGGCTGAATGGAGACAGATATGAGAGATGAAAATCTTCTGAAGGAGCTGACACAGCTCTGGGGTGTAGCCGGATTTGAGAAAGAGGTGCGTGAGTATATCAAAAAGCAGGCGGAGCCATATGCGGATGAGATGATCACGGATGCGGTGGGCAACCTGATCATTTTGAAAAAGGGTGTCGGAGGAGAGCAGGCGAAAAAGATCATGTTTGCCGCTCATATGGATGAAATCGGTTTTATGGTGAAGACCATCGAGCCGGACGGCAGGCTGCGGGTCTGCAATCTGGGCTGGAACTGGACCGGATCTGCCTACAATGGACGGGTGAGATTCCGCAATGGCGTGAGCGGAGTGGTGAGCTGCATGGGTCCCATCGAGGAGGCAGGCAACAAAGCGGGCAAGCTTTATATTGATATCGGAGCCACCTCGAAGGAAGATGCACAGAAATATGTGAAACTGGGAGATGCCTGCGGCTACTATGGAGAATATCTGGAGCTGGCCAATGACCGTGTCTGCTCCAAGAGTCTGGACAACCGGATCGGCTGTTATCAGCTGCTGGAGGCTCTGAAGGAGAATGACGGCACGTATCCGAATGATATTTATTATGTATTCAGCGTGCAGGAGGAGCTGGGCTGCCGGGGATCCAAGGTGGCGGCAGAACGGATCCGGCCGGATATCGGCGTGGCGGTGGATATCTCACCGGCTCACGATTACCCCTGTGATCTGGAGGGCAGTAATGCAGTCGATGGCGGTATCGGGATCAAGATCTGTGATCCGTCGGTGGTCTGCGATGAAGATGTGGTGGCAGCCATGGAGGATTGCTGTGAACGGCAGGGCATCAAGTATCAGAGGGAAGTCATTGACCAGGGAGGTACCGATGCCTCCAGCATGAATCTTTCCGGCTGGGGTGTCCGGGCGGGAGGCATCGTCGTGGTGACGAGATATCCCCATTGCCAGAGTGCAGTGGCGTCGAAGAAGGACATCGAGGCCGGCGTGGAGCTGGTAAAAGCTTTTTCCGCAGTGAAATTTGAATTTTGAATTTGATTTCTGGAGATGTCAGGAAACTGCACCGAAAATCATCTTATTTCATGCAGGTTGAATCTCAGAAATTGAAATAAAACCCATTCTATATTTAAGGGAGGATCTTACGATGAAAAAATTTACCGCAGTATTTGCAGCAGCTGCTATGGCCGTTTCACTGGCAGGAGCAGCACTTACCGTACAGGCAGAGGGAAAGACCGATCTGGTGATCGCGGTCGATGCAGATGTAGATACCCTGCATCCTTCAGATTTCAGCACGACTATTGAGCATGATATCCTGAGCCAGATATACGATCCGCTGATGTATATGAATCCGGACGGAACCCATGATCCGGAGCCGAGGATCGCAGAGAGCTATGAGATCAGTGAGGACGGACTGGATTATACTTTCCACCTGAGAAACGATGTGACATTCCATGACGGTACTGCTCTGACCGCTGCTGATGTGAAGTTTTCACTGGAAATGTATCAGGAATCAGAGTATCAGGGATCTATGGTGACGGGACTTGCCAGTGTGGATACGCCGGATGATTACACGGTAGTATGTCACCTGGAAAATCCATATTCCCCGTTCATGCTGGGTGTATGTCAGGTACATATCGCATCCAAAGCATATTATGAAAGCTCTGCGGATGATTTTGTAAACAGTCCGGTAGGAAGCGGCCCCTACAAATATGTGGGCAGAAACAACGGAAGCAATGTGACACTCGAAGCATATGAGAATTACTACAGAGGAGCAGCCGCGATCAAAAATGTGACCTTTGAAGTAATCCCGGATCAGTCTACAACAGCCATCGCACTGCAGACCGGAGAAGTCAATTTCGCTACTATCGAATCAGCGACCATCGCGCAGCTTCAGGCAAACGATACCATTGCGATCGCAGAAGTGCCGACTTCCGGATTTACTTATGTATCTATGAATACGGAAAAAGCTCCCTTTGACAATGTGCTGGTACGCCAGGCGATCAACTATGCGATCAACCGTGAGAATGTAGTAGCTGTCTGCTATGACGGTGAGGCAGAGGTGAACTCCAACATCTGCTCCAAAGACCGTTTCGGATATTCAGATGACCAGTTTCAGTACACCTATGATCCGGAAAAAGCAAAAGAGCTTCTGGCAGAGGCAGGCATCGAGACACCGTATGATCTGGGCGAGATGCTGGTAGCTGAGAAATATTCCAACATTGCGACAGTACTGCAGAGTGATCTTGCAGCGGTAGGACTGAATGTGACCATCGGCGTAAAGGAATTTAATGCTTATATCGGAGAGCTTACCAGTGGAAATTACAGTATTACTGCACTGGAGATGACACTGGACGGCGACAGCCAGATGCTGGAGATGGCGTTTACCAGTGATTATATCGGTACTGCAAACAACGCACGTTACAGTGATCCGGAAATGGATGAGCTTTTCACAAAGACAAGGACAGAGACAGATACAGATGCCCGCGCAGAGCTGTTTGATCAGATCCTTTCCAAGGCTCAGGACGAGGCAATCTATGCAGTACTCTGCAATCCGCTGACACTGTATGCATACAATGCCGATCTGCAGTGCCCGGAATTCCCGTTTGAAGGAATTTATTCCATCTATGATTTCAGCTGGCAGGAATAAATCAGAACAGGCAGAAAACATCGTGCTTTGAAAGACATCCGGAGGATACAGTGCTCGAAAGGCTGTATTCTCCGGATATATTCATATGAGGATACGATTGATCTTTTCCTTATATGAAGGTTACTGTTCGGATCCAGCCTTCAAAATGCTGTGCATTTCGTTGGTATGGTGTATAGAATCGAAGGAGTAGAACTTCCATGTATAAATATGTAATCAAGCGTTTGCTTTATATGATTCCGGTGCTGCTCGGAGTGGCATTTCTGGTATTTACGATCCTGTCCCTCACACCGGGGGATCCCGGCTCGATCATTCTGGGCATCACGGCGAAGCCGGAGGATATTGCGGCGCTGAATGCAGAATTTGGCTATGATAAGCCATTTCTGGTACGTTTTTTTAATTATATCGGTGATATTGTTTTTCATTTTGATCTCGGTACTTCCTATCAGAGCAGACAGCCCGTCATCAATGACATTCTGGCCCGTTTCCCCAATACGCTGCTTTTGACGGTACTTTCCATGTCGATTGCTTCCATGATAGGTATTTCTCTGGGAATTATTTCCGCTGTACGGCAATATTCTGTGCTGGATCAGACATGTGTGGTGGTGGCTTTGATCTTTGCGTCCGTTCCGGGTTTCTGGCTGGGACTGATGCTGATGCTGCTGTTTTCCCTGAAGCTCGGGTGGCTGCCGTCTTATGGCGCGGGAAGCCTGAAACACTTTGTGCTTCCGACATTGACGGTCTGTATGAGTTCGGCAGCGGGGCTGCTGCGTTTGACCAGGTCGGCCATGCTGGAGACGATCCGTCAGGAATATATCCGCACGGCGAAGGCCAAGGGTGCTTCTCCGAAACGCATTATCTGGAAGCACGCGCTGCGAAACGCACTGCTTCCTGTGGTGACCACTCTCGGCACCAGTTTTGGAGCATCTCTGGGCGGGGCGATCATCGCGGAAACGGTATTTGCCATGCCGGGAATGGGAACGCTGATCACCACGGCGATCCGTCAGAAGGATATTCCCATGGTCATGGGTGCGACGCTGTTTCTGGCGGTGCTGTTCAGCCTCATCATTCTGATCGTTGATGTGCTGTACGCTTTTATTGACCCGAGGATCAAGGCAAAATACCAGAAAGGAGGCAGAGGACGTGACTGAGACAGGATTGAAAAAAGAGGTCAGAACGAAATCAAGACGGCGTGCCCAGATGGCGGAATTCTGGCGCCGTTATAAAAAGAACAAGTCGGCAGTAGCCGGCCTCATCATCCTCTGCGTGATCGTAGGTATTGCGGTATTTGCGGATCTGATCGTTCCTTATACAAAGTGTATTGAACAGGTTGGTGCGGATCGTCTGCAGTGGCCGTCGGCCGCTCACCTTTTCGGCACAGATGAATTCGGCCGGGATCTTTTTGCCCGGGTGGTGCACGGTTCCCGCTATTCACTTTTTATTGGAGTGGCTACCAGCCTGATGGCGCTGGTGGCAGGGGCAATTCTGGGAGCCAGCGCCGGATATTTCGGAGGCATGGTGGACAATATTATCTGCCGTATCATTGATGTGTTTATGTGTGTGCCGCCGATCCTACTGTCTCTGGCTGTGGTGGCAGCTCTCGGGACCAGTATGCAGAATCTGATTATTGCCATTACAATCTCCTGTATTCCGGGCAATGTCCGGCTGATCCGTTCCGTGGTGCTGACAGTGGCAGAGCAGGATTATGTGAAGGTGGCCCGCTCTTACGGCGCTTCCCATGCGAGGATTATTTTCCGCTATGTTCTGCCGAATGCCATGGGCCCTATTATTGTAAATACGACAATGGCGATCTCCGATATGATCCTGTCTGCGGCGGGACTCAGCTTTATCGGAATGGGAATCCAGCCGCCTTCACCGGAGTGGGGCGCGCTGCTGTCCGCTGCTCAGAAGTATATTTTTACCTCTCCGTATCTGCTGGTATTTCCGGGTGTATTTATTATCCTGAGTTCTCTTTCCTTTAATCTGGTGGGGGACGGCCTGACGGACGCGCTGGACCCGAAACTGAAGGATTGAGAAAGATAATTTATGACGTGGAAAATCAGAGCCGGCGGGATCTGACGGAGTGAATAGTAACTCTGTAAGAAATAGGATGAGGCGGGAGGAACGATGGAAAAACAGGTTTTGGATGTAAAAGATCTTACAATACAGTATAAAACGGATCTGGAGACGGTATATGCGGTGAACGGGATCAGCTTTTCTCTGAACGCGGGGGAGACGCTGGGCCTGGTAGGCGAGACCGGAGCCGGAAAAACGACTACAGCTCTGGGGATCATGGGGCTTTTGCCGGAGCGCACGGCCAGGATCCCGGAGGGTACGGTGACCTTTGAAGGGAGAAATCTGCTGACGCTTCCGGAGCAGGAAATGCAGAAGGTGCGGGGCAGCAGGATCTCCATGATTTTTCAGGATCCCATGACGGCACTGAATCCGGTGCTGCCGGTGGGAAAGCAGATCGGAGAGGCTCTGTATCTGCACAATGAAAACAATCTGTCACAGAAAGAAATTGAGGAAAAGGTGGAAGAAACGCTGGAGCTGGTGGGCATTCCGAAGGAGAGAAAAGTGGAGTATCCCTATCAGTTTTCCGGAGGTATGCGGCAGCGTGTGGTGATCGCCATCGCCCTGGTCTGCAACCCGGCACTTCTGATCGCAGATGAGCCCACAACGGCTCTGGATGTGACCATTCAGGCCCAGATTCTGACGATGATCTGCAATCTGCAGAGAAAGTACGGGACATCGGTGATCATGATCACACATGATCTGGGTGTCGTTGCAGAAACCTGTGATAAGGTGGCGATCATGTATGCAGGAGAAATCGTGGAATACGGTACATTAAAGAATATATTTGCGGGAGAATATCATCATCCGTATACCGTCGGGCTGTTCGGGTCGATTCCCAGTCTGACGGATGACAGCAGCCGTCTGCATCCGATTGACGGTCTGATGCCGGATCCCACAGAAAAGCCGGAGGGCTGCTGGTTTGCGCCAAGGTGCAGTTACTGTACGGAAAAATGCAGAAAAGAAGCGCCTCCGGTATGGGAGGAAAACGGACATCAGATCCGCTGTCACAGGGCGGTAAAGGTGGATGCGAATGGACGGGCGGATGACGTGCAGGAGAGCTGGACCGCGGCGGTGGAATCGAGTCAGGCTGCACTGGGAGTGAAGAAGGAGCAAACAGGAGTCGCCGGAAGCGGGAAGGAGGCATCACGATGAGAGAACATCTGCTGGAAGTCAGAAATCTGAAAAAATATTTTAATACGCCTGCCGGAATGCTTCATGCGGTGGATGATGTGAGCTTTGAGATCCCGAAGGGAAAGACGATGGGTGTCGTGGGAGAATCGGGATGCGGCAAATCCACTCTGGGAAGGACGCTGCTCTGCCTGGATCAGCCCACCAGCGGAGAGATTCTGTTTCAGGGCATGGACATTGCGCAGCTGAAAAAACGGGAAATGAAGAAAGTACGGCCCCGGATCCAGATGGTATTTCAGGATCCTTATTCCAGTCTGAACGGGCGAATGACTGTGCGTCAGCTCATCGCAGAGCCGCTTCTGGTCAATAAGACCTGCAAAAACAGGGCGGAAGTGGATCAGAAGGTGGATCAGATGATGGAAACGGTCGGTCTGGCCGCCCGCCTGGCCCCGGCTTATCCCCATGAGCTGGATGGGGGCAGACGTCAGAGGATCGGTATCGCCCGGGCTCTGATCCTGGAGCCGGAATTTGTGGTGTGTGATGAGCCGGTATCGGCACTGGATGTATCGATTCAGGCTCAGATCCTCAATCTGCTGATGGATCTGCAGGAGAGCATGGGGCTGACTTATATGTTTATCACTCATGATCTCTCAGTTGTGCGTCATATCTCCAATGAGATCATGGTCATGTATCTGGGAAAATGTGTGGAGCGCGCCGAGGCGAAGGAGATCTTCCGGAATCCGGTGCATCCCTATACGAAAGCACTGCTGGCGGCTATTCCGATTCCCAGTATTGCGTCATGTCACAAAAAACGTGAGTTGATCCAGGGCGAGGTCACAAGTCCGGTCAATCCGAAACCGGGCTGCCGGTTTGCAGCCAGATGTCCCTTTGCCGTGGAGGAATGCAGGCAGGGAGATATTCCGTTAAGAGAGATATCACCGGGGCATTATGTGGCATGTAATATGGCAAGGTAGAAAATGTATAAACAGATCAGGGAGAACAGATGGAATGAATAACGAGACATATACCTGGCCCTATGGAAATGAGATGGATCAGGAAGAGATCATAGAGAGTGATGTGCTGGTGCTGGGCGGCGGACTGTCGGGGTGCTTTGCGGCTATCGCGGCGGCGAGAAAGGGACTCTCCGTGACGCTGGTGGAGAAGGGAGCCACAGAGAGGAGCGGATCTGCCGGTACAGGTTTTGACCACTGGGAATCTGCCTGCACCAATCCGTGTTCCGGGGTGACTCCGGAAGAGATCGCGGAGGCCTATGTCAATGAGCAGGACTGGTACAGCAACGGGATCGCCCATTATATTGAATGCCGGGAGGGCTATGACCGCCTGCTGGATCTGGAATCCTTCGGAGGAAAGATCCGTGATACGGAGGACGAATTTGTCGGGGCAGAGTTCCGGGACGAAAAGACAAAGCTGATGTTTGCTTATGATTACAAGAATAAATTTACGATCCGTGTGTGGGGTTCTACCTTCAAACCGGCGCTGGTAAAGGAAATGAAGCGGCTGGGCGTGCGGATTCTGGACCGGACGGAGGCAACGGGACTGCTGCTGGAGGCTGAAGCCGGAGAGAAAAGATCGGATGAAACAAAGACAGAAGCAGCTGCAGGGAAAGATGCACCCGAGGCGGCAGAGACAAAGCCCCGTCGCTGCGTGGGCGCCATGGGCATGAATGTACATACTGGGAAATTTTATGTTTTCCGGGCGAAGGCTACGGTGCTTGCCATGTCACGTCCGGCGAGAGTCTGGCTGTTCAATGCGGATACCACGGGACTTTGCGAGTTTCGTCCCATGCAGAGCATCGGAAGCGGCCATGCCATGGGCTGGCGGGCCGGTGTGGAATTTACCATGATGGAAAAATCCGTGCGGGCAGAATTTTCGGCAGCCGGGAGGAGTTTTCCGCCATATGGTGCGGGAAATAATCACAATACCTGGTATGCGGCTACTATGGTGGACGCCAGAGGCGTGGAGATTCCCTACGTGGATCGTGACGGAAAGGAACTGAAGACGGTGTCGGAGCGGTATTATCCGGCTCCGGGGCAGAAATTTTTCCTGAAAGGCGGCGTTATTGACAATCCGAAATATGAATACCGCGGACCTGAGACGCTGGATTTCGAGGAACTGATGAAGCGGGGCTATCAGCTTCCCTTCTATGCCGATCTGAGCCGGATGCCGGAGACAGAGCGCCGTGTCATCTGGGGAATGATGATCGGAGAGGAAGCCAAGACAAAGATCCCGATCTATCAGAATTACACGGAACGAGGTTTTGATCCGGAAAAACATATGCTGCAGAGCTACGGCACCGGATGGCAGTCAGCGAATTTCCTGGAGCAGGAGAGGCAGTTCTTCGGGGCACCCGGCGGCATCCTGCACGACTGGGATCTGAAGACGAATATTGACGGTCTGTATGCGGCGGGAGATCAGCTCTACGCTTCTGACTGTGCCGGATTTGCCTGTGCGACCGGTTATTATGCAGGAAGAAAGGCCTCTGATTATGCCAGAGAGACAGCTCAGGGATGTATCAGCAGGGCAGATGTGGAGGCGGAGAAAGCCCGCCTGTATGCGCCGCTGTACGCAGACAAAGAGGAAGGTATCAGCTGGAAAGAATTGAACATGGCTATTTCCAAGGCTATGCAGAACTATTGCGGCGGGGTAAAATGTGAGGCACTTCTGAAGGAAGGGCTGGATCTCCTTCACAGCTTTGAGACGGAGATCGTGCCGAAGCTGACAGCTTCCAATCCTCACGACCTGATGAGGACTCACGAAGTCCTGGACATTCTGACAGTAGCTCAGCTGGTGCTGCATGCCTCTCTGGCCCGCAAGTCCAGCTCTGCACCTCTGTTTTTCCGCAGAAGCGATTACCCGGAGATGGATCCCGCCGAAGACCGGAAGCATATTGTGATCCGCCAGGAAAAGGGACGGGTCATCACAAGGGATGTTCCCCTGGATTTCTTCGGAGATCTGAGGACAGAGTATGAAAAAAGAAATCAGGATTATATCCAGGAAGTGACAGAATTCAGAAAAAACGAAACTTCCGGGAATCAGACAGCAGGAGGTGTGCAGGCATGAAAAAAGTAGCATACAGTGTAGAGCCGGTATCCTGCAGCACGGCACCGCTGAAATACGATGAATCACTGTGTATCGGCTGCAACCGGTGCGCGGCCGTCTGCCAGTGCGATATTCTTCTGCCCTCACCGGAAAAAGGAAAGCATCCGGTGGTGATGTATCCGGGAGAATGCTATTACTGCGGCGCCTGCGTGATGGTATGCCCCAGACCGGGAGCCATCAGGCTGAATCATCCGCTGATGAACAGGGCAAAATTTGTGCCGGTAAAATAAAAGGAAGAGCCGGGAGGATAAGAACCTGTCCCCCGGCTCTCAAAAAACAGTTGCTTTTTTTGCAAAATAATGATAAGGTGAGATTACTCATACGACTGACGGAAGTGGAATTGACCACAGGGAGTATGAGCGTTGCGAAGCCGACCGTCTGGGCATGAGTGTGTCTGATGGAGGCTTTTTTTGTTTTTTGCCGGACAGAGGCGGGAGACGTGGCGGAAAAGCCTTCGGTTATGTGTCTGCGGGCACCTCAGATCAGTAACAGTACAGACAATTCACCAAAAAGGAGAAAAGAAAAATGGAAAAAATTTCTTTGGAGCAGGAATTGAAACAGAACAGCTATCCGGGCAGAGGCATTGTGATCGGCCGGTCTGCGGATGGCAGGAAGGCAGTGACTGCGTACTTTATCATGGGAAGAAGTGAAAACAGCCGCAATCGTATTTTTGTGGAAGACGGAGAGGGCATCCGCACACAGGCATTTGATCCGTCAAAGCTGGTAGATCCCAGCCTGATCATCTATGCGCCTGTACGGGTACTTGGCAACAAGACGATCGTGACGAACGGTGATCAGACAGACACGATCTATGAGGGTATGGATCATCAGCTGACCTTTGAGCAGTCTCTGCGCAGCCGTGAGTTTGAGCCGGACGGACCGAACTACACACCGCGTATTTCCGGTATCCTTCATATCGAGAATGGTAAATACAGCTATGCAATGTCTATTTTAAAGAGCAACAATGGAGATCCGTCTTCCTGCAACCGTTACACCTTCGCATATGAGAACTGTGCGGCAGGGGAGGGAAGATTTATCCATACCTACAAGAATGACGGTAATCCGCTGCCCAGTTTTGAGGGCGAGCCGAAGCTTGTATCGATACCGGACGATATGGATGCGTTCACAGAGATGCTGTGGAGCAGCCTGAATGAGGATAATAAGGTGTCTCTGTTTGTGAGATACATTGATATTGAGACGGGTAAATACGAGACCAGAATTGTGAATAAGAATAAATAAGGAGAATCAGAGATGCAGGAATTACAGTTAAAATATGGATGTAACCCGAACCAGAAACCGTCCCGTATCTATATGGAGAATGGAGAAGAGCTGCCGATCCAGGTGCTGTCCGGCAGACCGGGATATATTAATTTTCTGGATGCTTTCAATGGCTGGCAGCTGGTGAAGGAGCTGAAGGAGGCTACCGGACTCCCGGCTGCTACTTCTTTCAAGCATGTATCACCGGCAGGCGCGGCGGTGGGACTTCCACTGGATGAGACACTGGCAAAGATCTACTGGGTGGAAGATCAGGGTGCGCTTTCTCCGCTGGCCTGTGCGTATGCCAGAGCAAGAGGCGCTGACCGTATGTCCTCTTTCGGAGACTTTATCGCTTTGTCAGATGTGTGTGACCGTGATACCGCCCTGCTGATCAAGAGAGAGGTATCTGACGGTGTGATCGCACCGGGATATACAGATGAGGCGATGGAGATCCTGAAGCAGAAGAAAAAAGGTAATTACAATGTGATCCAGATCGATGAAAATTATCGTCCGGCTCCCATCGAGCACAAACAGGTATACGGAGTGACCTTCGAGCAGGGACGTCAGGAGCTGAAGATCGATGATGAGCTTCTCTCCAACATTGTGACAGAGAACAAGGACATCCCGGAAGATGCCATGAGAGATCTGAAGATCGCTCTGATCACGCTGAAATATACCCAGTCCAATTCCGTATGCTACGTAAAAGGCGGACAGGCCATCGGTATCGGCGCAGGCCAGCAGTCCCGTGTACACTGTACTCGTCTGGCAGGCCAGAAGGCAGATAACTGGTTCCTTCGTCAGTGCCCGAAGGTGCTGAACCTGCCTTTCGCAGACACCATTACCCGTGCAGAGCGCGATAATGCCATCGATGTTTATATTGGAAACGAGTATATGGATGTCCTTGCAGAGGGTGCATGGCAGAAGGTATTCACCGAGAAGCCGGAAGTATTCACCGAAGAAGAAAAGAAAGCATGGCTGGATCAGATGCAGGATGTGACACTGGGCTCCGATGCATTCTTCCCGTTCTCAGACAATATCGAGCGTGCTCATAAGAGCGGTGTGAAGTATATAGCAGAGCCGGGCGGATCAGTCCGTGATGAGGATGTGATCGCTACCTGCAACAAATACGGCATGGCGATGGTATTTACGGGGATTCGGTTGTTCCATCATTAAAAATAAACAGACAGAAGCCACGGGATCAGCGTGGCTTCTTTTTTCAGCATTATTTTACTCTTTACCGGAATTGTTTTCTGGTTTATAATGGGCGGGAATAAGTGTTTTTAAGGCATGGGGAAATGGAACCGGGGAGAAAGATGTACTGCGGCGGTGCAGTTCCGGATCCCGGAGAGGTATGAGGATGAAACAGATCAAGATCGTATATGAGGGCGGCGAAGGTGAGCTGATCGAGAAGAAATCACGGTTTATTGCCACGGTGCGGCCGGTGGGGAGTGAGGAAGAGGCTCTGAACTTCATCGCGGAGATGAAAAAGAAATACTGGAATGCCACCCACAACTGTTCTGCGTTTGTGGTGGGGGAGAATCAGCAGCTGCAGCGCTGCAGTGATGACGGCGAGCCTCAGGGTACGGCCGGGCGGCCTATGCTGGATGTGCTGCTGGGGGAAGAGATACACAATGCGGCGGTGGTCGTGACGCGATACTTCGGAGGTACGCTGCTGGGGACGGGCGGTCTGGTGCGGGCATACTCGAAGGCCGTGCAGGAAGGACTGAAAGCCAGCCGCATCATAGAAAAGAAGGTGGGAGCGCTGCTTTCTATCCGGACAGATTACAATGGGATCGGGAAGATCCAGTATCTGCTGGGACAGAGAGGCCTGGTGATCACCAATTCCGAATATACAGATATCGTTACCGTGGAGACGCTGGTGCCGGAGGCACAGGTGAAAGAGCTGCGGGAGGCAGTGACAGAGGCGACCAACGGCAGAGCAGAGTTCCTGAAAGAAGAGCCGGTTTGCTTCGCTTTTCTGGATGGGGAGCCGCTGATCTTCTGATGCGGATATTTTCAATGTGACTGATGTTATATAAACTTTGAGTATCTGTTCAAAGCCAACCTCAAAAGTGCTGCACTCTGAGCAGATGCATTTTCAGCAGAAATCGAGGAATCATATGAGTCAGACAGAAGAATTTACAAATATATGTGAGGCGCCCATCGGAGTCTTTGATTCAGGGGTGGGCGGACTTACCGTGGCGCGGGAGATCATGAGGAATCTTCCCAATGAGAGGATCGTATATTTTGGTGATACGGCCCGTGTTCCTTACGGAAGCAAATCAAAGGATACCATCATCCGTTTTTCCAGGCAGATCATCCGCTTTCTGCAGACGAAAAAGGTCAAAGCCATCGTGATCGCCTGCAACACGGCCAGCGCACTGGCGTTGGATGAGGTGGAGAAGGATCTGGATATTCCGATCATCGGGGTGCTGAAGCCGGGCGCCAGAGCTGCGGTGCAGACGACACAAAACGGAAAAGTAGGTGTGATCGCCACAGAAAGTACGATCCACAGCCATATGTACCGCAAATACATCTGTGAGCAGGATCCGTCTGTCATGGTATTCGGAAAACCATGCCCTCTGTTTGTGCCGCTGGTGGAGGAAGGCTGGCTGAAGGATTCCATCACGGAGGAAGTGGCTCATCGCTATCTGGAGGAGCTTCTGGAGGTAGGGATCGACAGCCTGATCCTGGGATGTACCCATTATCCGCTGCTTCGCTCCCTGATCAGAAGGGTGGTGGGAGATTCTGTGAATCTGGTGAATCCCGCCTATGAGACGGCGAGAGAGCTTGGAGAGCTTCTGCGGGATCAGGGAATTGCAAATCCGGGATACGAACGGCAGAAAGCCCAGGAACGGTATCAGTTTTATGTGAGTGATGCGGCAGATAAATTCAAACGATTCGCAAATTCTATTCTGCCTTATGACGTAGAGACGACCAAAAAGATTAATATAGAAGAATACTGACAGTACAGGGAGACGTATCAATCATGACAGAAGAGGTTTTGATCAGTGTAAAAGGCCTTCATACTATGGAGGGCTCCAAAGAGGATGAGGTGGAAATGATCTCCGCCGGCAGGTATTACAACAAAAACGGAAAGCATTATATCTTTTATGAGGAAGCGATCGAGGGTACGAAAGAAGTGGTGCAGAACTGCATCAAGCTTCAGGATGACCGCATGGAAGTAAAGAAAAAAGGTCCTCTTCAGTCAGAGATGATATTTGAACGGGACAGAAAAAACAGAAGCTGGTACTGCACTCCTTATGGCAATATGATGGCAGGCATAGAGGTGAACAATATGCGGGTCAGCGAAACAGGAGAGCTGATTCAGGTAGATGTGGATTATTCACTGGAAATGAATTATGAACATCTGGCGGACTGCAGCATCACCGTAAAAGTCATGGCCAAGGACAGCGGCCTTTTAAGGCTTTGAAATGTATTTGAGAATGAATGTAAAGTTATTATTGATTATTTATACTTCCAATCGTATAATGTCAGAGATAACTTTTCAGCAGCGGGATTTCCCGCAGATCGTCCGGTCTGTACGGACAGATTCGGACTGCATTTACAAAAAGAGGAGGAATAATATGAACACTTCTAATGAACCGATTCGTGACGCCAGAAAGCTTGGTCTGCCGAAGATGCTGGTTCTCGGACTGCAGCATATGTTTGCGATGTTCGGTGCTACGATCCTGGTGCCGATCCTTGTCAACAACTATTTTCAGCAGGCCTGCGGAGAACCGCTCACGAAGGGACTGACCGTATCCGTGACATTGTTCTGCGCCGGATTTGGTACTCTGTTCTTTCATGTCTGTGCGAAGATGAAGGTGCCGGCATTTCTTGGTTCATCTTTCGCTTTCCTGGGCGGATTTTCCACAGTAGCCAATCTGAATACCGGAGTCTATGAAGGTATGGCAGCCAATGAGAAGGTGGCTTATGCCTGCGGCGGTATTGTGATCGCAGGTCTTCTTTACCTGGTACTGGCCCTCATCATCCGTCTGGTGGGTGTGAAACGTGTCATGCGTTATCTGCCGCCGGTAGTGACTGGGCCGGTGATCATCTGTATCGGACTGAGTCTTGCTTCTTCTGCCATCGGCAATGCATCGACGAACTGGTTCCTGGCATTTATAGCGCTGGCAGTGATCATTGTATTTAATATCTGGGGAAAAGGCATGTTCCGGATCATCCCGATTCTGATGGGAGTTGTGATCTCTTATGTGGTGGCAGTGATCATGAATGCCTGTGGAATCACCAATCCGGACGGCTCTGCGATCCTTGACTTTTCATCCGTGGCTTCTGCCGGCATCATCGGACTTCCGCCTTTCCAGATCTGCAAGTTTGACCTGACTGCAGTTCTCGTGATGGCTCCGATTGCCATTGCTACGATGATGGAGCATATCGGTGATATGTCTGCCATCTCTGCCACAGTAGGCGAGAACTATCTGGCAGATCCGGGGCTTCACCGTACTCTGATGGGTGACGGACTTGCCACTGCGATGGCTGGTCTGATCGGCGGTCCTGCCAATACGACTTACGGGGAAAATACAGGAGTGCTGGAACTCAGCAAGGTGTATGATCCGCGTGTCATCCGTATTGCTGCCGGATTTGCGATTATCATCAGCTTTATTCCGAAGGTATCCGCGATCATCAGTACCATGCCGGCTTCCATCATCGGAGGTGTCAGCTTCATGCTTTATGGTATGATCTCTGCGATCGGTGTGCGTAATGTGGTTGAGAACAAGGTAGATCTGACAAAATCCCGCAACCTGATCATTGCAGGCGTCATCTTCGTGTGCGGCCTTGGCTTTGGCAGCGGACTGACCTTCCATATCGGCGGGGCGTCTGTGACACTGACTGCTCTGGCGATCGCAGCCATCGCAGGAATTGTTCTGAATATCATTCTGCCGGGCAATGATTACGAGTTCGGTGAGAATCCTCAGGGTGACCGCAGCCGCGGCGTCAGCATCAAACCGGAAAAACAGTTACGATAAAAATATATGATATTACATACCGCAGAATCAGCTTTGCAGGGATACGATCCTCCGCTGATCCTGCGGTTTTTCTGTTAACGATCATTTTTCCTTTATGTTTCTTTCAGATTTCTTTTAAATTTTCATCACCGTTTGGACACATTTGAAACGTATACTCTGAGACATAAGATACATCAGAGAGAAACGATGATCTTACTTCACATAAATCAATGAGGTTCGGACAGTGCACGGCGCGTCTGCATTTGTCCGGATTTCGACAAAAAATGATCTTAACATCTGTTAAGTTTACATATATTTTCTCTTCTTTTTCGGGGCCTCGCAGGGGGCCCCTCCTTTTTTTATTGCATGGCTGAACTGTAAGCAAAAATCATTATTTTCCGACATCTTGTTTTTGACAACAAAATATAGATATGGTACACTGAACAGGATAATAGTGATAAGTCTGCCTGCGAGGGGCTGGCGGTGAATAGATGATAACGGGGTGACTGAATTGGATAAGTATGAATATAATCTCAAACTGGAAGAGATTGATAAGCTGGTCGATCAGAAGGATTATGAGGAAGCAGCCAAAATGGCGGATACGATCGACTGGAAGAGAGTGAGAAATGTCAGGACACTTTGCCTGATCAGTGAAATATATGAGGCGTCGGGGAGACTGGAGGACAGCAAGGAGCTGCTGCTTCGGGCGTATCGCCGTTCGCCGGTCGGCAGGACAGTACTGTATCGGCTGGTTGAGATCACCACGGCGCTGCATCAGTATGATGAAGCTATGGAGTATTACACGGACTACGTACAGGTGGCGCCTCACGATAATAACCGCTATATCTTAAAATATCAGATTTACCGGGGACGCGGAGCATCTGTGGAGGAACTGATCGGGATCCTGGAAGAATATCTGGGGCAGGAATATACCGAGCGCTGGGCATATGAGCTGGCGAAGCTGTACCAGAAAGCGGGACAGATGCAGAAATGTCTGGCAGCCTGTGATGATCTGGTGCTCTGGTTCCACAGCGGCAAGTATGTTCTGAAAGCGCTGGAGCTGAAGAAGAAGTATGCTCCGCTGACACCGAAACAGCAGGAGATCTACGAGCAGCAGTTCCTGGATCCGGAGCCGGAACCGGAGGATGAAGAGCCGGAGGAAGTGATCACGAAGGTAAAAAGCACGGATGGAGAAGTGATCGCAGAGTCTATCATGGCTGAGACAGAAAAGAAGATCGGGGATGAAGTGACAGCTCACAAGGCAGAGATCGAAAGTGAGATGGCAGCCGAGCCGGAGAAAAAGAGCAGCAGTGCCGGTCTGCCGGAGACACAGGACAGCGCTGCAAATGCTTCTGACGGAGTGGCGTATGATGACAAGACACTTCAGATGGAACTGGCCCGGAGCATGCGTGAGATCGTGGCCGGTGTGGTGAAGCGCACAGAGGAAGAGGAGGACAGTGCTCCAGTCGCTGCGAAGAAGCTGCAGCCGATTCCGCCGATAGATATGGCAGATAAAACAGCTCCCGCCGCAGGACGCCTTACGATAGATGATGTGCTTCTTTCGATGGGAGAAAGAGGAAAAACGGCCGTCAGGGTTCCTGAGAGTGCTCAGGAAGAAATCGCAGGGGATGCTGCCGGTGAGAATCCGATGGATATCGTGGAGAAGGCTGCTTCTGAGAATCCGACGGGCATCCCGGGAGATGCTTTTGCCGAAGGTACGGTGAAGACCGCAGAGGATGCATGCGGAGAAAACCCGGAGAAGGTCATGAAGGATGCTGCCGGCGAGGGTTCGGAGGAGATTCCGGATAAGACCATTGTGGATGATAGCCAGGAAGAACCTGAGCAGCCGAGGATCCGCAGGACGATTGCCGAGGCAGCAAGGGAAGAACTGACGGAGGATCAGAGAGAAGCTTTGAAATATACGAACAATCCTGAAAAGCTTCTGCGCAACAGAAATGCCCTTCCCACCTATCGGGAACAGTACATGCCGAAAGAGGAAGTATCGGTTCCTCAGGAGGATCTGATAAAAGAAGAACCTGCTGTTCAGGATGATCTGCAGAAGACCCGGAGGATCGATTACACGAGGGAAGATCTGCAGAATGAGATGATGTCAGGCAAGACCATCCGTGTGCCGGTGGAGAAGATCGCCAGTCTGCATGAGAAGTATGGTTTGAAGGAGCTCTGGCAGGAGCAGGGCAGTCTGAGAGAAGATCAGGACCGGAATGATCATGATACAGACAGAAAACAGATGGAGGCCGTGACACAGGATGCTTCGGTAAATCAGGATGCGGATGCGACAGCAGATACAGCAGAAAGAGAGAATGCAGACGAACCACGGTGTACTGCAGAAATGCAGAATGAAGCGGTGACATTGGATGATACAGAGGCTCAGGGCAGCGACGGAGCGCCGGATATGGAAGATGATTTTGGCGAAAACGGAGCGGACGATGGCTGTGAAGAGATCAGAAATGACTCAGACACGGAGGATGCACAGGGTGCGGAGGCACAGTACCGCAGAGCAGCCAGTCAGGACGGCCCGTTCCTTCCGGATTATATGAGAGGGCTGTTCGGAGGCTTTACCGAAGTAGAGGGTCTGGAACCGCAGATTGCAAATGCAGTGATTCAGGCGGTATCCAATCAGGGAGACCGCACATCTCGCAGCGGCAATATCCTGATCTTCGGACCCCATGGTTCCGGCAAGACAACTCTGGCTATGAATATCGCAAAAGCAGTAGCCGAGGATAAAGGGAACGGTTCACTGAAGATGGCGAAGATCTACGCCGCAGATCTGAACCGCAAGGATATCGCGGCTACGATTGCCAGGATTGCCGGAGGTACCCTGATCATCGAAGAGGCGGGAGATCTGGAGCCGGGCATCATTGATCAGCTGACTACGGCCATGGAATTCCGGACAGACGGACTGCTGATCATTCTGGAGGATGAGGAGCAGTATATCCACGATCTGCTGATGAGTCATCCGAGATTTACCATGAAGTTTACCGCTCAGATCTATCTTCCGGTTTATACGGCGGAGGAGCTTCTGATGTTTGCACAGCATGCAGCCAGAGCACAGGGATATGTGATCGGTGAGGACGGACAGGAGGAAGTACTCAGGAGAATTTCCGGTGTGGTGCAGGAAGGCAAGGCAGTTTCCATCACAGATGTGACGGAGCTTGTGAACCGCGCCATCCACAAGTCCAACAAGCTTCTGCGCAAGATGTCCATGGGCAAAAAGCGGTATGATGACAACGACTATATCATACTGTTTGGAAAAGATTTCAAATAAATGTCAAAATTGCAGGGATTATCGTCAGATTCCCTGCAATTTTTTACTTACAGAAAGAATATTTTATGCTATACTATATTACATAAGATACTTTAAACGATCTTCCGTACGACAGCAGGTCTGTTGTATAAAAATGAAAAGGGAGGGACAATCTATGAAGGAAAATACGATTATTACGATTGGAAGGCAGTTTGGAAGCGGCGGACATGAAGTAGGAGAAAAGCTGGCAAAAGAGCTTGGCATCAAGTTTTACGACAAAGAGCTGATCAAGATCATGGCCAAGAAGAGCGGATTGTGTGAGAAGGTGCTGGAGAGCTATGATGAGAAGCCGATGAACAGTCTGCTGTATTCGATCGTTATGGATGTATATCCGTCGGTGATGTATACCGGACCGACGATTGACCAGCAGATTTACCAGGCATGCTATGATACCATCCGCCATGTGGCAGATGAGGGTTCCTGCGTGATCGTAGGACGCAGCGCGGATTATGTGCTCCGTGATCACAAGAATCTGATCAGTGTATTTATCCATGCGGATAATGCATTTCGTGCCGAGCGAGTGAAGAAAGAATATCAGCTTCCGGATGACAAGATACAGGATATGCTGGTCAAGACAGACAAGAAGCGTGCCAGCTACTACAACTTCCAGTCAGAGAAGAAATGGGGTATGGCAGCCAGCTACAATCTTTGCCTGGACACCAGTATTCTCGGTATAGACGGTGCGGTGAAGCTTCTGATCGACTATATCGGATATGTGAATCAGAAAAGATAATCATGGAACAATAAAGAAGGAAAAGGACAGCCCCGGTGGAATCATCGGGGCATGCTGTATGAAAGGGAAAGGGAACGATGGATATTCTGGAGCGTTTTTTGAATTATGTAAAAGTATTTACTACCAGTGATGAAGAGAGTGATATGGTGCCTTCCACACAGCGCCAGTTTGATCTGGCACATATTCTGGTAAAAGAGATGAAGGAGATCGGTATCGAGGATGCAAGAGTCGATGACAAATGCTATGTATATGGCAGCCTTCCCGCCACAGA
>JAQXWO010000210.1 GCA_029225485.1 Lachnospiraceae bacterium
CTGGTCTGATAGCCTTTGGAGCGCTGGATCTCTATCAGCTTTGTTCTGGGATTGATCGCTTTTCTGATCCCCTCAAAATCAAAAGAGCCGTCCGGAAGCAGGTCTACCTGGGCGTAGATGACGCCGTATTCAGCCAGAGACCCGCAGGACGGCCGGATACCGATCACTTCCTCCAGGGTATCATATGGCTTGCCGGAGATAGAGAGAAGTTCATCTCCCGGACGGAGATTGCCGGAAAGAGCTACAGCCAGAGCGTGGGTACCGCAGGTGATCTGCGGACGCACCAGAGCTGCTTCTGTGTGGAATGCGGCAGCATACACCTCTTCCAGCGTATCACGTCCGATATCATTGTACCCGTATCCGCTGGAGGACTGAAAACATTCGGCACTGACACGGCAGGACTGCATCGCATGGATCACTTTCAGCTGATTATATTCTGCCATTTCATCAATATGGTCAAAACGATCTTTCAGTTCTTCAAGGATCTGATCGCCGAATTTTTTGACCTCCGGGCTGATTCCCATACTCTGATAGATCTGGTTGGTTTGCTGTTCAAATTGTGTCATAATCTGTCTCCTTACTTGAGTCCCTGAAACATGGTCAGGCTTTCTCGTCTCTTTGGATCACATGACGTGCTTCCAGTTCGGATATCATGTAATCCAGTATGTTTTCGTTATTATACTGAAATTCGTTCTTTTCGATCCAGATGACGTCCCGCTCTCTGCGAAACCAGGTGAGCTGCCGTTTGGCGAAGTGGCGGGTATCCCGTTTTAATATGCGTACTGCTTCCTCCAGGCTCATCTCTCCATCCAGATAAGCCAGCAGCTCTTTGTAGCCAAGTCCCTGCATGGATACCATTCCTCTGTGATATCCTTTGCCGCGCAGTGTCTCTACTTCCTGCAGCAGGCCCTGCTGCATCATCAGATCTACCCGGCGGTCGATGTTTTCATAGAGACGTTTTCGTTCATCATTCAGCACAAAATAGGCAAACTGATAGGGGGATTTCTTCTGCCGCTCCTGTTCATTATGAACCGAGATCGGAGTTCCTGTCTCGTGATAAAACTCCAGCGCCCGGATCACCCGTTTCACATTATTGGCATGGATCGCCAGGGCCGAATCCGGGTCCTTCTCCTTCAGAAGGTCATGAAGATATTCCGGTCCCCGTTCCCGGGCAAGCTGTTCCAGTGATTCACGGTAGGTCTCGTTTGATTTCGTCTCCGTAAAATCAATATCATAGAGCACTGCCTGAATATAAAAGCCGGTGCCTCCGGCGAGAATTGGAATGTGTCCCCGTTCCTGAATCTGCCGGATGCATTTTTTCGCTTCTTCCTGAAAGCGCACCACATGAAATTCTTCTTCCGGATCCAGAATGTCGATCAGGTGATGGGGGATCCCTTCCATCTCGGAAGTCGTCACCTTGGCCGAACCGATATCCATCCCGCGGTATACCTGCATGGAATCGGCGGAAATAATCTCTCCGCCGATTTTTTTTGCAAGCTGAATGGATAAAGAGGTCTTTCCCACCGCCGTCGGTCCGGTGAGAATTACCAGAGGATTTCCATCTGCTTTCATGCTTCTCTCCGTCTGGCAAAGAGAATGGAACTGGTCTGGATCATATCATCTTTGCCGAAGCCACATTTGTCTGATTCCATCTCTCCGGTCTGATTATCGTAGGGATCCACCGGCAGGAATTGTTTCGGTGAGGCAAAATTCTGCTGGAACGCATTGTTTGCAGTCACACGGAAGGGATCCAGATTGCCAAAGTAGAATTTTCTCCGCTCTTCGTCGCCGTCCCGGTAAGCAGAGCCTCCGAAAGAAGGATCTGCAAAGAGCCATCCATAAGGCGCCACATAGAACATGGCCCAGTCATGAGGACCGATGTAGCCCGGAATCGCGTACAGACCGGACTGCCATTTTGCCGGGATGCCGCAGATCCGGCAGAGTGTGATAAAGAGCAGTGCCTGTACTCCGCAGTCTCCCCGGAGATTTCTTGCGCAGTACTGAGGAATATCCGGAATCAGGAAATATTCCCGCATATAGGAATAATGAACTTTTGTGGTAATATAATCGTAGATCATCCGGGCCATGGCAAGGGGATCTTTTTCGTAACCCACGATCTCAGCCGCCAGTGACTTCAGGTACGGTGAAAAACGGATATGCGGATACTGCTCTTCCAGATACGGCTGCAGAGCTTCCGGTGTCTCCTGAGATTTCTGCAGACATGCTTCATAGTCCTCTCTGGAAAAATCATGATATTCGGATGTCACTGTATACTCATACTCCACATAAAATTCTCTGTTTTCCTGGAGAGTATCTTCAAAACAGATGGAACGGAACGGAGCATCCGGCGGATCGATTACAGACATACCTTCAGACCAGGAGGTTACTTTTACGTCAGAGGTCTGAAATAACTCCGCAGATACCGGCAGGTGCACTTTCAGCTTCATTCCCGGCTGGAAGAGATCATCCGCCAGTCTGGTGGTCTCCTGTACCTTAAAATCCCAGGTCACAGACTTGTTTGCTTTGATATCCGCAATCGTCTCCTTCAGGATTTTCTTTTCCTCATCTTCATCTTCTGCGGTGCCTGCACGGCGGGCAAGTTCTTCATCTACTCTGGTTACATTGCGGACAATATTGAAAATATAGTGTTTTTCTCCATTCAGGAAGATCCATTCCGCCAGTCCGGCTTCATCTACTCTCCGGAGATCTTTTTCGCTGAAATCCGGTATCAGCTTCGCAAATTCAGCAACAGCCTGTTCTGCCGTAAAGGGGAACTGTTCCGGCAGTCTCCGCAGAAACAGCTGCTCAAAGTGAAGTCTGGTCTTCATCTCCTCACCGACCGGTCGCTGCAGCCAGCGCTCGATGGCAGCTGCTGCACCGGCAAAATCACCTGCCATTTTATATTTCAGTACTTCGTCCGGCAGTTCCACGGCCAGGACTTTCAGGCCTTCATGCTTCAGTTCGTTCATATTACGTACCTCCCGATTGATATTATCATAAAATTCTTTTGAATTTTTTTTCCAGTTCATATTTTGTCATGGAAATGATCGTTGGTCTGCCATGGGGACAATGATAAGGGTTATCAAGCTCCAGCAGTTCTCTGATCAGAGCATCTGCCTCCTGCATGGAGAGACGATGATTTCCTTTGACTGCCGCTTTGCAGGACATGGTGGCAATCTTATCATTGATGATGTCTGCAGCTGCATGCTCTGAAATATCTGAAAGACTGTCCAGCATTTCCAGAAACAGTTCTTTTTCCGCAAGTCCGTAGAGATTGCCCGGGACTGCGCTTACTGCATATTCATGACCGCCGAACGGCTCAATTTCGTAGCCGACTTCCTGAAAATTGTCTTTAAAACGATTCAGGAGCCGGGCCTCCTGCATGGTCAGAGTCAGGATCAGAGGAGGGCTGAGCCTCTGTGAGGTCTGCTGTTTATTTTTCAGCTGCTTCAGGAATCTTTCATACAGAACCTTTTCATGGGCAGCATGCTGATCAATGATATACAGTCTGTAACGAAATTCCACGATCCAGTAAGTGTCAAACACCTGCCCGATCAGTCTGTGTTCTTTCACATTTTTCCGGGAAAGCAGCTTATCATCAAAAAGATTCATCTGTGTACTCTGGCCTGTATCGGCAGTGTCGGAACACTTTTCATCCGGAATCTTTTTATCCGGAACATTTCCGGTCACCGGTTTCAGGATCCCTGAAGAGGGACGCTGCTTCTGCGGCAGGTCTGCCTGACTGCTGTCAGACTTTACAGAGTAAGACGGAGCGCTTTCAGCGATCATTTCTCTGCGTTTATTTTCAAATGGTTCCGGAAAACTGCAGGGAGCCTTTTTCTGTTCAGAATCAGGTTTTTGTGCCGGTGCTGCCTGTGCCCTTTCCGAATGGTGTATAATTTCTGCTTCTGCTGAAGTTACGGCCAGAGGTGTTTTGCTGACGGTCTTTTCCTGCTTTTCCATCTCCGGTCGTATGATGGCCGGCTTTCCCTGCAGCAGACTTGTCTTTTCTCTGACGGTCTGTTTCTCCAGTGTGATTTCAGGAATCAGTTCTTTTCCGGCCAGAGTATCCTTTACAGTCTGATATACCTGCTCATACACATACATCTGATCTGAAAATCGTACTTCCATCTTGGTGGGATGCACATTTGCATCGAGATGGCTGCCTTCCATTTCCAGAGACAGGACAGTAAATGGATAGCGATGGTTCATCATAAAAGGCTTATAGGCCTCTTCGATCGCTTTGGAAATAATATTGCTGCGGACAAAACGGCCATTGACAAAGTAATTTTCATAGTTGCGGTTGCCCCGGGATACGGCCGGTTTTCCGATCAGGCCGGTGATTTTAAAATATCCGCAGTCTGCATCCACCGGCAGCAGATTTGCTGTGATATCTCTTCCATAGATCCCATATACCACATCTCTCAGCCGGCAGTTGCCGGAGGTGTGAAGCCGTGTCTGTCCCTGGTTCATAAATTTAAAGGAAATGCCGGGATGTGACAGGGCCAGCCGTTCCATCAGGTCACTGATATATCCGGCTTCCGTTGTATTGGATTTCAGAAATTTCTTTCGGGCCGGAGTGTTGTAGAACATATTCCGGACCAGAAAGGTGGTGCCCTCCGGGGCTCCGATTTCCTCGATCCCTTTTTCTGCCCCACCTTCGATCAGATAGCGGGTGCCTGTCAGGCTGCCGGCAGTCTTTGTGATCAGCTCCACCTGTGATATGGCGGCAATACTGGAAAGGGCCTCTCCGCGAAAACCCAGTGTGCCTGCAGTCTGCAGATCCTCCACCGTGCGGATCTTGCTGGTGGCATGCCGCAGAAAAGCAACGGGCACTTCATCTTTTGGAATACCGCTCCCGTTGTCTGTGATACGGATCAGTGTGGTACCGCCGTCCCGGATCTCGACGGTCACTGCGTTGGCGCCGGCATCGATGGCATTTTC
>JAQXWO010000211.1 GCA_029225485.1 Lachnospiraceae bacterium
CTATGGCAAGCTCAAAAAGCAAGTCCGGGAATACGACGTTATCAAGCAGAACATTGACAGTATTTTAAGACAGGACAGAGAGCCGGAACGGGGCAAGGAAACAGAGCGCGGATAAATTATGTTTTGCACAATCATAAGATACAGGGTTGTTTCATGAATGAAATTTAAATTAGCTGGAAAGCTTGAAAAGACTGGAAAATTTGCAGTTATACAAAATTGCAGATTTGCTGGTCTTTTCTTTTATGTAGAGGTATAATAGCACTATAGTATAGGTATATTATACTCTATATAGAAAGGGGGTAAGCGCAAAATAAACCAGCGAAGTGACAATAGCTGTTTTTTCCTTCATAATAGTTGCTAGAGATGCAAGCATTTTGCTTTATCCCATTTTCCAGGGTCTGCTAAATGTAGCATTTCACTATACTATGAGGAGGCTGGATTATGAGAGCTAAACCTGTTAATGCTGATGAGCAGTACCGTCTGATCATGGAATGCAGAGCCAGCGGTCTTACTGATTATCAATGGTGTATAGAGCATGGCATTAAGCCAGGTACATTTTATAACTGGGTAAAACGTCTCCGTCAAAAAGGATGTGACAGCATTCCCTCTGCGGTTAAAAGCAGGGCGCCTGTCAGACAGGAGATCGTGAAAATTGATCTTCAAAAACCTTCCGGATCCATACTGGAAATTGAAGCCCCGTCTGAACCTGTTTCCCGTTCTTCTTCAATGTTATCTGAACTTCCAGTATTAGAACTGTCTATGGCAGGCATGACCATCCGGATACCGCAGGGAACAGATATTGTTTTTCTGGAACATCTGCTCATGCTCCTGCGGAGAACCTTATGTTAGGCGATATTACCGTCGCAGATGAGATTTATATCGTCTGTGGCTATACAGACATGCGGCGCGCCATTGATGGTCTGTGTGCGATTGTCCAGGATAAACTCCATATGGATCCAAGACGCAGTGCCCTGTATCTGTTCTGCGGAAAAAGATGTGACCGGATCAAGGCACTCCTCTGGGAAGGAGACGGCTTCCTGCTTCTCTACAAACGGATGGAAGTACAGGGACGTTTCCGATGGCCCAGAAATTCCGAGGAAGTAAGGTCACTTACCTGGCAGCAATTCGACTGGCTGATGTCAGGGCTTGAGATTGAGCAGCCCAAAGCATTCAGGCTTCCTGAAAATGTGGATACTGCTCCACCGGAACAGAGCGTCTGAGCAGCTGCCGATCTCCTGCCCATGATTACCGAAATAACTGAAATACCGTATTTTCTGCTTCTTTTCAGATGATCTTTGTGGTAAAATAAAAGCATCTGAAAAGGAGCAGGAAACAATGGCAAAGAGTGCAAGGGATTCCAGGATCATGGAGCAGAAAGATACAATCAGCCAATTGAATATGGTGATCAGCAGCCAGAATGAGCTGATCGCAGCTCTGCGCAGTACGGTAGAAGAATGCAATTCTACAATTGCAGGGCTCCGTGAGCAGGTGGATTATCTGACCCGGAAGCTTTTCGGCACTTCGAGTGAAAGAACCCAAAATATCGAGGGGCAGCTAAGCCTGTTTAACGAAGCGGAGCAGGAAGCAGGGCCATTGGAGGAGCCAGCGGAACCAGTCATTGTCAGAGAACATACCCGTCAGGCAAAGCGTACCGGCGATGAGCTCTTTAAAGGCGTCCCATCCAGGGATGAAGTGATCCCACTCTCTGAAGAACAGAAATATTGTGCAGACTGTGGTGCTGAGATGGAAGTCATCGGCAAGGAATTCGTCCGCCGTGAATTCCGCTTTACCCCGGCCAAGGGGGAAATTGTCAATATCTACCGTGAAACGGCAAAGTGCCCCAGCTGCTCCACTGCATCTGCCATGAAACGCAATATCCAGTTTGTAAAAGCGAACGTTCCGGAAGCATTGATCCCCTATAGTTACACGTCCGCCTCAGTGGTCGCGTGGGTGATGTATCAAAAATACGCCAATTCCATGCCCTTATACCGTCAGGAAAAGGACTGGAAACAGATGGGGGTCATACTGTCAAGGGCAACGCTTGCAAATTGGATCATCTACTGTGCAAGGAATTACTTCAGCCCTCTGTATGACTATTTCCACCGGGAACTGCTGAAGCGCCAGTTCCTTATGGCGGACGAGACCAGGGTCCAGGTCCTGAAAGAACCAAAACGGGATGCAGAGACGGATTCTTACATGTGGCTCTTCCGTACGGGGGAGGATGGGCTGCCGCCGATCATCCTCTACAAATATGAGGAAACCAGAGCGAAATTTCATGCTGAAGAATTCCTGAAAGGGTTCAAAGGCTATCTTGAAACGGATGGCTACCAGGGATATAACAATCTGCCGGACATCAAACGCTGCTGTTGCTGGGCACATCTGCGCAGGTATTTTATAGAGGCAGTTCCCAAAGGAAAAGAAATGGACTACAGCAACCCTGCCGCCCAGGCAGTCCAATACTGCAACCGTCTTTTTGAATATGAGCGGCAGTCACAGATAAAAGGACATACCTTCCAGCAGCGGAAAGAATATCGTCTGGAGAAAGAAAAGCCTGTATTGGATGCTTTCTGGACCTGGCTCTCACAGCAGACCCCGAAAAAAGGGACTCGCTTTGAGAAGGCGGTGAACTATGCCCAAAACCATAAAGAATTATTCATGACCTACCTGGAAGATGGAAGGTGCAGCTTTTCCAACAATCTGAGCGAAAATGCGATCCGCCCATTTACCCTGGGCAGGAAGAACTGGCTGTTCAGTGACACTCCCAAAGGGGCAGAGTCAAGCGCAATCGTATACACAATGGTAGAAATGGCGAAAGCCCATGGCCTGAATATCTATAAATATCTGTGTTATCTGCTGGAGCGCCTTCCAAGTACCAAGATGACCGATACCGCTCTTGCAGAGTTAGCACCCTGGAACAAAAATGTCATTGCTGACTGTTCTGGCACAATGTAGATTAAAATGTTTGCAGTTCTTATAACAGTATATAGGAACTGCAATATTTTTTCTATCCGCTGGTTTATTTTGCGCTTACAAAATATCCAAAGAGAGACCTTCTTTCTGAGGTGTTTGTTTGGATTTGGCACCTGGATTTTACCTGTTGATGCACAAGAAGGAAATTAATCAATGGCAAACAGCAAGAAAACCAAAATACACAAGAAAATAGATGGACAACTTTTGCAGATGAACAAGTCTTTTAACAATCTTAAGATGAAGCAGAAAGACAAAATTACTGCATGGGTATATGAAGAATACAAAAAATATGTAACTGAGAATGAAAGAGTTCCTGATTCAGAAGCGGATGAGCATATTATTGATGCGGTTCTTGATAAGATTAATGAGGCACAGATATGGATACCGTCGGGAGAAATTGTTAGTTATTATTACAGAAAGAAAGTACAGTTTACAAGGGACTACACAGGGTAGGTATCTGACGGGAGGG
>JAQXWO010000212.1 GCA_029225485.1 Lachnospiraceae bacterium
CTATTCTTTTTTATGTCAAACGTTTTCAGAAATAACTCTTGTATTCCTCCATCACAGCCAGTAGCTTCTCTGCATTCTGGCGGGTGTTTCCTCCAAATACTGCGGAGCCTGCCACACATACATTGGCTCCGGCTTCCAGTACGGCGCGGATGGTGCTTTCTTTGATTCCTCCGTCTACCTGGATATCAAGAGGTAGCCCCAGGGAAATGGCCTGTTTTCTCAATGTACGGATCTTCCCTGTCATCTGGGGAATATAGGCCTGTCCCCCGAATCCGGGATTCACTGTCATGATCAGAACCATATCCAGATCTTCCAGCACATAGTCAAGCACGGAAAGCGGTGTGGAGGGATTCAGTGCAGCTCCGGCTTTGCAGCCGCATGCTTTGATCTGATGAATCACCCGGTGGAGATGATTTGTCGCCTCTGCATGCACAGTGATGCTGTCCGCTCCGCATTTGGCAAAGGTCTCTATGTATCGCTCCGGCTGCTGTACCATCAGATGTACATCAAATACACAATCAGTCACCGGACGGATCGACTCGATCACCGGCATGCCAAAGGAAATACTTGGTACGAAAGTCCCGTCCATCACATCTATATGAAGGTATTTCGCCCCTGCTCCCGCTGCCTCCAGGATATCATCCTCCAGATGCCTGAAATCTGCAGCCAGAATCGACGGGGCCAGAATATTTTTTCTCATTCTTATCCTCCTCCCAAACACTTTCTTCTGTATTTAGTATTTTTTCCTGTTTTTCAGTTCTTCCGCAAGAAGAACATAATTCTCATAACGGGAAGGATGAATCTTCCCGTCTGCCACTGCATCCTTCACTGCGCAGTCCGGTTCATGAATATGCATACATCCCTGAAATCTGCATTGTGCCTCATAAGACTGAAATTCATAAAAGTAATCTTTCAGGTCCTCATACTCCAGATCCTGCAGATACAGAGAAGAAAATCCCGGTGTATCAAGAAAGTAAGTCTCTCCCCCGAGGGCGATCAGCTCCGTATGGCGTGTCGTATGACGTCCCCGGTCAATTTTCCGGCTGACTTCACCGACTTCCATCTGAACTTCCTTCTGAAGAACATTTGTCAGAGAAGACTTTCCAACACCGGATGGACCGGCTACGATCGTAGTCTTTCCTGCCAGCTGTTCCTTTAATAGTTCCAGCCCTTTTTCCTTCGCCACGCTCAGCAGAAAGACTTTGCTCCCGCAGCCGCTGTAAATCGCCTCAAGAGAGGCCGCTTCCTGCTCTTCTGCCAGATCTTCCTTATTAAATGCAATCAGAACGGGAATCTCCTGCTGCTCCATGGAGATCAGAAAACGGTCCAGCAGATTCAGATTCGGTTTCGGACTGGAAACTGCAAAAACCACCAGAGCCTGATCCACATTGGCCGCAGCCGGCCGGATCAGCGTATTCCTGCGGGGCAGGATCCGGTCAATATTTCCCGTCCTCTGCTGCTCATCGATCACAGACATTTCCACATCGTCACCTACCAGGGGCTTGATCTTTTCTTTGCGAAAAACTCCCTTGGCTCTGCATTCATACACAACGTCCTGCTCCGTGTGAACATAATAAAAACCGCCGACTCCTCTGATAATTTTACCCTGCATCCGCACATCCTCTCATATTACTGAACTGTTTTCTGACTGAAAACGATTCCTGCATATTCCACAGTACTTTCTACTTCACCATCAGCATTCAGCAGATAAACATAGGCCGTACCTGTTGTCACTCCCTCTGCTCCCTGCACCTTCAGCGCATAGGGAAATGTGACCTGACCGGTATAAATGGTCTTTGTCACACCATCCTGCACCAGATCAATACGCACATTCTGTCCGTTATATCCGGCCGGCGCATCGAGAGAAGCATTGCACTCCCACACGGAACCGCTGCTGTTCTCGATCGATACCGCAGCATCCGCCTCTGTCGGCGGTCCTGTACTGACTACGAAGGTAACCACTGTGCCTTCCGGAACCTCTGTGCCGGCTGCCGGATCCTGACGGATCACAAATCCTTTGTTGACTTCCCGGCTGGCTTCGTAAGTAAATACAGGTGTCCCCAGTCCGGTCAGTTCACAGCGCTGGCTGGAAATATCCTCATCGCAGTAATAGCAGTCCGGTACCGTTACATACTTCACCTCTGCCTCCGATCCCTGGCTGACATAGATCGTCACCGTATCTCCCGCTTTCAATATCGAACCGGCGGGCGGGTCGGAGGATATGACATAACCGGCTGAAATCGTATCACTGTATCTGGTCTCATCTACACTGCACTGGAGTCCCTGGGTCAGCAGGAACGCCTGGGCCTGACTCTTCTCTACATTCGATAAATCCTTCAGTTCAATTCCCTCTGCACCGCTGCAGATCTCATAAGTCACTGTACTTCCGGGTGCGACCTCTGTACCTGATGCCGGATTCTGGGAAATCACCTGTCCGGCCTCATAAATATCTGATGCACTCTCCCCTGATCTGCTTCCGGTAAGTCCCTGATCCTTCAGCAGCTGCAGTGCCTGCTCTTCTGATACACCATCCAGCTTCGGTACCTGCACGGCTGCCTGTGCCGCTTTCTCTTCGGTCTGTTTCTGCGTCTCCTGCTCGATCACCACTGCTTCCGTCTGCTTTTCTGACTGTTTCTGGTTTTTACCGATCTTGTTAAAATCCAGCAGTCCAAAAGCTCTGGCAAGCAATGCAAGGAACACACAGCCAATGATCACGGCAACAATAATTCCTCCGACAGTCACCGCGCGCTCCAGACCGGGATTGATTCCCATATCCCGATCATCATCCTCCGGATCCTTCTTCTTTCTTCTGGAATAACCTTCCTCAAGATGATACTCATCCTCCCGGAACATATCATCCGGCTCATCGTAGCGGGACTGACTGATTCTTTTTCCGGCGGAAGAATCCGGATAGTACTCTCTGTCCCACGCTTCCTCGTCCCGTCTGCCGGGCGGCGTCACCTCCTGATAACCGGTTTTCTGATAATAGCTGCCCGGCTGATACGCCCGGCTTTCTTCACTGCGCTTTTCCTGCTGATGCAGTCCTGCTGCAGCGCCTACATCCATGGATTCATCGTAAGAAGGCATACCACGCTCCGCATTGATCTGATTCACCTCATCCCTGGACATGATGATCGTTCGGGATTTCCGGTCTACCTCATGCTGGGTCACAAAATCTCCCTCTGGATTTACCAGAGATTCTCTCAGATCACGGATCAGCTCTGACATATTCGAATACCGTCTGTCAGGACTTTTCTGGGTACACTTAAGCACGATCTGATTGGTGCTGCCCGGTATCTCGGGAAACAGCTCTTTCGGTCCGTGCATTTCCTCCTGAAGATGCTTGATCGCTACAGCCACAGCCGTATCTCCGTCAAAGGGAACCCGCCCTGTCAGCATCTCATACATCGTGATACCAAGGGAATAAATATCACTCTTTTCATCACTGTAGCCGCCTCTGGCCTGCTCCGGCGAACTGTAGTGTACCGAACCCATGACATTGGAATTGATCGTATTGGATGTGGAGGCCCTGGCGATACCGAAATCAGACACTTTTACTTTTCCATCGATGGAAATAATAATATTCTGGGGTTTGACATCCCTGTGAATGATCCCGTTATTGTGGGCGGCTTCAAGGCCGGCGGAAATCTGAAGTGCGATACTGGTTGCTTCCCGCACGGACAGGCGTCCCTTTTTTTCAATATAATCCTTCAGAGTGATGCCTTCCACCAGCTCCATCACGATGTAATAGATCCCGGCCTCTTCTCCGGTATCATAGATATTCACAATATTGGCATGGGCAAGACCGGCAGCGGACTGTGCCTCTACCTTGAATTTTGATATAAAATCCTTGTCTTCCCGAAATTCTTTTTTCAGTACTTTTACCGCCACAAACCGGTTCAGCTTGTGGTCTTTGGCCTTATATACGTCAGCCATTCCACCGGATCCGATTCTGGAAATAATTTCATACCTGTTCTGTATGAATGTTCCTACCTTCAGCATAATTATCCCCCATTTTTTCAGAATTCGGCAAGGACAACTGAAATATTATCCTTCCCCCCGTTTTTGTTTGCCTCATTCACAAGCTTCTGCGCCGCTTCCTTCAGCGAACTGCTCTTTCGAACGATGCGCAGGATCTCCGGATCCTCCACCATATTCGTCAGCCCGTCTGAACAGAGAAGTATGATATCTCCCCGCTCCAGCTTCACATCAAAAAAATCTATTTTCACCGGAGTATGCACTCCGACTGCTCTCGTAATCACATTCCGGTCCGGATGCTTTCTGGCATCCTCCCTTTTCAGTTCGCCAACACGGATCATCTCTTCCACCAGTGAATGATCCCTGGTGATCTGTTCAATCTCCCTGTCGATCAGATAAAGCCTGCTGTCTCCCACATTAGCAATATACAGATATTCTCCCTGAACTGCAGCAGCCACAACTGTGGTTCCCATCCCTTCCAGATCTCTGCTCGATTTTGCTTTTGCTGCTACTGCATCGTTGGCCGTATGTATGGCAGCTCCCAGAAGAGGTATGGGGCGTTCTTCTTTTTTTGCATCCCGGATATACTCCACCATGGTCTCTACCGCATAGCGGGAAGCGAGATCCCCGGCCTTATGTCCTCCCATACCGTCTGCCACGATCAGCAGATTCGGAAGATTTCCAACCGGCTGATCCGACGCAAAGACATAATCCTGATTCATCTCACGTCTTTTTCCCACATCGGTGATACTGTACGTTTTCATAACGCCGCATCCCCCTCCTTTATCTCTTCTGTTGGTTTCTGATCCAGATAACTCTTTCTCAGCTGACCGCAGGCACCATTGATGTCCCTGCCCATCTCTCTTCTAATAGTAACATTTATCCCGTATTTTTCAAGTTTATTTTTGAATGCCTCGATCACGCTCCGGTCTGACTGTACATAACTTCTTTCTTTGATGGGATTTACCGGGATCAGATTGATATGACAGTTCATATCTCCCACCAGACCGGCAAGTCTGGCCGCGTCCTCTTTTGTATCATTCACTCCGCCCACCAGACTGTACTCAAAGGTGACTCTCCGTCCCGTCCGGTCAAAATAATATCTGCAGGCATCCAGAACATCCTTCAGATCATACTTGAATGCAATCGGCATCAGTTCTTTTCGTTTTTCCTGACTGGATGCATGAAGAGAAAGGGCAAGTGTGATCTGCAGCTTTTCATCTGCCAGCCTTCGGATATTCTCCACGATCCCGCAGGTGGACACCGTCACATTTCTCTGGCTCAGATGCAGCCCGTGTTCATCGGTCAGCATTCTGAGAAATTTCAGGAAATGATCATAATTATCCAGCGGCTCTCCGGTACCCATCGCAACCAGGTGTGAAACTCTTTCCCCAGTGATCTTCTGTATCTGATATACTTCTCCCAGCATCTCCGAAGGACAGAGATTTCTCGTCAGACCTCCCAGCGTAGACGCACAGAATCTGCACCCCATTCTGCATCCCACCTGAGTGGAAATACAGACGGAATTCCCGTGATGATACCGCATCAGAACGCTCTCAACCACATTTCCGTCTGCCAGACGGAACAGATATTTTTCTGTGCCGTCGATGGAAGATACCAGACGTTCCACCACCTCAGGCATGGAGTACGTATATTCATCTTTCAGTTTCTCCCGAAAGCTCTTCGGCAGATTCGTCATCTCGTCAAAACTGCCTGCCAGCTTCTGATGCATCCACTGATAAAGCTGGACTGCCCGGAATTTCTTTTCCCCCAGAGCTTCCATCTCAGCCTGAAGTTCACAAAAATCCATAGACCGGATATCTTTTTTCTCTGTTATCTCTCTCATTCTGTTCTCCTGAATCTGGCAATAAAAAATCCATCTGACTGATGAACTCCCGGCAGAAGCTGCAGAAAACCGCCCTGGGTCGTCCTGGACTTTAATTCATCACACAGATAGGGATCCAGGCTCTCCAGGCGGAACGGATAATGTTCCAGAAACCACTTTACGTTATACTGATTTTCATCTGCTCCGATCGTACATGTGCTGAAGATCATAACGCCTCCCGGACGCACATAATCCTGCACCACATCCAGGATCTGCTTTTGGAGCTTGATGATATCCTGCTGCTTTTTCTCTGACATTTTGTATTTGATATCCTGTTTTCTTCCGATAACACCCAGACCGGAACATGGAAGATCTGCCAGCACAATATCCGCCCTCTGATGTGCTTCCGGATCATAGATCGTGGCATCCTGCACTGCAGCCCGGATGTTGATGGCTTCGGTGCGCTCAATGCTCTCCTGCATCAGTTTTACTTTGTACTCGGAAATATCCCTGGCCTCTACATAGCCGCTTCCCATCAGCTTTTCGGAAAGATGCAGACTTTTTCCTCCTGGTGCGGCACAGACATCGATGCAGTAATCACCCCAGTTGGGTGCTGCGGCCTCAGCCACCAGCATGGAACTGACATCCTGAACATAGATCCATCCCTTTTTGAAGGCGGATACAGCGCCAATATAATTGTAGCCTGAAATCGTCAGTGCATAATCCAGATAGGGATGCTGCTCTGTTGTGATCCCCTGGCTTTCCAGATCCCCAATGATCTCTTCTTTCGAAGCCTTCGTCAGATTGCAGCGGACCGTGGTCTTCTTTTCCATGTGAGAATCCAGACAGATCTTCTCCGTCATCTCATAACCGAACTGGGTCACCCATTTATCCAGGATCCAGATTGGAAACGAATACTTGACTGAGAGATAATGAAGTGGTTCTGCTGCCGGATCCGGATACTGCACCTGATACAGTCTGCGGGCGATATTCCGCAATACTCCGTTCACAAATCCTTTCAGATTATAGAATCCCCTGCGCTGAGCGATCCGCACTGCTTCATTACAGACGGCAGAATCAGGAACGCTGTCCATATATTTCAGCTGATATACGGACATCCGCAGCAGATTGCGGATCAATGGCTTCATGTTGTATACCGGCACATTGGAAAACTGCTCAATGATATAATCGAGCTGCAGCATATGCTCCAGTGTTCCTTCCGTCACCCGGGTAATAAAAGCCCTGTCCCTTTTTTCCAGATACTGATATTTTTCCAGAACACTTCGAAGAACCACGTGACTGTATGCTTCTTCTTCCGTAATCTCAATCAGTGCCTCCAGGATAATTTCTCTTAAATTCACCTGTTTAATCACGGTCTCTTCCTCCTGCAAGGATGATCAGACGCAAAAGCTGCAAAATAGAAGAGGCAAGACCTGCCACATACGTAAGCGCCGCAGCTCTCAGTACTTTTTTACCTCCCTCAGCCTCCGTATCTCCCAGAATATGAGTATCTCTCAGAACACGCATAGCCCGGGTGGACGCATTGATCTCCACCGGAAGCGTCACCAGCTGAAACAGGACTGCCAGCGAAAAAAGAAGGATACCAAGACTGACCAGCGGCCGGATGGAAAAAATCAGACCTGCAATAAATACCGGCCAGGATAAGGTCGAACCAAAGTTAGCTGCCGGTACAAGCGTACTTCGCAGCACCAGAGGGCCGTATTTTACCTGATCCTGAATCGCATGCCCGCATTCGTGGGCTGCTACACAAACTGCAGCCACGGAATTGGAACCATAGGTGCTGTCCGAAAGCCGAAGTGTTTTGCTTCTCGGATCATAATGATCCGTCAGGTTTCCGGATACTCTGGCAATGGATACATCATAAATCCCTGCCGCATGGAGCACTCTCTGGGCTGCCGCCGCGCCAGTGAGCCCGGACATACTTCTCACTCTGGAATACCTGGCAAAGGTATTCTTTACCCCTGCCTGGGCTGCCAGGGAAAGCACAAGCCCTGCGATCACCAGAAGATACGTCCAGTCAAACATATAATATCCCCTCGGTCCAAATCCATAAAAACCACTCATAGAATCACTCCTAACTATGACTTTATTCGAATCTCTCTCCCGTTTCTACCGGATATCCCCGCAGAAAAGCATCCACCGGCATCCGTTTCTTTCCTTCTATCTGAAGCTCTCTGACAGACAGGAGCCCCTTTCCGGTATAGATCTTCAGTGTTTTCTTCGTAACCTCAGCTACCGTGCCGGGTACTCCCTGTCCTTCGGATGCAGCACTTTCCTCCGGTTCTGCCTCCCACAGCTTCAGCATTTTGCCCCGCCAGGTGGTATAGGCACTGGGCCAGGGATTCAGTCCCCGGATCAGGCAGTCGATCTCCCCGGCACTCTTTGTCCAATCGATCCGTCCCATTTCCTTTTTCAGCATGGAAGCGTAAGGTGTGGGACTCTCTGCCGGCTGTTTTTCATAAGATGCTGTGCCTGCGGAAATGGCATCCAGCGTCTCTGTCAGAAGCTCTGCTCCTGCAGCGCTCAGCTTGTCAAACAGACTTCCGCCTGTTTCCTTCGGATCCAGAGGCACCACCGTTTTTCGGATCATATCTCCTGTATCCAGCCCGGCATCCATTCTCATAGTGGTTACGCCGGTCTCTTTTTCTCCCTGAAGCACCGCCCACTGGATGGGTGCAGCTCCCCGGTATCGGGGCAGCAGTGAAGCATGTACATTGATGCAGCCGTATCTGGGGAGATTTAAAATACGCTCCGGAATGATCTGGCCAAATGCCACGACAATAATCGCATCCGGCGCGATCTTCTTCAATATTTCATAAGACTCGTCATCCCGGATCCTTCGGGGCTGGTACACCGGAATCCCGGCATTCACTGCGACCTCCTTCACCGGAGTCATCTGCATGGTCTTTCCACGGCCTTTCGGTTTGTCCGGCTGAGTAAACACAGCCTTCACATGATACCGTCCGGAATCGATCAGAGTCTGCAATGTCCCTACGGCAAAATCCGGAGTCCCCATAAATACTACTTTTTCTATCATACTGTTCTGTTTCTCCTCATCGAAATGCACTGTCCCGTTCAGACAGCTTTATTCTTCCTCTGGCATTTCGTCCTCTGCCTCTACATCAAAGAGGTCACCTTCCACATGTCTGATATACATGATCCCGTCCAGATGATCACACTCGTGGCAGACAGCTCTGGCCAGAAGCTCTGTGGCTTCCAGTTCATACTCTTCCATATTTTCATTATACGCGCGCACTTTTACATAATTCGGACGTGTGACGATACCTGCCTGTCCCGGAAGAGAAAGACAGCCTTCCTGACCCGTCTGTTCTCCGGAGGTCTCCAGGATCTCCGGATTAACCATCACAATGGGGCCTTCTCCGATGTCAATCACCACAATTCTCTTCAGGATACCCACCTGAGGTGCTGCCAGCCCGACTCCGCAGGCATCATACATGGTATCCAGCATATCCTGGATCAGTTCCTTCGTCCGGGGTGTGATCTCCTTTACCGGCCTGCAGGCCTTTTCCAGTATAGTATCTCCAAGAATTCTGATTTGACGCAATGCCATAAAAATTTCCTCCTTCAATCAATTCATCTCAAACTGTATTCCTATTTCTTTATAGCCTTCATTGATCTCAATGTAGTCTTCCAGTTTATTTTTAAAAGCGGTCAGCCGTCTGCTGTCGCTTTGTTTGGCATAAATCACCATGCGATGTATGTCCTGAATCTTTGCCACCGGCTCATCTACGGGGCCCAGCACAGATACCTGATATTTTCCTGCAATCTGCCTCGCAAATCTCCCCAGATACCCGGAAGCCATCTCAAGCCGCTCCCTGTCGCTGCAGGTACAGTGGATCCCCAGAAGGCCTCCCACAGGAGGATAACCGGATAAAGAACGGCAGGCGATCTCTTTTTCATAAAATGACACATACTCCTGAGCTGCCGCACAGGTCACTGCATAATGCTCCGGATCGTAGGTCTGTATCACGACCTCCCCTGCAAGTGTTCCTCTGCCTGCCCTGCCGGCTGCCTGAGTCAGCAGCTGAAAGGTACGTTCCGATGCCCGGTAATCACTGACATGCAAAGAGAGATCCGCCGCGAGAATGCCTACCAGCGTCACGTCAGGAAAATCATGCCCCTTGACGATCATCTGAGTCCCGATCAGTATATCCGCCTCTTTTTTAGAAAATGCCCGGAGGATTTCTGCGTGACCATCCTTTCCTCTGGTGGTATCTGCATCCATCCTCAGGATGCGTGCCTGCGGAAACTCCTTTGCCACGATCTCCTCCACCTGCTGTGTCCCGGCCCGAAAGCCGCCGATATACCCGGAACCGCATTTTGGACATTTCTGAACTGCTGCCTCCTGATGGCCGCAGTAATGACAGATCAGACGATTATTTCTGTGGAGAGACAGCGACACATCACAGTGAGGACACTTCATCACATGACCACAGGCACGGCATACCACAAATCCCGCATATCCTCTGCGATTCATAAAGAGCATCATCTGCTGATGCTGTGCCAGGCAGTTCTCCATCCTCTCCCGCAGGAAACGGCTCAGGATCGACCGGTTGCCTGCCCTGAGCTCTTCCCGCAGATCCACGGTGTGAACTGCCGGAAGTGTACCGCCGGCAGCTCTCGATGACATAGTAAATAACCGGTAAGTCCCCTGTCTGGCCCCGTAATATGCTTCCAGCGAGGGTGTGGCAGAGCCCAGTACCACTTTGGCATGCTCCAGCATACC
>JAQXWO010000213.1 GCA_029225485.1 Lachnospiraceae bacterium
TTTTGATTCTTTCATGCCCACGTATCAGTTTCTGAAAGCTCTGGTGGACTCTGTGGATGATTTCAGGATCGACCACGAGCATCTGATGGTGATCAGCCCAGACGAGGGTGCCATGAGCAGAGCCGTGTACTTTGCCAATATTCTCGGTATCGATATGGGAATGTTCTACAAGCGCCGCGACTATTCTACCATCATCAACGGGAAGAATCCTATCGTAGCCCATGAATTTCTGGGTGATTCTGTGGAAGGAAAGGATGTCATCATCATCGATGATATGATCTCCTCCGGCGGAAGTATGCTGGATACTGCAAGACAGCTGAAAGAGCGCAAAGCCAGACGTGTCTTTATCTGCACGACCTTCGGTCTTTTCACGGACGGCTTCGATAAATTTGACGAATATTACGAGAAGGGCTACATCACAAAGGTAGTCACCACCAATCTGAACTATCGCCCTGCCGAGCTGCTGACCAAACCTTACTATGCAGAAGCCGATATGTCACGTTTTCTGGCTATGATCATTGAATGCCTGAATCATGACGTATCCATGACGAAGGTCGAGTCTCCGACAGACAAGATCAATGAACTTCTGGCTTCTTACCGCGCAGTTCAGACAGATTCATCTCAGAAGTAAAATACAAGGGTACCGTTTTCCGGTACCCTCTTCCTTTTCCTTTATATTATCGGTCATATGCATTGATATATACAAAATTATCATTTTCGCGCCCCATACTGTAATCTTTCTCCAGCATCGCGCACAGCAGATCCTCACCCGGAGTATCCACAGGAACCACGCGCATCCCCAGAGCAGTGCCCACATCTGTTAATGTCAGATCATCCAGGAACACCTCTTCCCCCATCCGGAGCATATTCGAAGGAATCAGCAGCGTATCTCCGGCTTTCTTTACCTGATGCACCAGATCCTGACCGGTGATCAGCCCGGACACGGTGATACTTTCCCCGAAAAAGTCATTGCGGATCCCGCAGACATGGATTTTGAGATGAGGGTAGGCTTTCATCGCCAGATCAGCCAGCTGATTCAGCAGGCCACAGGCCAGTTTTCCGGTGGCGATGGTCAGTTCACGGCGTACCATTTCTTTTTCCTGCATATATTCCGGTGATTCCATCCTTGTTCGAAGGCTTTCCGTAAACTCTTCCCTGAGGAGGCGCATCATCCCTACACCATTCTCCAGCTGAATGTATCCGTCATATCGTTCTTCTTCCGGATACTCCCTTCCGGCACAGGCATAAAATTCATCACTGGCATGGATAAAATGCAGGCCGTATTTTTCAAAATACAGTTTCTGTCTCTTCTCGATCCGGTCAATGATATCACAGGCCTCTTCCTTCGTAAATGCTTCGATGGGATCCAGCCCTTCGCGGAACCGCGTCACACCTGCCGGCACCACGGAAACACTTCTCATAAAAGGCAGATACCGGGACAGATCATCCATCGTCCTTTCCAGTTCCGCACCGTCATTGACTCCCTTGCAGAGGACAATCTGACCATTCATCTCGATCTGATGGTCATACAGCTTTTTCAGATATGCCAGAGATCTGCCGGCGAAACGGTTGTTCAGCATGCGGCACCGCAGTTCCGGGTTGGTCGTATGAACCGAAATATTGATGGGCGCCAGATGAAACCGGATGATACGGTCGATATCCTTCTCTTTCATATTGGTCAGTGTAATATAATTTCCCTGTAAAAATGAAAGACGGGAGTCATCATCTTTGAAATACAGGGTTTCCCTCATATTTGGCGGCATCTGATCAATAAAACAGAAGATACAGCGATTGCAGCAGGAATGATACTCGCTCATCAGATCATTTTCAAATACGATGCCCAGCTCTTCCTCATAATCCTTTTCAATTTCAAGCTCCCACTGCTCCCCGTCCGGTTTTTCGATCAATACGGTCAACTCTTCATCTTTTATCAGAAAACGGTAATCGAAGACATCCTCGATCTCCTCTCCGTTCACCTCCAGCAGGATATCCCCGGGTGCTACTTCCATCTGATCCGCAATGGAATCAGGAATAACTTCTTTGATCAGATGTCCTTTTTCCTTTTTCATATCCATACCTCATACTTTCCGTCTGATTTCCAGAAACGCTGCCAGATTACCGCGCCTGCCTCCGGACGCACGATGAGAAAAAAGAAAATCCGGATTGCAGCAGGTACACAGATCCGTAACCGAGATATGTTCCGGTAAAATCCCGGCCCGTATCATGTTCTGACGGCATACCTCCCAGAGATCCAGCTGATATTTTCCATTTTCCTTCGTGTCAAAAAGAAGCGGCCACATCTTTTCAGGATAGTTTTCCCGGATACAGGCAACGACATCCTCACTTACCTCATAACAGGTACGGCAGATGGACGGCCCGATGATTGCAAGAACATCCGCCGGATCTGTCCCGTACTCTCTCTTCATGGTTTCTACTGTCACACCCGCAATATCCGAAACCGTCCCCCTCCAGCCGGAATGTGACAGTCCGATGGCACGATGTACCGGATCCACAAATCCAAGGGGGACACAGTCCGCATAAAATGTCACCAGTACCAGTCCGGGCACATTTGTCACCATGCCGTCTACATCTTTATAATCTCTTTCTCTGCCGTATCCCTTACCTCTGTCAGCTTCCGTCACCACACGTACGTGATTCGTGTGGGTCTGATAAGAGAATACCATATCATTTACATCGAATCCCACAGCCCCGGCTATACGGCGGTAATTTTCCCGAACGCGTTCCGGCTCGTCTCCCCTCGTAAAGCTCAGGTTCATACTGTAAAGTTCCCCTTCACTGACACCTCCCAGCCTTGTGCTGAATCCGTGCAGGATCCAGGGAATGTCTGAAAAGGAGGGAAATGTCAGAAACGGAACGCCATTCTTTTCTTCTATGCAGATACTGCGTTTCTTTCCAATACGTTTGATACTTATATCTTTTTCCATCGTAAATACCTCTTTATCGAAACAGTTCCCAGACAGACGCCTCATCATAATCTCTGATCCTCCGCAGGGGAATCCTGGCTGCTTTAAATGCCCGGTCTTTGAACTGATCACGTTTCTTTGCCTCTTCCGTATCATGGGAACTGTCATCCAGTTCCACCGCAAACAATACTCTGAGCTCCCGGTCACAGATCACAAAATCTATATGTTTCTGCGCGATCTGCCTGAAATATTTCATGTAGTGTCTTCGGCTCGTTACCTCCAGAAGATCCTTCACTCCCACTTTCGGACACACGATCAGTCCTCTGCGTGAAGCTTCCCTCTGCAGCAGAACATAGAAGTTATACTCCCGCCTCGTAAGAATGGGCCGTGCACGATAGGGATATCTCTGTCTGCCAAAATACATGCGGAAAATGATCAGCAGAAAAACAACCGTGATCACCACTGCCGCTATCAGGACTTTTACTTTCATCAGATCCATAACAGCCCCCTATTCACTGCACCAGAACGCGTCACGCAGCAGCGTGATCTCTTCTCCACTGACAGAAACCACATCAAACCTGCAGGGACTTGATGCATATTCCCCGTGAAGAAACAGATAATATCTGGCACAGCCAACGATCCTCTTCTGTTTTTTTCTGTCTACTGCCTCCGCACCGTCTCCCATCCGGTCATCTCTGCGAAACTTTACCTCCACAAATACAACCGTCTCCCCATCCAGAGCAATGAGATCGATCTCTCCCTGTCTGCATCTGAAATTTTTCTCCAGGATCCGGTATCCCTGTTCCTCCAGAAACCGGGCGGCACTTTTCTCATAAATCGTTCCCGTACTACGTCTGTTCAAAAAAGCACCTCCGGACAGTTACAGAATATTTTTCAGGAAACTTATCCGATGGATGGGAGACGGGCCGTACTTTTTGATGGCCTCCACATGAGCCGCTGAGCCATAGCCCTTATGTCCGGAAAATCCATATTCCGGCATTTCTCTGTCATATTCCATCATCAGACGATCCCTGGTCACCTTTGCAATAATACTGGCAGCCGCAATAGAAACACTTTTTGCATCTCCTTTTATGATCGGAACCTGAGGAATCTCGACACCGGGAATCGTCACAGCGTCATTCAGCAGGATCTGAGGTATCATACCCAGATTCTGAATTGCCTGACGCATCGCTTCATAGGTGGCCTGCAGAATATTGATCTCGTCGATCCTTTCAGAACCAACCATGCCGATCCCCACAGCAACAGCCTTCTCCATGATCTCATCATACAGCTGTTCCCTCCGCTTTTCACTGACCTGTTTGGAATCATTCAGATACAGAATCTCGCAGTCAGGAGGAAGAATCACAGCGCCGGCTACCACCGGACCGGCCAGAGGACCTCTTCCGGCCTCATCGATCCCGCACACAGCACCGATCTTTTCATATTCATGCTCATAACTGCGCATCTGCTCCAGCCTTTCGCGTTCTTTTACTTCCCAGTCCAGCTTCTTCCGGTACTGCCTGCACAGTTTTACAACCCCTGCTCTCGTATCCTCCGCATATTTTTCAAGAAGAGCCGGCCACTCCCGTCTGTCGGCACATTCTATTTCATTCTTGATTTCAGATATTGACTTCATGATTATCCTTTCCTGATATTTCTTAACTATTCACTCTACTGGCCAGCCAGACAAAATACACCGCCTGATAAACGGCGGTGTACAAAAAGCTTTCATCTGATACGGCTACTGTTTCAGGAAACCCAAACCTGACAGAGGCCAGAATCTGAACAGTGCACGCCCGATAATACGATCTCTGGAAACATTACCGACACTGGGCTCCCGGCTGTCCGTACTGTTGTTGCGGTTATCTCCCAGAACGAAATACTCATCCTGCCCCAGTGTCACAGGACTGGAAGCCAATCCGGGATTTTTGATTTCCTCATATCCATAGTCTTCTTCCAGAAGTCTTCCATTGATATAGATTTTTCCATCTGATATCTGCACAGTCTCGCCAGGCAGGCCGATAATACGTTTGATATAAAATGTATCTTTCTGATACTGAAACGGAAATACAATAATGTCAAATCTCCCCGGGTCTGTAAATTGATAGCTCACCTTATCAACCACCAGATCGTCTCCGTCCGATAAGGTCGGATACATGGACTCACCGCTGATCTGCGTACTCTCTCCCACATAATGGAGAAACAGCCAGGCAGCCGTAAACAAAACCACAAGAGAAATCGTCCAGACAAAGATTTCTTTTACGATGGACTTCTTTTTTACAGCAGTTTTCCCCTTCAAACTCCCCACCGCTTTCTGATTTATTGATGCTTCAGCAAACCAAAATCAGACAACGGCCAGATGCGTACCCATGCGCGTCCGATAATGTTCTCGCGTTTGATATTTCCAACCAGTTCATTTCTTCCGTCTTTGCTGTTATTGCGGTTATCACCCAGGACAAAGTATTCATCATCTCCAAGAGTGATCGGATTGATTGCCCGTCCCGGATCGAGAATGGTCTCTTTCCCGTAATTCTCCTCCAGGATCTCACCGTTGATGTAAATATTTCCATCCAGATCGATCTGCACAGTCTCTCCCGGCAGACCGATGATACGCTTAATATAGTAGTGACTGTCATCATAGGGAAAAACAATGATATCAAAACGCTCCGGATCCCGGAAACGGTAAGATATTTTCTCTACGATCAGATTGTCCCCGTCATTCAGTGTCGGATTCATGGATCTTCCATCTACCACCGTACGCTGCCCAACAAAATGAATGATCAGATAAGTGAGCAGTATCACCACTCCAAAGTATACGACCCAGCTTAAAATCTCTCTGACCATATTCGTCTGCTTCGCCTCCTGCGAAACTTCCCCTGTTTTCTTTGTATCTTTCATCTCAGATACCACCTCCACGAATTGCAAACTTACTCTTCCCCGGTCTCCGGCACTTCCAGTGTGATACGGCCCAGACGCCCGCTTCTGAAATCCTCTACCAGCAGCATGGATGCCTTTTTATAGTCAGGCTCGCCTCCCTTCAGGAGGCATCCTCTCACCCGGGCAATCTGCTCCAGAAGCCAGAGGGCCCTTCTTTTTTCCTCTGGCATTTCTGCCGCCATGCTGTCATTGTTCTCATTCAGAGATACCGCCTCACCGATCTGATATCTGTTTTCCAGCATCCCCGGGTAGTTTTCGGACACATATTCCAGAAGCCAGAGCGCCAGATCTTCCGACAGAAGAATTTCATCCCGGATCGCCCCCGTCACAGCAAGTCTGAGACCGATCATCTGATCGTCAAACTTCGGCCACAGAATTCCTGGGGTATCCAGAAGCTCCACATCCTTATTCAGACGGACCCACTGTTTTCCCTTTGTGACTCCCGGTTTATTTCCGGTCTTCGCACATGCCTTTCCTGCAAAGGTATTAATGAATGTTGACTTTCCCACATTGGGGATGCCTACGATCATGGCTCTGACTGGCCTGTTCTTAATACCTCTTTTTCTGTCCCGCTCAGTCTTTTCCCTGCAGGCCTCTGCGATCATGCTGCTGACTGCCTTGATGCCGCTTTTGCTGCGGGCATCCAGTCTGGTGACAAAATACCCCTGTCTTTTGAAATAGTCAGCCCAGAGCACGGTTCTGCTGTCGTCTGCAAGATCCACTTTGTTCAGCAGAATCAGCCTGGATTTGTTCTTTCCAAGCTCATCGATGTCCGGATTCCGGCTGGAGAGCGGCACTCTCGCATCCACAAGCTCAATCACCAGATCAATCAGTTTGATATCTTCCTGCATCATACGCCTGGCCTTGGTCATGTGGCCAGGATACCATTGATAATTCATGTTCACCTCATACTAAATTAATTAACCAGGCCCCGATGCTCAGAAGGCGAAAGTACAAACCATACCTTCCCTTCAATATAATCCGCCTTCACAGTTCCGATATCGGCAAAACGGCTGTCCTCACTGTTGTTGCGGTTGTCTCCAAGTACAAAATATTCTTTGGAACCAAGTTTGATTTCTTCTGATGCCATACCCGGATTCGTCATCAGAGGATAATTTCCATCTTCCAGAAGCACCTGGTCATCGATATAAATCATGCCTTCTCTGATCTGAATCGTCTCCCCCGGAAGTCCCACGATCCGCTTGATACTGGAATGGGCGGTGGTGCTTCCGTTGGGCTTGAAGGAAATGATATCTCCTCTTTTGGGAGTACCGGTCTGATAGGCAAACACATTCAGCAGAACCGTATCTCCGCCCTGCAGTGTCACGTCCATGGACTGGCCGATATTCGTACGGGACTGACCGAAAAAATATACAAGTACATAGGCAAAAAGGATCACGACCAGGATCTGGAATGTCCATGCCAGAATCCGTTTCAGTATGGAAATTCCCCGACCGGCCGTCTGATGGTGCACCGGCTGCTCGTAAAGCATTCCATCGGATGTCACATCATGATTTGGTCTTCTCATCCAATCTTACCTTTCATAGTCATTTTATGATGTCTGAAATACAAACAGGGACAATTCACAAACTGTAATTGTCCCTGAACACATTTCCTATTTCACAAGCTCTTTAACCTTTGCTTTCTTACCTACACGACTTCTCAGATAATTCAGCTTCGCACGTCTTGCTTTACCATGTCTGATGACCTCAACGCGTTCTACAGACGGGGAATGAAGCGGCCATGTCTTCTCAACGCCAACACCGTTGGAATTCTTGCGGACTGTAAATGTAGCTCTTACGCTTCCGCCCTGCTTCTTGAGTACGATACCCTCGAATACCTGGATTCTCTCACGGTTTCCCTCTTTGATCTTTCCGTAAACTCTTACAGTGTCACCTACATTGAACTGCGGCACATTCTCTTTCAGCTGAGCAGCCTCAATGTTCTTGATAATTTCGTTCATTGTGTTCCTCCTTATTCTACTGGATGTTCTTAATACAAAATTTGTAACAGAGGACC
>JAQXWO010000214.1 GCA_029225485.1 Lachnospiraceae bacterium
GATGCGGATTATTCTCAGATCGAGTTGAGAGTGCTGGCCCATTTTTCGGATGATGAGAAGCTGATCCAGGCATATCAGGATGCCCAGGATATTCACAGGATCACGGCATCTCAGGTATTCCATGTGGCGCCGGAGGAGGTCACACCCCTGCTTCGAAGAAACGCAAAAGCAGTGAATTTCGGTATTGTATACGGGATCAGCTCCTTCGGACTCAGTCAGGATCTGAGCATCACCAGAAAGGAAGCCCAGGAGTATATTGAGCAGTATTTTAAAACGTATCCTGGTATCAAGAAATTTCTGGATGACACGGTAGAGAACGCTAAAAAAGATGGTTATGTGACCACACTGTTCGGAAGAAGACGGCCGGTGCCGGAGCTTAGATCCTCCAATTTCATGCAGCGTTCCTTTGGAGAGCGGGTGGCGATGAATGCGCCGATTCAGGGAACCGCAGCCGATATCATCAAGATCGCCATGAACCGTGTCAGCGAGTCTCTGCGCAGAGAACATCTGAAATCAAAGCTGATCCTTCAGGTACATGACGAACTGCTGGTGGAGACTGCTGTGGAGGAAGAAGCGCGGGTACGTGAAATTATGGCAGAGGAGATGCAGAACGCTGCTCAGCTGAAGGTGAAGCTGGAGATTGATATGCATACGGGAAATAACTGGTACGAGGCGAAATAGAGATGAAAATACTTGGAATTACAGGTGGTGTCGGGGCCGGAAAGAGCACTGTGCTTTCTTATATGGAACAGAAATACGGCGCCCGGGTCATCCAGGCAGATCTGGTGGCCTTCGGACTGCAGCAGCCGGGAACAGACTGTTTTGAGAAGATCATCCGTCTGTTCGGCAGTGAAATACAGAGTGAGGACGGCTCTATTGACCGGAAAAAGCTGGCTGCCGTCGTGTTTGCAGATAAAGAGCTTCTGAGCAGGCTGAATCAGATCGTACATCCGGCGGTGAAGGAGAAGATCTGGGAGGAGATCCGGAAAGAAAGGGAACGGAATGCAGTGCCCTTTGTGGTCGTGGAGGCGGCGCTGCTGCTGGAGGACCATTATGACGAGATCTGTGATGAGATCTGGTATATTTATACAGAACCGTCCGTCCGGGCTGCACGCCTTGCTGCAAGCCGTGGATATTCGGAGGAAAAGATCCGCCAGATCATGAAAAATCAGCTCTGTGATGAGGAATATCGCAGAAAATGTAAATTTGTCATTGACAACAGCAGTGATTTTGTAGAAAATACTTACGATAAAATAAACAGAGGATTGATAGAACATGGATTTTTGTAGTATCGCGAGTGGGAGCAGCGGTAATTGCATTTTTGTGGGGACTGATCATGCCGGAGTTCTGATCGATGCAGGCATCAGCGGAAAGAAGGTAACAGAGGGGTTGAAGGGAATCGGACGCAAGCCGGAGGAACTGGATGCGATCCTGATCACCCATGAGCACTCGGATCATATAAAAGGAGTCGGGGTGCTGGCACGCAAGTATGGGATTCCGATCTATTCGGCTCCGGGGACGATACACTGGATGACAGAACATCAGGCACTGGGCAGGATCGAGGAGTCTCTGTTTCATGAGATACACGCGGACGAAAGCTTTATGATCCGGGATCTGGAGATCCATCCATTCCGGGTGTCTCATGACGCGGCTGAGCCGGTGGCCTACCGTCTGCAGTGCGAAGAAAAATCTGTGGCGGTGGCTACGGATCTGGGGTATTATGATGAATACACCGTGGATCATCTGAAGAATCTGGATGCGGTGCTGGTGGAATCCAACCATGACATCAATATGCTGCAGGTAGGTACATATCCTTATTATCTGAAACAGAGGATCCTGGGAAGCCGCGGACATCTTTCCAATGAGAACGCGGGACGTCTTCTGGGAGAGATCCTTCATGATGGTATGAAGGCTGTCATGCTGGGACATCTGAGCAAAGAGAATAATTATGAGGCATTGGCTTACGCAACAGTCTGTGCGGAGATCACCATGGGTGATAATCCCTACCAGGCTGAGGATTTTCCGATACAGATCGCCAGACGGGACATGCCGTCTCAGCTGATTGCGGTATAAAGGGGCTGCGGTCCGGAAAAGACATGCCGGTCTGCATGGCCGGATCAAATAAGGAGAGACAGCAAAAGAGCTGCGGGAGGAGATTAAGATGAAAAAGACAATTATTACAGTAGTGGGAAAAGATACCGTTGGTATTATTGCAAAGGTCTGCACCTATCTTGCAGAAAATAATGTAAATATTCTGGATATTTCCCAGACGATCGTGCAGGGATTTTTCAACATGATGATGGTGGCAGATGCCACAAAGAGCACAAAGGACGGCGGCCAGATCGCGGAAGAGCTGGAAAAACTCGGAAAAGAGATCGGCGTTTCCATCCGCTGCCAGCATGAGGATATTTTCAATATGATGCATCGGATCTGATGTGAGGGAAAACAAAAAGGAGAACGGTATGATAAATATATTTGAAGTAAACGAGACCAATCAGATGATCACTGAGGAAAATCTGGATGTCAGGACGATCACCCTCGGCATCAGCCTTCTGGACTGTATCGATGATGATCTGAATGTGCTGAATGAGAAGATATACCGCAAGATCACGGAGACCGCGAAAGACCTGGTGACTACCGGACAGAGCATCGAGCGGGAATACGGGATTCCGATCGTAAACAAGCGTATCTCAGTTACCCCCATTGCTCTCGTAGGCGGCAGTGCCTGCAAATCTCCGGAGGATTTTGTGACTATCGCAAAGACACTGGACCGGGCAGCTCATGAGGTGGGAGTCAATTTCCTGGGCGGTTATTCTGCTCTGGTATCCAAGGGCATGACAAAGGCAGATGAGAATCTGATCCGTTCCATCCCGGAGGCACTTGCCGCCACGGAATGTGTCTGCAGTTCTGTGAATGTGGGTTCGACCAAGACAGGTATCGATATGGATGCGGTGAGACTGCTGGGAGAGATCATTCTCCAGACGGCAGAGCTTACAAAAGAAAATGATTCCCTTG
>JAQXWO010000215.1 GCA_029225485.1 Lachnospiraceae bacterium
TCCTCGATATCCTTGACGGTAGCCTCCAGACCGGCGCCTTCCTTCAGAGTAATCACGCCGTTGGCTTCCAGAAGCAGAAGGGCTCTTGCCTCATTGGTAGTGTCATTCGGCACTGCGATGGTGTCGCCTTCTTCCAGTTCATCCAGAGATGATTTTGTACCCGGATAAATACCGAAGGGCTCATAGTGGATACCGCCTGCATTTACCAGATGGGTGCCCTGCTCTTTGTTGAAGTTCTCCAGATACGGAATGTGCTGGAAGTAGTTTGCATCAAAATCTCCGCTCTCTACAACAAGGTTCGGCTGGATATAGTCATCAAATACCGTAACCTCAAGCTCCCATCCCTGCTCTTCAAGCAGAGGCTTTGCCTGCTCCAGGATCTCTGCGTGAGGGGTAGCTGAAGCAGCTACGGTGATGGTCTTGTCCTCTTCTGCACAGACAGCAAGCGGTGCTGCAGCGGCAGAAACAGCAAGTGAAAGCGTCAGAAATGGTACAACAAATTTTCTCATAATACATGTCCTCCTTTTATTTACTCTCATTTCCTATCGGAATTATAGGTATAATATCACCATGTTTTTCAGTTGTCAACCTGATTTTTTATTTTTCGTCATTTGCATGACTCTGGGTGTCAAATAACGAAAAAAAAGCGGAACTAAAGTAAAACAAGTGTTTCCGCCGCATCCCGTTTCAGCACAGTTCCATAAAAAGCTTTCGACAGCTGCTCCAGGTACCAGGTATCCAGTGTGCCGGCTGTCTCATAGCAGGAATGCATGGCAAGCTGTGCCAGTCCGATGTCAGCAGTGTAGAGCGCCACATGGGTATTGGCAATATTGCCCAGAGTGGAGCCGCCTGCAATATCAGAATGATTTGCAAAGGTCTGGCATGGTACACCGGCACGATCACAGAGCAGGCGCAGCACGGCAGCACTTCTGGCATCCGTCGTGTATTTCTGATTTGCATTGAATTTCAGGACAATACCGCCGTTCATCTTCGGATAATTGCATGCATCTGATTTTTCCGGATAATTCGGATGCATCGCATGGGCATTATCTGCAGAGAGCATAAAGCTTGACGCCAGTGCGATCAGGTAATCCTCTTCGGACTTTCCCAGACCGGAGGTGATTCGTTTCAGAGTATCTTCCAGAAATGTGGAATCTGCTCCCTGGCGGGACATGCTGCCTGTCTCTTCATTGTCAAAAGCACAGAAAAGGGCGATACTTTCGGACAGCTCCGCCTGCAGGAATCCCTGAAGAGAACCGTACAGGCACTGCAGATCGTCCAGTCTGGGGCTGGCAATAAATTCCTCCTGAAGACCAATGAAAGTACCCGGAGCGCGGTTATATAAGAACAGGTCACTGCCGAGAATATCCTCTCTGGCAACACCGGCTGTCTCAGCAATCAGGTCCAGGAAAGAGTTTTTTCCGTCGGAATCAGCAAACACAGGGCAGAGATCTTTCTGTACATGATAGCCGGTGCCATTATTTGCCTCCCGGTTCATATGGATCGCAAGACTGGGAATGATCAGCAGATCACGGTCTACCTTCACAAGCACCTGATGGATTCCCTCTTCAGATTTCACCAGCAGACGTCCTGCCACGGACAGAGGACGGTCAAACCAGGGAGCCAGAAGGGCTCCGCCGTATTTTTCGACATTCAGACGGATACATTCTCCCCCTGCCAGCTCCGGTATCTCTTTCACTTTAAAGGTGGGAGAATCTGTGTGGCTTCCAATGATGTGAAAGCTGCTCCATTCATTTTCCGGAATTTGAAACGCGATCACGGAGGAACTGTTTCGGGTGACAAAATATTTTCCGCCCGGTTTCAGTTCCCATCTGCAGGATTCCTGCAAAGGAATAAAACCATTTTTCTGCAGAAGTTTTGCAGTATTATCAACTACATGAAAGCAGCTTGGGCAGTTCTGTATGAAATCCAGCAGGCCGGCTGCACTCTGACGGCCTGCTTTCCATTCAATCTGATCTTTTTTATTCATAAATGATCCTCTCACTGTTTTCTGTTTCATCAAAAGTAATTCCCAGCTTACTCAGCTCTGACCGGTTCAGATAACAGATTCCCTTTTCGGCAGCGGCAGCACATCCCTGGTCCATCTGCTCTTTTTCAAACCCGATCACAGGAATTCCCACTTCGTCCGCATATGCCACGATAGTTTCTGTGAGGCCATTTACAACCTCATCATCCAGAAGAAGAATCGCATCTGTTTTGCCCACCAGTTCGGATGCGGTCAGATCAATATCCGAAGCATCGATCATGCTCATTGTCATCAGTTCAACGCCCATAGAATCCGCATCTTTCTGAAGTGCTTTCCATGCGGCTTCCGCTTCCATATTTCCCTCTGTGTAGATTACACCGGCAGATTCCATATCCGGCATCAGCTCTTTTGCAAGAGACAGCTGGGATGAAGCAGGGCTGGAATCTGTCTCCGTTTCAGATTCTGTTTCTGTCTCAGATTCTATCTCCGTTTCGGATTCTGTTTCTGTCTCTGTCTCGGATTCTGTTTCCATCTCAGTTTTCGTTTTCATTTCATACTCAGTCTCGGATTCCCCTTCGGTTTCTGAGTTGTTCTCTGACATTACGGCCGCCGTACACTGCGCTTCATATTCTGCAATAATGTTTTCGGATGGATCCAGAGAGACTTCTTCCAGAAATTCCGCTTTCACATAAGCCCAGAGGACAGAATCATCCTCTGCCAGAGATACTGTCCGGAACCATTCTCCCTCTTTTTCCAGGACGACTGCCAGCTCACCCGTTTCCAGTTCTCCGAGTTTTTCCGATTGTGGATCCGGAGCTTCCCGCAGATTGACTCTTTCTTTTGCCTGGTACAGATGATCCGCTGAAATTGCGTACTCTGTCTTTAAATAACCTTCTAAGACTTCATTTTCTGATTCAAATTTAATCCGATACCATTCTCCGCTTTGCTCCAGTATCAGCAATTTGGATCCGGGAGTGAGTAAGGCCAGTGCTTCTGAATCTACGGATGGGTTGCTTCGAACATTGACCCGGTCTGTTGCGACAGCGAGCTGTTGTGCGATTTTTTCTTCTGTTTTCATTGTTTTACCGAATTCAATCTCAGATTCAGATTCAGACTGGGCCTCGCTTTCTGTTATAAGTTCGGTTTCGGATTCAGACTGTGTTTCACTTTTTGTTGTCAGTTCGGTTTCCGACTCAGATTGTGTCTCGCTTTCTGTTACTGGCTCAGTTTCCGACTCAGAGTGCGTCTCATTTTCTGTCACCAGCTCCGTCTCAGTTTCAGGTTGTGTCTCGCTTTCTGTCATCAATTCGGTTTCCGACCCGGATTGTGCCTCACTTTCTGTTATCAGTTCCGTTTCAGGTTCAGACTGCGTTTCACTTTCTGTTACCGGCTCAGATTCGGATTCAGGCTGTGTTTCATTTTCTGCCGCTGGTTTAGTCGCAGATACAGGCAGGGTTTCACTTTCAGTTACAGGTTCCGTCTCGGATTTCAACTCTTTTTCAGTTGAACTGCTGATTTCAGTATTCTTTTCTGTCTCTGTTTTTTTCTCGTTATCCTGTTTTTTTGTATTATCCTTTTCGGAAGACGCAGGATGTTTCACAGAAGAACCGGAGACAGGTGTTTCCTTGACCGTCTGTCCTGCTTCTGTTTCCAGTTTCTTTTCAATGACCGTTTCTTCCGTCTGGGTTTCCGGAACATCTGCTGTAGGTATCGGCTGCATTCGGTCGAAATCATCAGAAGTATCTGAAGCTTCCGGGTTTTCCGTGCTTTCAATAGTTTCATTCATCACATCGGAATTCTCCAATGGTGCTTCTGAGGAAGACTCTGCCGATTCTTCCTCCTGGCTGATATCGATCTCCAGTGTTTCCGGCTCGGAGTCGGTCGCGGTTTCATAGAGAACATCACTCTCTGATTCGCTGATTGTTTCTGTGGAGGTTTCCGATTCCTCTATGATCTCCAGGTCAAGAAGTTCCAGTGTCTGTGGTTCGGTTTCATTTTTGTTCGATGAGCTGCAGCCGGTAACAGCAGCCATAATCACAGATACGCCTATCACAGCAGTGATCATTTTGTTTTTCATATCATGTCACTCCTTCTAAGTGCTCAGGTGTCATAAATACGCACGCGCCCCAGGGATATCCTGCGGCGCGTAAACTCAGTGCAGCAAAGCAGGTGAATGCAATTCTGCCAACTGCCGCTGTAGACTATTTATTATCTTTTACATCCTTGATGCTGAAGCTGATTCTGCCCATTTTGTCTTTTCCAAGGCAGACTACCTTCACTTTATCGCCAAGTGTCAGTACGTCTTCTACACGGTTGATTCTCTCTTTTGCAATCTTGGAGATATGAACCATACCTTCTTTGCCGGGAGCAAACTCAAGGAACGCACCGAATTCTTTGATGCTGACAACTTCACCGGTGAGTACCTGGCCTGCTTCAAAATCTGTAACGATAATACGGATCATATCAGCAGCCTTCTCCATCATTGCCTGATCGGTACCGCAGATAGAAACTGCTCCGTCATCTGTAATATCGATCTTGACACCGGTACGCTCAATAATGGTATTGATGGTCTTTCCTCTCTGACCAACCACATCACCGATCTTCTGAGGATCAATCGTAAGCTGGATGATCTTCGGCGCATACTTTCCGACGCTCTCACGGGGCTTGGCAATGCAGGGAGTCATGATCTCGTTCAGAATGTACTCTCTTGCCTCTCTGGTGCGTGCGATCGCTTCCTCCACGATCGGTCTGGTCAGACCATGGATCTTGATATCCATCTGAATAGCTGTGATACCGTCATGAGTACCTGCCACCTTGAAATCCATGTCTCCAAAGAAGTCCTCAAGGCCCTGAATATCTGTCAGCACGATATAATCGTCGTCTGTCTCACCGGTCACAAGACCGCAGGAAATACCGGCTACCGGCTTTTTGATCGGTACTCCGGCTGCCATCAGAGACATGGTGGAAGCACAGATACTTGCCTGGGAAGTAGATCCATTTGACTCAAAGGTCTCAGATACGGTACGGATCGCATAGGGGAATTCCTCTTCAGAAGGAAGTACCGGAACAAGGGCTTTCTCTGCAAGCGCTCCGTGGCCGATCTCACGGCGTCCCGGTCCGCGGCTGACTTTTGTTTCACCGACAGAGTAGGACGGGAAATTGTAATGGTGCATATATCTCTTGCTCTGAATATTCTCATCCAGTCCGTCAATACGTTGAACTTCGGAAAGGGGAGCAAGGGTCGTGATGGTACAGATCTGAGTCTGTCCTCTCGTAAACATAGCGGAACCATGTACTCTCGGAATCAGATCAACTTCTGCTGCCAGAGGACGGATCTGGTTGATGGCACGGCCGTCGGGACGCTTGTGATCTTTCAGGATCATCTTGCGGACGGTCTTTTTCTGATACTGGTAAAGTGCCTCCGGAAGCAGTGCCAGCCATTCTTCTTTGTCAGCAAATGCTTCTTCCAGCTTTGTCTGTACCTGACGGATGTTCTCTTCCCGTACCTGCTTGACATCAGAGAATACGGCAACTTCCATCTCGGCCGGAGTCACGATCTCCTTCATGGCTGCAAACAGCTCTTCCGGGATCGCGCAGCTCTCATAAGCATGCTTCGGCTTTCCGACTTCAGCCACGATCTGATTGATAAAATCAATGATCTGAAGATTGATAGCGTGGCATTTATAGATGGCATCGATCATGACTTCTTCTTTGATCTCATTGGCGCCTGCCTCGATCATAATGACCTTCTGGCTGGTAGAAGCTACTGTAAGCTGAAGGTCTCCTTTATCCCACTGCTCCTGAGAAGGATTGACAATCAGCTCGCCGTTTACCATACCCATCTGGGTCATGGCGCAGGGACCGTCAAAAGGAATATCAGAAATGCAGGTAGAGATCGCTGCTCCAAGCATGGCAGTCAGCTCCGGACGGCATGCCGGATCTACAGACATTACCATATTGTTCAGGGTGACATCATTGCGGTAATCCTTCGGGAAAAGCGGACGCATCGGACGGTCGATCACGCGGGAGGTAAGGATCGCATTTTCAGATGCTTTGCCCTCTCTTTTGTTGAATCCCCCCGGAATCTTGCCGACGGAATAAAGCTTTTCTTCATATTCCACACTCAGCGGGAAAAAGTCAATGCCGTCCCGCGGCTTTTCAGATGCTGTCGCTGTAGACAGCACAGTTGTCTCTCCATAATGCATCAATGCACAGCCATTTGCCTGCGCTCCGACACGTCCTACATCTACCGTAAGAGTCCTGCCGGCAAGTTCCATTGAAAAACTCTTGTACATACTCTGTCTCCTTTTCTTTTCGCTGCGGCGCTCCGCAGTTTTGCGGTACTGCGCTCAGAAAGTATAATGATACTGTTATTGCGCACAGAGATATGCATGAAATCCGAAACAACTGAAAAACAGATTTGCACAAGGTAAATCTGCTTTTCAGTGGTCCCGGCATATTTCCTGCAGATCATCTGTACGCTTTGCCGTGATATCCTGTATCTGAGGAGATACAATAACACGCAAATCAGGGCGGAAATGATCCGCCCTGCAATGTGATTTATTTTCTGATTCCTAATTTGGCAATCAGTGCACGGTATCCTTCCAGATCTGTCTTCTTCAGATACTCAAGAAGTCCTCTTCTCTGACCAACCATCTTCAGCAGACCTCTTCTTGAATGGTGATCCTTCGGATGATCCTTCAGATGAGCTGTCAGCTCCTGGATTCTTGCGGTAAGAACTGCGATCTGAACTTCCGGTGAACCAGTGTCGCCCGGCTTTCTCGCATATTCATTGATGATTGCTGTTTTCTTTTCCTTCGAAATCATGATAAAATCCTCCTTATTTTATAAACGCCTGACACTAAGACGCAGGTCGGAGACTCCACGCTTCCGGGTGTCGGCTGAGTGATAGTATCGGGATCTGCCCAACACACGCTTTTTATTCTAACATGAACTCTTCCTGTCGTCAATACAGAAATTTTTCAATTTGTATTCCTACAGGGTGATCCGCGCTGCATACATCAGAAAGAAAATACAGCCTCCCGCCATCAGAAATAAGGAAATACCGTAGGCTACAGAGGCCAGATGCTGCCAGCGTCTGTCGGTAATGATCTGATAATGCTCCGGCTGTTCCGGATCATAACAGATATGAAGTTTCTGCCCTATATGGTAAGGATAAGGATAGGTGAAAACAGGACCTTTCACTTTGACCAGGCGTCCCCGTGAGAAAAACTCGATCACTGCATACTGCCGGTCATGGAATTCTGTCCGGTTTTCACCGGAATCGGCCGGTTCCGTTTCGATATGTACCACGCGGCCCTCTGTGAAGGAAGAATACTCTTTTTTGTTTTTATTGAGGTATCTGCATATGCCTGACAAAACCGCAAATAAGGCTGCCAGGATAAAGCAGCTGCAGCTTGCCGTCCAAAAATTAATTTTCACAGAAATACTCCTTTCCGGAAGAAATATCTTTCTGCATCTGTGCTTTCAGTTCCTCCACAGAGGCGAATCTCTGTTCCGGTCTGCGAAATGACAGAAGCTCCACGGTAATTTCTTTTCCGTACATATCTTCTGAAAAATCATACAGATAGGTTTCGGCTCCAAGGAAGGTACCGTCCACGGTAGGTTTGCTTCCTATATTGGTGATACTCTGATAGATGGCTCCGTCAATCAGAGTTCTCGAGTAATATACACCGTTTCGCGGGAGCAGTTTTTCGGAGGGTGGAATCAGATTGAGGGTGGGCATGCCGATTCTTCTGCCCAGCTGTCTGCCATGCTGTACCGTACCAGATATGGAAAACGGGTAACCCAGCAGATGGCTGACCAGTTCTATTTCCCCTTTTTTCATCGCTTCTCTCACATAAGTACTGCTGATCTCCCGGTTTTCGAAGCACTCCTTTTCTATGACATCTGTCCTGAAATGATATTTGCTCTGCATGGAACGCAGGAAATCCGCGTCTCCGCTTCGCTGATATCCGAAGTGGAAATCTGTACCCACAGCAAGATATCTGGCATGGAGTTTCTGAATCAGCACGTCCTTTAGAAACTGCTCCGGACTCATACTGAGGATCTCCGGTACGTAAGGACATTCAATCAGGCAGTCCACCCCTTTAGATTCCAGTTTCCGATGCATCTCCTGACTGGTGAGAATCCTTGGTACACCAGGAGGTGCTATCACAAAAACGACACTGGCAAGTCCGGCCGCCTTTTGTCTGATGATCTGATCGACCAGCTTCTGATGACCGCGGTGCAGCCCGTCAAATTTTCCCAGTGTCACAGCAGAGGGCTGTCCGCAAAAAAAATCTGTCGCTGCGTGATAGAATTCCATGTAGTTTCCTCCCTATACGCTGTCTTCTATGATTGGATCAGGACTGCTTTGTATAAAACATTTTTACAGGAAAAAACCGGCTGCGGGCTGTATCCCACCGATAGACTGCCATAAATTCACCGTCTGATCCATATACACGAAAGAATTCCGCTGTACCACGGTCAACCGTAGCAGCGCAGGCCTTCCACGGAAACGGGTTTCCATTGCAGACCAGATGATGACCGTAATCATTCAGATGAAGTGCAGGGCAGTCAGAAAATACGGCATCCACCGGAATCAGGATCTCGTTCAGTCTGTCCTGATCGCGAAGTTCCTCTATGCGGGACAGAGGAACGCTGTTTTCCAGTGTGAAAGTACCAACTCTGGTACGAACCAGGGATTCCATGCAGGCGCCGCAGCCAAGTGCAGCACCAAGGTCGTGGCAGAGTGTACGGATATAGGTCCCTTTGGAACAGGATACGGTCATGGTGATCCTGGGAAATTTTATTTTTTCAATCGAAATCTCCGAGATCTCGATCTCCCGGGGCTTTCTTTCTACCTCAATTCCCTGACGGGCCAGATCACACAGCTTTTTCCCGCCCACCTTCAGTGCAGAATACATAGGCGGGATCTGCTGCTGCTTTCCGACAAAAGAATGAACGCATGCTTCTACCTCAGCTTCTGTACAGGAAACTTCATGTTCTGAAAGAACAGTACCAGTCGCATCCTGTGTATCTGTCACAATTCCAAGAAGCATTACAGCGCGATATGTTTTGCTGTGATCTGTGAGCATGTCACATACCTTTGTGGCTGTGCCAAGACAAACCGGAAGCACACCCTGTGCCTCCGGATCCAGTGTACCTGTATGACCTATTTTTTTCTGTTTTAATATCCCGCGGAGCTTTGCCACCACATCATGGGAAGTGTAGCCGGATTCCTTGTAAATATTAATTATTCCGTCAATCACAAAAGATTCTCCTGTTCTTCTGGCTGAAGCTGCCGCTCCATATAGTAAGTAACATTATTGACTACATCATAGAGGTTTCCCTGCATCGTGCAGCCTGCCGCAAGCTTATGTCCGCCGCCGCCGAAAAAGGAGGCGATCTTACTCACATCTACCAGTCCTCTGGAACGCATGCTTACTTTATATTCCTGTGGGGCTGTTTCATACAGGAAAATGGCGGCTTCCACACCTTTGGTGCTCATCAGGATCTGAACGATCCCGTCAAGATCTGACGGTGCAACTCCGTAAAACCGCATTTCTTTCATCCGGACTGCGCTGAATATAATCTTTCCATCCATCAGAAGGATGCTCTCCAGCAAAGCCCGGCCCAGAATCTGATTCTGATGATACGTCTTGTCGTAATACGTTTCATTGATGATCCTGGAGGTATCTACACCTTTACGCATCAGCTCTGCTGCAGCTTCCATCGTGGAGGGAGCGGTACAGGAATGACGGAACACTCCTGTATCATGGACGATCCCGAGATACAGAGCTTCTGCGGAAGCTTTCGGAATCCGGGATCTGTCCAGCAGTCCGAGTACGATCTCTGAAGTCGAACTGGCATCCGGGTGGATCTCATTTACATCTGCAAAACCAGTATTGCTGATATGATGGTCAATACAGATGGTCTTTCTGGCACTGTCAAAATACTTTATGGACTTTCCCATACGTCCTTTGTCTGCACAGTCAAGTGCCAGGAGGACATCGTAAGTTCTGTCTTCACTGAAATCAGTGCAGATCTCCTCACAGCCCTGAAGGATCCGGTATGTTTCCGGTATTTCCTCCAGATAAACTGTGACCTCCAGACGGGGCATATTTGTTTTCAGATAGTGATACAATCCAAGGCAGGATCCGACTGCATCTCCATCCGGACGCAGATGTCCGACGATCGCTGCACTGCGGATCCCTGTCAGTTCAGTTGTCAGATTCATTCTCCTGCTCAGCTCCTTCTCTCGAATCCTTCTTTATCACATCATCGATCAGTTTTGACATGGTCACTCCATAGGCGATCGACTGATCAAGGATAAATCGGATCTCCGGTGTATTTCTGAGATTCACGTTTCTGGCCAGCTGTCTGCGGATATATCCTTCGGCGCTTCGAAGGCCCGCCAGCGTATCCGCCGCGGCTTTTTCATTGCCGAGGACGGATATATACGCCTTGCAGGTCTTCAGATCCGGCGCGACTTCTACAGAGACAACGGAAGTCATCTCGGCGATCCTTGGATCCTTGACCTCATTGCGGATGATGGAAGAAAGCTCTTTTTGCACTTCTCCATTGATTCTTGTATTCTTTACACTGTTTTTTCTCATATTATCCTAACGCGGCACCTCCACCATGATATATGCTTCGACCTGATCCTCTTCTTTGACGTCATTGAATTTGTCAAATACAAGTCCGCATTCATATCCTGCTTTTACTTCTTTCACATCATCTTTGAATCTCTTCAGTGAAGCAAGTGCACCCTCATAGATCATTTCATCTCCACGGCGGATACGGATCTTGCTGCCTCTCTGGAAGATACCGTCAAGCACATAGCTTCCTGCAATCGTACCTACTCCGGAGGCTTTGAACAGCTGACGCACCTCTGCATGACCGATCACCTTTTCCTCGAAGATCGGATCCAGCATTCCCTTCATGGCAGATTCTACATCTGCAATTGCATCATAGATGACACGGTACAGACGAACGTCCACTCCTTCACGCTCTGCGCTTGCTTTGGCAGTCACATCCGGACGGACATTAAATCCGATGATGATCGCATTGGAAGCAGATGCCAGGCTGACGTCGGATTCGTTGATGGCACCTACTCCGCCATGGATGATCTTTACGACAACTTCTTCGTTGGAGAGTTTCTGCAGGCTCTGTTTTACTGCTTCCACAGAACCCTGTACATCTGCCTTTACAATGATATTCAGCTCTTTCAGCTTGCCTGCCTGGATCTGAGAATACAGATCATCCAGTGACATCCTGGATTTTGTATCCTCCAGCATCTTCTCTCTTCCTTCACTGATGAAGGTCTCTGCAAAGGCTCTCGCCTCTTTCTCATTGTCCATTGCAATAAAGATCTCTCCTGCATTCGGTACATCACTCAGACCAAGGATCTCTACCGGGGTGGAAGGACCTGCTTCCTTGACACGGCGTCCCTTATCATCCATCATAGCACGTACTTTTCCATAACAGGAACCTGCTGCTATAGGATCTCCTACATGGAGTGTACCTTTCTGTACCAGGATCGTAGCAACCGGACCTTTTCCGCGGTCAAGCTCAGCCTCGATCACAAGACCTCTCGCTTTACGCTTCGGATTGGCACGCAGTTCAGCCACTTCTGCTGTCAGCAGGATCATTTCAAGAAGATTGTCGATACCTTCATGGGTATGAGCAGATACCGGCACAAATACAGTACTTCCGCCCCAGTCTTCCGGAATCAGACCATATTCGGAAAGCTCCTGTTTTACACGCTCAATATTGGCGCTGGGCTTATCGATCTTATTGATGGCAACAATAATTTCCGTGCCGGCAGCCTTTGCATGGCTGATGGCCTCTACAGTCTGGGGCATGACACCATCATCAGCTGCCACAACGAGGATGGCAATATCGGTGGCATTGGCTCCACGCATACGCATGGCGGTGAATGCCTCATGTCCCGGAGTATCCAGGAAGGTGATCTTCTGTCCGTTGATAGACACGACATAAGCACCGATATGCTGTGTGATTCCGCCGGCCTCTTTATCGATCACATGAGTATTACGGATCGCATCCAGAAGGGAAGTCTTACCATGGTCAACATGACCCATAACGCAGACTACCGGTGAACGCGGGATCATCAGATCTTCATTTTCTTCCTCTTCTTTCAGCAGTTCCTCCAGTACGTCTACCTTTTCCTCTTTTTCACAGATGCAGTTGAACTCCAGTGCAATTTCCTCTGCCTTGTCGTAATCGATCTCTTCATTGACCGTAACCATGGTACCCTGAAGGAACAGCTTCTTCACAATGGCAGACGGCTGGATCTTCATTGCTTCACCCAGCTCTTTGATAGTCAGCTTCTCGGGAATAGTAATATTCTTGATCGTCTCTTCCGGCTTCTCAACAGGCTTCGGTGCCGGTTTTGCAGCCTTGGAAAGATTCTTGCTCTGTCCGCCCTTCTGTCCGGGACGTCCGTTCTTTTCCAGTCTGTCGAGCTTCTCGCCTTTATCATTCTGCTTGCGGTCGCCGCGCTCGGTACGCTTTCTGCTCTCCTTTTCAAGGGGCTTAGTATCTACCGGAGGCTTTGGAATTCCCATGGAACGACCTCCCTGGCTGCGGTTTCCGCCCTGATTCCTGTTGCCCTGACCGCCGTCCTGATAACGACCGCCCTGGTTTCTGCTTCCCTGGCTGCCATCCTGATAACGTCCACCCTGATGTCTGGTACCCTGACCGCCGTCCTGATAACGACCGCCCTG
>JAQXWO010000216.1 GCA_029225485.1 Lachnospiraceae bacterium
TGCATAGATATTCATAGATATATAATATATACCGTGCAGGGAGCACAAAAATCTTGCCCATGCCGGCAGCAAATATTCCGACTATTCCTCCAAGAAATCCTGAGATCAATACAACCGAAACCGTCGGAAGCACGATAAGATTCAATAAAATCCCGTAAAAGGAAATCTCATAAAAAAAATACAGCAGTATGGGAGCCATGAAAAAATGGAGACAGATTCCGCCTGCCAGTTTCTGCTTCCCTTTCCAGATCATCAATGACAGCACCGCCGAAAATGACAGCCAGAAGCTGCTCCCGGTCAGATAAGCAGGATTTCCTGCCAGCAGCACCAGAGCGGTCAGCGCAAGTGCCGTAGGCGGATCGTAGGTCCTGCCGGTCAGGTCCCCGCCGATTTTTATGCCAAACATCAGCAAAGCCCGCAACGTGGAAATTCCCGTTCCAACCATCCCCCCATAGCAGCACATAAAAGCCACTGCCAGGATGCCCGCAGGTCTCAGAGGCATTCCCACGCGTCTTAACAGTTTATAAAGGCCCATGCCAAGTATTCCCAAGTGAAGTCCTGATATGGCCAGCACATGCGAGATCCCGCCCTGCCGAAACAGACTGGTTATATCTTCCCCCAGATCCGACTTGTCCCCCGTCACCATGGCAGCGAGAATGGTACCTGTCTCGTCAGGCGCAGCCGCCTTCAGGGAAGCGGATATTCGCTCTTTTAGCTGATTCAGAACATGATGCAGAGAAAACAGGGGCCGTCGGATCACCTGAATTTCCGGATTCCACATGGTATAGCCGATTTTTCCTGAACGGTAATAAGATTCCGGATCAAACTGTCCCGGGTTTGTAGCCGCTTCCACAGGCTTCAGTTCTCCGCACACACGCACGAAGTCTCCAACCCGTATTGTTTCTTTCAGCACCTCACAGGTTATTTTTACATGTTCAATTTTATACTTATCATGGGATGTAACAGACAGAACTGCCTGTTTTAGATACAGAATATTTCTTTCATCTTTGTATTCACGTTGATAGATATAACCGTCTATCCGTACTTCTTTTTGCTGTTCCGCAACAGAACAGATCAATTGGTTATCCGGATACCATGGCCGGTATCCGGATAATCCGGTTATACAGAGTATCACAATCACGAGAACACAAAAGACACACAATGGTCTTTTCTTCAAACTTTTCTCCCTGCTTTCACTGCTGCTGAATCAGATCCCTATTTCGCTCATAATACCGATTCAGATCCATATTCTCACGGAAAACATAGTTGCTCTCCCCCTCAACAGATATCTGCACCTTTTTCACATCGCAATTTGCAGTCAGCGAATTAACAATAGAATAAACAGGGATCTCCTGCTGCACATTCATAGTATGTTCTGAAAACTCTCTGCTCAGATTCACATAGCAGATATCTTCCACAACCGTAACCCCCAATACTTTCGTGTCAGAAGCCACCGTTGCCATATGGCCTTCTTCTCTCGGACCTTTGACGATCTGCTCAACCACGACTCGTTCAATGGGAACATTGCTGCTGTAATACAACTTTCGGCTCTCAGCCATAAGGGATGATCCCTCCGCGTCAGAAAAATACAACGTCAGCGTCGAACTCATATAAGAGTTGATCTCTTTCCCCGAATTTTCCACAAAACTGTCTTCATTCAGAAGTCCGATTTCTGCACCGGTACTGTCTGTCAAAGGCTCTCCCGCTACAGATATAGTGACATACTCCACATCGTCAATCTGAACCAGGGTGCGCACCAGACCCGCCCGGAGCAGGACTTCTTTTGTCTTGCTCAGAGTGCCGTAGGATTCGCTCATATTCAGTTTGACCGTATGGTCTTCATATTTATAATTTTCAATTTTCAAATCTTCCGTCAGCAGATTCATGTAGGAGCTTTCCCTCGGTACTCTTTCCAGAGCGCCCAGCAGTTCCGGTATCAGTTCTTCTGCCGATGTGGCTGCAGCGTCATAAATCTCCTTCTGCAGTCCGGTCTCTTCTATGTTTGTATAATAGAGATAATAATCTCCTTTTTCTCTCACTGGGTTATTCGCACTGCATCCGGTCAGCATGCAGGCGAAAAGGATACTCAGCATAAATGTAACACGCCTTTTCATCTTCATGCCCCCTCTATGATACGTGACTCAGCGGGATCCGGACGGAGAATGTTGTGCCTTCTCCCTGGGTGCTTCGCACTTTAATTGCACCATGATGCATGACAATGGCATTTCT
>JAQXWO010000217.1 GCA_029225485.1 Lachnospiraceae bacterium
GATGACGCCGGATATTTTTCTGAGAGTGCATCTCAAAAAACGGAGGCGTAGCGGGCTACGCTGAGTATTTTTGAGGTGTACTATCGGGAAAATAGACAAGTCATATGTGTCAGTTATTTAATTTACGATGTACTAGTATAACCCGCGATAAATAACCTTATGTTTCGCTGGTCTGCTTTCCCGACAGCACAGTTGTAAAAGCCTCAGCGTAGCCCGCTACGCCTGCGTTTTTACAACTGCACTCTCGAAAAAGCATCCTCACCGAAACATTAAGGTATTTATCGTGGATTATACTAGTGCAGCGCTGACGACATGAGAGGCATTGTGGAGACCGGCGCCGAACAGACATATGAAATGTGGATAAAAATGGAGGATCTATTATGAGCAAAGCATACATTTTTCTTGCAGATGGTTTTGAGGAGATCGAGGGACTGACTGTGGTCGATATTCTGCGCAGAGCAGGGATCGAGATCAGGATGGTCTCTATTATGGGAAAAAAGCAGATCACGGGCAGCCATGGAATTACAGTGGAGGCGGATGAACTGTTTGAGCATGCAGATTTTGAGGATGCATCCATGCTGATCCTGCCGGGCGGAATGCCGGGGACACGTCATCTGGGCGCGCATAAAGAGCTGGGGCTGCTGCTGCAGAAGGCGGCTGCCGCAGGAAAAAAGGTGGCAGCCATCTGCGCTGCGCCGTCCGTACTGGGAGGACTCGGTATTCTGAAAGGAAAAAAAGCGGCCTGCTACCCTGGCTTTGAGGATCAGCTGACAGGTGCGGAGGTATCCATGGAGCCGGTGGTCGTATCCGGCAATGTTACGACCAGCAGAGGAATGGGTACGGCGATTCCGTTTGCTCTTTCTCTGGTGGCAGGTGTTCAGGGACAGGAAGCGGCAGATCAGCTGGGAAAAGCGATCATATATCAGTAATATTTGCGAAAACATTGAAAAACAGGGTAAAAATGGGCCTAATTTGCTAAAAAAGGGACTGGTATTTTTGTATGGACTGTGTTATACTGCTTTAATGACTGCATATGGGAAAAATAATTTTCATATGTCATAATGAGAAAAGCTTTCTGGACGGGAATATGTTTCGTCGGGCAGAATGAGTGGCTCCGCAGAGCGTGGCTACGGTATAATTAAGGAGGAATTTGGAGCAATGAGTGCACAGTTAGAGAAACTGGAAAAGAATATGGCGAAGCTTACAATCGAGGTTTCAGCAGAGGAGTTTATCAGCGGGCTTGAGAAAGCTTATCAGAAGAATAAAAACAAGATTTCCATCCCGGGCTTCAGAAAAGGAAAGGCACCGCGCAAGATGATCGAGAAGATGTACGGCGCAGGTATTTTTTATGAGGATGCAGCCAATGCAGTGATTCCGGGTGCATATTCCAAGGCGGCAGCAGAGTGCGGAGAAGAGATCGTATCCCGTCCGTCTATCGATGTTGTACAGATCGAGGAAGGCAAGCCGTTCATCTTCACAGCAGAGGTAGCTCTGAAGCCGGCTGTTACACTTGGCGAGTACAAGGGGCTTGAGGTTGAGAAGACAGAAGTAGCTGTATCCGAAGAGGAAGTGGACAAGGCTGTAGATAAAGAGCGCGAGAACAATTCCAGAATGCTGGATGTAGATGATCGTCCGGTAGCATCCGGCGATATGATCAAGCTTGATTTTGAGGGTTCCGTAGACGGAGTTCCTTTCGAGGGCGGCAAGGGTACAGACTATCCGCTGACTATCGGTTCCGGAAGCTTTATCCCGGGCTTTGAGGATCAGCTGATCGGCGCCGAGATCGGTGCAGAGGTAGAAGTGAACGTGACATTCCCGGAGGAATATCATGCGAAAGAGCTTGCTGGCAAGCCGGCTGTCTTCAAGTGCAAAGTAAATGAGATCAAAGTGAAAGAGCTGCCGGAGGCAGACGATGAGTTCGCTCAGGATGTTTCCGAGTTCAACACACTTGCAGAGTATAAGGATGATATCCGCAGCAAGCTTCTTGAGAAGAAGACAGCAGACGCAAGACGTCAGAAAGAGAACAAAGCAGTTGCCAAAGCTGTGGAAAATGCATCCATGGAGATCCCGGATGCTATGGTTATGGAGCAGGTACAGCGCATGACTGATGATTTCACAAGAAGAATCGAGTCTCAGGGTATCTCATATGAGCAGTATCTGCAGTTCACAGGTGCTACTGCCGCTCAGATGGCAGAGCAGATGAAGCCGGAGGCACTGAAGCGCATCCAGAACAGCCTCGTACTGGAAGCAATTGCCAAGGCTGAGAACATCGAAGTTCCGGAAGAGAAGCTGGATGCTGAGATCGAGAAGATGGCAGCAGCTTACAAGATGGAAGCAGCCAAGCTCAAAGAGCTGATGGGTGATTATGAGAAAGAGCAGATGAAGAATGACCTGGCGATCCAGGCTGCTGTTGACATGATTACAGATGCTGCAGTAGAAGTAGAGAAGGCAGAGGAGCCGAAGGCTGAGTAATGACCTTGGCTTATGCGGCCTGTGTTTTTCAGAGACAGAAAAGAGGGGATACAAGATGAGTCTGGTACCTTATGTGATTGAGCAGACCGGAAGAGGAGAGCGTTCTTACGATATCTTTTCCAGACTGCTGAAAGACAGAATCATTTTTCTCGGAGAAGAAGTGACGGATGTCAGTGCGAATCTGGTCGTTGCACAGCTCCTTTTCCTTGAGTCCGAGGATCCGAACAAAGATATTCATCTGTATATCAACAGTCCGGGCGGTTCCGTGACAGCGGGTATGGCGATTTACGATACCATGCAGTATATCAAGTGCGATGTGTCCACGATCTGTATGGGAATGGCTGCCAGCATGGGAGCGTTCCTGCTTGCAGGCGGTAAGAAGGGCAAGCGTCTGGCACTTCCGAATGCTGAAGTGATGATTCACCAGCCTTCCGGCGGAGCTCAGGGACAGGCAAGTGATATCAAGATTGTTGCCGATCAGATTCTGCAGACCAGGAAGAAATTAAATGAGATTCTGGCAGCTAATACAGGCAAGCCGTATGATGTGATTGCGGCTGATACAGAAAGAGACCGTTGGATGACCGCGGAAGAAGCGAAAGAATACGGCCTGATCGACGAAGTGATTACTTCCAGAGTATAAAAATGGATGGGGCTGTTGCATAAGATGTTTGTGACAGTCCCTTTATTGTGTGAATGAGAGATAGATCTATATATGAGGTGAAAATATGCCGGGAAAAATAGGAGATAAGATCAGATGTTCTTTTTGCAATAAGACAGAAGATCAGGTCCGCAAGCTGATTGCCGGACCGAATGGGGTATATATCTGCGATGACTGTATCGATATCTGTTCGGAGATCATTGAAGAAGAACTGAATGAAGAGTATGTCGCGGAAAATGAGACAGAGATCAATCTGCTTCGTCCTATGGAGATCAAAGAGTTCCTGGATGACTATGTCATCGGACAGGATGATGCAAAGAAAGCACTTGCAGTAGCAGTCTACAATCATTACAAGAGAATCACCAGCGGCAAGTATCTTGATGTGGAACTGCAGAAGAGTAATATCCTGATGCTTGGTCCTACCGGCTGCGGAAAGACCATGCTGGCGCAGACCCTGGCGAAGCTGCTGAATGTGCCATTTGCCATTGCGGATGCCACATCTCTGACAGAGGCCGGATATGTAGGTGAGGATGTGGAAAATATCCTGCTGAAGATCATACAGGCGGCAGATTACGATATCAAAAAAGCAGAGTACGGTATTATTTATATTGATGAGATCGACAAGATCACCAGAAAGTCTGAGAACGCGTCCATCACACGTGACGTATCTGGAGAAGGTGTGCAGCAGGCGCTTCTGAAGATCCTGGAGGGTACCGTGGCTTCCGTACCGCCTCAGGGTGGCCGCAAGCATCCCCATCAGGAGCTGCTTCAGATCGATACGACGAATATCCTGTTCATCTGCGGAGGTGCTTTTGAGGGGATCGAGAAGATCATTGAGACGAGAATGGACCGGAAGTCTATCGGATTCAATGCGGAGATCGCTGACGGCACCAGGCACAGGAAAGGAGAGTGCCTGAAACAGGTGCTTCCCCAGGATTTTATCAAATTCGGTATGATTCCTGAGTTTGTCGGTCGTGTGCCGGTGGTTGTGGCTCTGGATGAGCTGGACAAGGACGCCCTGGTGCGCATTCTGACGGAGCCAAAAAATGCGATCGTGAAGCAGTATCAGGGACTTTTTGGCCTGGATGATGTGGAGCTTACCTTTGAGCCGGAGGCGATTGAAGCCATTGCGGACAAGACGATCGCGCGGAATACCGGTGCCAGAGGACTTCGCGCTATCATGGAGACTGCCATGATGGATCTGATGTACAAGCTTCCCTCCGATGATTCCATTGAATCCTGTGTGGTGACGAAGGATGTGATCGAAGGTACAGGGGAGCCGGTGCTGACGCACAGAGAGGCGCTGACCGGACGGAGAAAACGCAGGGCCGGCAAGATAGAAGAGAGCGCCTGAATCTTCAGGCTTAAGTGAACAGTAACGATGGTTTGGAGTGATAGATGACAGTTATGAACGAAACGATAAATGCGATGCCGATGCTTCCGCTGCGGGGGCTGACGGTTCTTCCTTCCATGATGCTGCATTTTGATGTCAGCAGAGAGCGGTCCATCCGGGCGGTTGAGGCAGCTATGGAACACGATCAGAGGATCTTTTTAGTCACGCAGCGGGATCCGGATGAAAATCAGCCGGGGCTTGAGGGACTGTATGAGACAGGTACGATCGCGAAAGTCAGAAATGTGGCCAAGATGCCCAAGGGTATTGTACGGCTCATGGTAGAAGGTGAGCAGCGGGCAGGATTGATGCGCATGGAAGAGGCAGGAGGATATCTCTGCGCGGATGTGGAGATTTCTGAGGAGAAAAAGCCGGAGCTGGATCCGGTCACTGCGGAGGGTATGGTGCGTGCCCTCCATGATCTTCTGGTGCGCTACTGCCAGCTGAATCAGAAATTCGGGAATGATCAGCAGAGGGCTCTGATGGAAAATCATGATCTGGAACATCTGGTATCCGAGGTGTCAAACCATCTTCCGATGTATTTTACGGAGCGTCAGAAGCTGCTGGAGGCTCCGGATCTGTCTGTGAGATATGAGACACTCTGTACGATCCTGGTGAATGAGATCGAGATTATCCGGATCCGCAACGAGATCCAGCAGCAGGTCAGAGAACGGGTGGATAAGAATCAGAAAGAATATATTCTCCGTGAGCAGATCAAGGTGATACAGGAAGAGCTTGGAGAAAATACACTTCTGTCTGAGATTGAAAAGTATAAAAAGGCAGCCGGGGAGCTCATCGCCGCTGATGAAGTGAAAGAGAAGATCATCAAGGAGGCAGAGCGGCTGAAAGGGATCGGAAGCAATGCGGCAGAAAGCTCTGTGCTTCGCGGTTATATCGAAACGCTTCTGGAAATGCCCTGGGACAGGATGTCTGAGGATAATGAAGACCTGAAGAATGCCTGGAAGGTCCTGGAGGAGGATCATTACGGACTGGAGAAGGTCAAGGAACGTGTGATCGAATATCTGGCTGTGCGTACCCTCACGAAAAAGGGAGACAGCCCGATCATCTGTCTGGTGGGACCTCCCGGTACGGGCAAGACTTCCATTGCCCGCTCCATTGCCAGGGCACTGGACAAAAAATATGTCCGTATCAGTCTGGGAGGAGTCAGAGATGAAGCTGAGATCCGGGGCCACAGAAGGACATATGTGGGAGCGATGCCGGGACGGATCGCCAATGGTATGCGCCAGGCGGGCGTGAAGAATCCGCTGATGCTGCTGGATGAGATCGACAAGGTCAGCAGTGATTACAAGGGCGACACTTCTTCCGCGCTGCTGGAGGTGCTGGACTCAGAGCAGAATGTGAAGTTCCGGGATCATTATATTGAGCTTCCCATCGATCTGTCCCAGGTGATGTTTATTGCCACGGCCAACGATGTGCATACGATTCCACGGCCGCTGCTGGACCGCATGGAGCTGATCGAGGTTACCAGCTATACGGAAAATGAAAAGCTGCATATCGCCAGAGAGCACCTGATGAAGAAGCAGCTGGAGCATCACGGACTGAAAAAGAGTCAGTTGACGATCACGAAGCCGGCGATGGCGCGGCTGATCAGCGGTTACACAAAGGAGGCCGGTGTCCGTCAGCTGGAACGCAGGATCGGTGAGATCTGCAGGAAAGCTGCCCGCACGCTGGCAGAGGATCCGGATCAGAGTATCAGGGTGACAGAGAAGAGCCTGGAGAAATATCTGGGACGGAAAAAGTATTCTGTGCAGAAGAAAAATGACCAGAATGAGATCGGTATCGTCCGTGGACTGGCCTGGACCAGCGTTGGAGGAGATACGCTTCAGATCGAGGTCAATATCATGCCGGGCAAGGGAGACTTTCTTCTGACCGGTCAGCTGGGAGACGTGATGAAAGAGTCGGCCCGCACGGCCATCAGCTATATCCGTTCACTCAGTGAGGAATACAAGATCGACGGAGAATTTTTCCAGAAGCATGATATCCATATCCATATTCCGGAAGGCGCCGTCCCGAAGGATGGCCCGTCGGCGGGTATCACCATGGCGACCGCCATTCTGTCTGCAGTGACAGAGATTCCGGTGTATGCGGATGTGGCTATGACTGGTGAGATCACTCTGCGGGGGCGTGTGCTGCCCATCGGAGGTCTGAAGGAGAAGCTGCTGGCTGCCAATCAGGCAGGCATGAAGCGTGTGCTGGTTCCGGCAGAAAACCGGCCGGATGTGGAAGAGATCTCCGAGGAGATCACAGACGGATTGAAGATTATTTTTGTAAAGCATATGAAAGAGGTGCTGGCAGAAGCACTGGTGCGGTAGATTTTGAGTGGAATTATGGAGGATCATATGATTATTAAAAATGTAGAATTAGAGACCGTGTGCGGAATCACCAGCAAGCTGCCAGAGAATCAGCGGCCGGAAGTAGCCTTCGCCGGAAAATCTAATGTGGGAAAATCTTCCATGATCAATGCACTGGTGAACCGCAAGGCTCTCGCCAGAACCAGCGGACAGCCGGGAAAGACCCAGACGGTGAACTTTTATAATGTGAATCAGGAACTGTATCTGGTGGATCTTCCGGGATACGGTTTCGCGAAGATCTCCCAGACGGAAAAGGAAAAATGGGGCAGGATGATCGAGAATTATCTGCACAGCTCCCGTCAGCTGCGGGCCGTATTTCTTCTGGTGGATATCCGTCATGAGCCGGGAGCAAATGACAAAACCATGTACGACTGGATCTGCTATCAGGGATATGAGCCGGTGATCATTGCGACCAAACTGGACAAGATCAAACGCAGCCAGATACAGAAACAGATCAAACTGATCCGGGAAGGACTGGGAACCAAGCCTGAGACGCTGATCATTCCATTCTCTGCCGAGACAAAACAGGGGCGGGAGGAATTGTGGCAGGTGATCGAGGATTCCTGCAGTCTGGCTTAAAAAGTGATAAAAAGTGTGCGACGCACACTTTTTTCCAAAATTAAAAACTGAGCAAGCAGATAGAAATTATATAATACGATAAAGAAAGGGAAACAGCTCTGCTGAGTATAAAAAGATGAATACAGAACAAAAAGAAATACAGAAATGTACGGATCAGCAAAAGGAAGAAATGCAGCGGGAGATCAGTCCGCAGACGTATCAGAAATTTGAGACACTGAAAAAGATTTTGCGTGATATGGGCAGCGTGGCCATTGCTTTTTCCAGCGGAGTGGATTCTGCTTTTTTGCTGAAAACAGCCAGCATGGTGCTGGGAGACAGAGCAGTTGCTGTGACGGCACAGGCGGATCAGTTCCCCGAATGGGAGCTGGAGGAGTCCATAAGCTTCTGCCGGGCAGAGGGGATCCGTCAGATTATCGTTAAGGCGGATCTGCTGTCAGGAGAAGCATTTTCAAAAAATCCGCCGAACCGGTGCTATCTCTGCAAGAAGGAACTTTTTGGCAAGATCCGGGATACGGCCGAAAAGGAAGGAATCCGGTATATGGCGGAAGGCTCCAATGTAGATGATCTGGGAGATTACCGTCCGGGACTGTCAGCAGTGGCAGAACTCGATTTCAAAAGTCCTCTGCGGGAAGCCGGACTGACCAAACAGGAGATCCGTCAGTTGTCTCATATGCTGGGTCTTCCTACCTGGGATAAGCCGTCCTATGCATGTCTGGCCTCAAGATTTGTCTATGGCGAGTCCATCACAAAAGAGAAGCTGGCGATGGTGGAGCAGGCGGAACAGCTGCTGATGTCTATGGGATTCCGGCAGATGCGGGTGCGGGTGCACGGATCAATGGCCCGCATTGAGGTGGTTCCGGAAGAGATAGAAAAGATTATCCGGAAGGGCATAAGAGAGAGGATTGCCGGAGAATTCCGCAGATATGGTTTTTCTTATGTGACTCTGGATCTGAACGGATACCGGACAGGAAGCATGAATGAAACACTGGAAAGGAAGGATGGGTAGATGGAAACTCAGTTTTCAAGAATGGAATTACTGGCAGGACCGGAAAGCACAGAACGACTGAGACGCGCCAGGGTGGCCGTGTTCGGTGTAGGCGGCGTGGGCGGCTATGTGGCGGAAGCTCTGGCCCGCAGCGGCATCGGCACCCTGGATCTGGTGGACAGTGACAGGATCTGCCTTTCCAATCTGAACCGTCAGATCTATGCGCTGCACAGTACGATCGGGAAGTATAAGGTGGATGTGGCAAAGGAGAGGATCCTGGATATTAATCCAAATGCCCGGGTGAATGTTTACCGGATCTTTTATCTGCCGGAGACGGCCTCTCAGTTTGACTTTGCCCAGTATGATTATGTGGTGGATGCCATCGACACTGTGACCGGCAAGCTGATGCTGATCCAGCAGGCCCGGGAGGCAGGGACGCCCGTCATCAGTGCCATGGGCGCCGGCAACAAAATGGATCCGGCCGCATTTCAGGTGGCAGATATCAGCAAAACATCTGCCTGCCCACTGGCTAAAGTGATGCGCCGGGAACTGAAAAAACGGGGGATCGATCACCTGAAAGTCGTGTATTCCGAAGAAAAACCGCTGACGCCTCTTCAGCCCGATGCCATTCAGGAGGAAGAAAACGCTCCGGATATGGCAGGGCAGAAAGAAGAGTCAGCGGAAGCAGCAGGATCCAGGGGGTTTACAAAACGCCGGCAGACGCCGGGCAGCAATGCCTTTGTGCCGGCAGTGGCAGGTCTGATCCTTGCAGGCGAGGTAGTAAAAGATATCTTACAGAGTGCACAGGACAGCTGAGTCCTTTACACTTCCAGTACCACGGCCTGGTATCCGGCAAGGGTGATCGTGCAGCCCTCGGAAGTCAGTTCCGGCAGGTTGCTTAACAGAAGCTTACGGAAACCGCCTTCCAGAGTGACGGTTCTGGGATCACGCTGATAGTTGGCAATTACGAGAAGCGTTTGATTCTCTGACTTTCGGTAAAATGCCATGAGATTCGTCTGATCTTCCCAGAGCGGAATCAGTGTTCCGTATACGATTACGTCTTTGTATTCTGGATCCTTGCGAAGGGCAATCAGCTTCCGGTAATACTGATAGACAGAGTCCGGATCATTCCGCTGGGCAGCCAGATTGATCTCCGGATAGTTGGGATTGACGCGCAGCCAGGGTGTGCCGGTGGTGAATCCTGCATTTGCTTCGCTGCTCCACTGGAAGGGAGTGCGAGCATTGTCACGGCTGAAACGGCCCATTGCTTTGAGGGCTTCTTCCGGAGAAAGTCCCGCTTTCAGTGCCACCTGATATTCGTCCAGGGTGGAAATGTCATCTACCTCGTCAATGGACTCGAATTTGATGTTTTCCATGCCGATCTCCTGTCCCTGATAGAGGAAGGGGAGTCCCTTTACCATGAAATTCAAAGTTGCCAGCATTTTTTTGCTGGTATCACAGCAGTCCCTTTCCGGGATATAGCGGCTTACACCCCGGGGCTCGTCGTGATTCTCGATGATATTGGAAAGAAAACCGACGCCCTCCACCCTTGCCTGGCTTTCAAATACACAGGAGCGATAGTCATCCGGGGTGATGATCTTACAGTCATACCATCCTTTGTCGCTGGTACCGCAGACAGCCTCACGGAAATCAAACATGGTGGAAAAATATCCGTTGTCACCGATAAAGTCAGGAAGCTCTTCCTCTTTTTCATTAAAGACTTCACCGGCGGTGAAAGCATCGTAAAGCTTGAAGGTGCGGTCTCTCATCTCGCCGAGAAAATCACCGACACCCACAGCATCCTTCAGCATATACTGGACACTGCACAGTCCATCCTCACGGTCTGCAGGATAATCTTTCCAGGGCAGGGCTTTTTTGATATTGATGATCGCATCGATGCGGAAGCCGGCCAGGCCCTTATCCAGCCACCAGTTGATCATCGTGTAGACTTCCTCTCTGAGCTCGGGATTTTCCCAGTTCAGATCCGGCTGTTTCTTATGAAACAGATGGAGATAATACTTGTCTTCATGGCCCGGGAGCTTTTCCCACACACTGCCGCCGAAGTAGGAACGCCAGTTGCAGGGGAGCTTTCCGTCTCTGGCATCTTCAATATAAAAATATTTCCCGTATTTTCCATCCGGATCCTCGCAGGCTTTCCGGAACCATTCATGTTCATCAGAACAATGGTTGACCACCAGATCCATCAGAATGTACATATCACGTTTTTTGGCTTCGGCGATCAGCTGCTCCATGTCTTCCATGGTACCGAAACGGGGATCGATGTTGTAATAGTCTGAAATATCATATCCCTGATCTGCCAGTGGAGAGCAATAAATAGGAGATAACCAGATAATATCGACACCAAGCTCCTTCAGGTAATCCAGTTTGCTGATAATACCCTGCAGGTCTCCGATGCCGTCACCGTTGGAATCACAGTAGCTTTTGGGGTAAATCTGATAGGCAACTTTTTCATGCCACCATTTCTTCTGCATTAAAAATCCTCCTTCTGATACATAAAATCGTACGGCTGGTTTTCTGACGCACGGCCTTTGCCGGCCGATGCACGACAGATTCCACATTAATTCCAGTATAATGTCAGAAGAAGGAAAAGTCCTATGATAATATGATAAAAAATTACGGTATATTGATATTTTGCGAATGGAGGGATTCTACATATTTCTTGCGCAGCTGAAGAGGAGTCAGCTGTGTGCTCTTTTTAAATTCCTTCATAAAGTGTCCCAGATTGTTGAAACCGCATTCCAGACAGACATTCATGACGGGAAGCTCCGTCTCCTGCATGAGCAGAACAGCCTGGCGGATGCGAAAATCATTGATGTACTCAATGGGAGTTTTGCCGAGTGCTTTTTTGAAGAAACGGCAGAAATACTGCTCATTCATGTTCACCAGCAGGGCAAGATCCGAGATATAGATCTTTTCCTGATAATTTTCCTTGATGTAGGTCATGACCGTCTTCAGAGCTTCGATCGAATGATTGGAGTCCGGCTTTTTGCTGGAGAGGAGATGATGCTCCTCCAGGCAGGACAGAATATTCAGCAGAGCTGCTTTGGTACGCAGCTGGGCTGGAACAGAGGATACAGTATACTGATCCTGTCCTCCGGGCTGATCCTGACAGAAGATCCGGCGGATCTTCTGAAATTCCTCCAGGATCTCGGGAAAGGCCGGATGGCTGCCAGGAAGAAATCCAGGAAAGGAAAGTTCCCGGCTGATCAGCGGTCGTGTCAGTAGATTCTGAGAAGAATCGGGAAGCTCAAAACTGATGATGGATGGAGAAAATACGAAAGCCTGTTCCAGGTACAGCCGCTTTGAGGCAATGGAGTGAAGCTCTCCGCTGTTGACAAAAAAGAAACATGGCTCGCTTAAAGTCCAGGTTTTCATGTTGATCTTCAGCTCATAAGTCCCCTGCTCAAAGTAGATGATCTCGATTTCCTCGTGCCAGTGATGCTTGGTCACAAAGGGCATCCCGGCCCCGGCATGATGGTAATCTGCCTGATAAAATGCACAGGGGAAGGTGACGGTGCCATGATGTCGCTCTTCTTTCAGGGAAGAGATTCTGCTGTTTGCGGGCATGGAAAAACGGCTCCTTTCTGTTCTGATTTTGTTATTATAGATCGAAAAGCAAGAGTTGTCCACAGCAAAGAAGGATAGAGCCTTAACCTGGGGTACTAAACAGGCGACGCAGTCTGTCTCAGGCATATCGTTACTGCGTTCCAGTAACGAGCAAAAATCCATGCAAAATTTGCTTCGCAAATGGATTTTTGCATTCAAAACTTGGGATTTTCTTACGAAAACCCTCGCGGGACAGAAATGTGATTGGACTGATAAATCATATTTAGAGCCACTGTTGAAGTATAGGGAAATGTTTTATTGAAAGCTATAGATGATGAAATAATGGAGGACATAATGAGATTAGTAAAAGACTATATGAATGATGCAATATTACGTCATAAATTGAACGAATTGACGGAGGCAACCTTTGGTTTCAATTTTGAAAGCTAGTATAAGCCACGATAAATACCTTAATGTTTCGGTGAGGATGCTTTTTCGAGAGTGCAGTTGTAAAAACGCAGGCGTAGCGGGCTACGCTGAGGCTTTTACAACTGTGCTATCGGGA
>JAQXWO010000218.1 GCA_029225485.1 Lachnospiraceae bacterium
CTGACTGTCGCACGTTCGGTGCGGAGCGCAGTTCTTGCATTTTTATGTTATCAGAAAAGCGTACGCGGCCGTTCACAAGTATGGCTGCGTTATTTATTGTGTTATTTTTTTTGTTAGCATAAGAGGATTGTTTTACATTCAGATTCTATAAAACAGTCAAGGATATGATGAGGAGGATCAGAGAATGAAAAGAAAAACAGTAATGACGCTTTTGGCATGTACACTTGCTGTCACCAGTATCGGCGCAGGTATGTCAGTGATGGCAGAAGAGGGCGGGAATGTCCTGGATGTCGCACTGAGCGAGGATATTGCGACTCTGGATGTTATGGATACATCCAATGACTATTATGTACCGATGAATGTGTTCGACCGCCTGTTTGATATCAAGGTGCTGGAGGACGGAAGCACAGAGATCGTGAACAGTCTCTGTACAGATTATTCAGTGAGTGATGACGGTCTGACCTACACGTTCACACTGCGTGAGGGCGTGAAGTACAGCAACGGCGAGGATTTCACAGCTGAGGATGTAGAGTACACCTTTATGCATCTTCTCTCTCCGGAGTCTATCAATGCGGATATTCCGCTGGAGGTGAAGGGCGCTCAGGAATTCATGGATGGCGCCGCAGATACCGTTGAGGGCATCACAGTAGACGGTGATTATCAGATTTCCATGACACTTTCCGCACCGAATGCAGGATTTGTGGCAGAGCTGACCTCCGCTGTTATGGGTATTATCGACAAGACGACTGTGGAAGCGGCGTCCAACTACGGAGTGAATGTAGAGGAATGTATCGGTACCGGTCCATACATCGTGACAGAGTGGGCAAACAACGATCACATTACTCTGGTCAGAAATGAGAATTACTGGGGCGAGGCTCCTTCCGTTGATACCTGTGTGATCCACATCGTTCCGGATGCATCCACCCAGAATCTGATGTATCAGAACGGTGAGCTGGATATTCTGGATCTGGATTATCAGGATGCTTCCATTATCGCATCTGTATACGAGACACAGTATGCGGACAAGCTGATCGCCGGCAATCGTCTGGCCCTGACCTATATGTCTCTGAATGCGGACAGTGAGTATCTGTCTGACCCGGTGGTTCGTCAGGCGATCCAGATGGCGGTAGACCGTCAGACGATCCTGGATGCCGTTTACAGCGGAAAGGGACATCTGGAGCAGAGTATCATCCCGACCGGTGTCCTGGGACATAATGACAATGCCACTGAGATCGTATATGATCCGGAAGGCGCAAAGAAGCTTCTGGAAGACGCTGGATACAAAGACGGTGAGATTACCTTTGAGATGGCATATGATTCTTCTTCCAGCACAAATGTGCAGATGGTAGATCAGATCATCCAGCAGCAGCTGGCAGCTGTGGGCATCAACATGGAGATCAAGACATACGATCAGTCCAGCTGGCTGGCCACCAGAAAATCCGGAGAACTGGATTCCTTCGTGGGAACCTGGACCATGGACTACAATGACCCGGCCAACATCATGGTTACTTTCTTCGGCAGTGTGGAAAATACGGTGCTTCGTTCTGACAATTACAAGGATACGGATGTGATCGACCGTGTGGCAGCAGCGTCCACAATCATAGATGATGATGAGCGCTATGCGGAATATCAGGCACTGGAAGAGAAGATCATCCATGAAGATTTCTCCTGGGTACCGCTGTTTTCACTGGATCACTACTTTGCGATCGGTGATGAGGTAGAAAGCTTCGTACCGCACTGGGCAGGCTACAGTGATTTCTTCATCAAAGATGTGACGATGAAATAATTGCTGATAGACATGTAAAATATGTATTGTTTCATTTATGATTCCGAGACCGGGTCTGGTATTGTGCCAGACCCGGTTCCGGAATCACTTGCGTCTTATCATAAAGAATGTGATGTTCGGTTCTGGTATACGTTACGAAGAACCATGCAGATTGTATCTGTGTACTGACCGGACCACCACATTATGGAGAGGGAACCATATGATAAAAAGTATAGGAAAAAGAGTGGTGCAGACACTGATCGTTCTGTTCTGCGTGTCGCTCATGATATTTATTCTGCTGCGCATAGTGCCGGGAGATGCGGTCACGACTATGATGGGTGAACATGCCAATGCAGAAACCATCGCCAGGCTGACCGCGGAAATGAATCTGGACAAACCGATCTATGTACAGTTCATCACTTATATCAAAGATATTTGTACCGGTGATTTCGGTACCAGCTATACCCTGAACAAGCCGGTGACGGAGCTTCTGGCCGTGGCTTTTCCGAATACTGTGAAGCTGGCACTGCTGGCAGCTCTGATCGCATGGGTGATCGGAATCATCTGCGGAATCGTGGCGGCGGTGAAAAAAGACGGGATTCTTGACCGGCTTTTCATGGGATTTTCTCTGCTGGGAGTTTCTGTTCCTGTGTTCATGGTGGCTATGGTGCTGCAGTATTTTATTGCGTACAAGATGCACTGGGTGGACATTTCCGGCGTGAAGAAATGGACCGGATTTATTCTGCCGGCAGTCGCTCTGGGCTGGAACAGTGCCGGAAGTATTGCCAGACTGACCCGTTCCACCCTGGTGGAAGTGCTTCAAGAGGATTATATTGATACGGCGAAGGCCAAGGGGCTGGGACGGGGCGCGGTGATCCTGTTTCACGGGCTTCGAAATGCCATGCTGCCGGTCATCACCATGATGGCCCTGCAGATCTCCAGCCTTCTGTCCGGTGCGGTCATCACAGAAACGATCTTTTCCATCAACGGGATCGGGCGTCTTGCAGTTGATGCGATCACCAGCCGTGATATTCCGCTGCTTCAGGGGACAGTACTGTTTACTACTGTGATCGTCATTGTGGGCAACCTGATCGCGGATTGTCTGTATACGGTACTGGATCCGAGAATCAGAAAGGGGGCGTGAGCATGAAAAAGAAAAAAGAAATCGTAGAGGAACTGCTCGCGCAGACCGGAGAAAATGGGAGCGGACAGGCTCTGGAATCTCAGTTGGGTGAGAGCGATACTTTCAAAGATAAGATGAAGCGGATGGCTTCCAGCAATAAACTGGCGGTGTTTTCCGGTATTCTGATCCTGCTGTTTATTCTTCTTGCCGCTCTGGCGCCGGTATTGACCCCATATACTTCCGAGGAGATGGATCTTCTGGCCAGACTGTCTCCCCCTTCCGCGAAACATCTGCTGGGTACGGATGAGCTGGGAAGAGATGTGCTGACCAGACTTCTGTACGGAGCCAGGGTCTCTCTGGCTGTCGGTATCGTGCCGACGGTGGCTTCCATGCTGATCGGTGTGTTTCTGGGAATGATCAGCGGTTATGTGGGAGGTATTGTAGATTCTGTGATCATGCGTCTGGCAGATGTGGTGCTGTCATTCCCGTCGCTGCTTCTGGCCATGGTTATCATGTATACGCTGGGTGACGGTATCAGCAGTATTTTTATTGCGCTGGCGATCACCAACTGGGCCGGTGTGGCCCGTGTGGTCCGTTCCGAGACACTTTCTCTTCGGGAGACAGAATATGTGGAGGCGGCCCGCAGTATGGGTGTGAAGGATTTTACGATCATTCTGCGCCATGTGCTTCCCAACTGTATTCCTTCCCTGATCGTGCTGTTTACGCTGGATGTACCTTCCGCGATCCTGTCTGAGAGCTCCTTAAGCTTCCTGGGTATCGGTGTACAGCTGCCGAACTCTTCCTGGGGACTTATGGTAAATCTGGGACGTACTTACTTGTATAATGCCCCGTGGCTGAGCCTTGCGCCCAGTGCCGCGATCATGCTGGTGGTGCTTGCATTCAACTTCCTGGGCGACGGCCTCAGGGATGTGCTGGATCCACATCTGAAGGATTCATAAGGAGGACAGACATGGAAGAATTATTATTGGAAATGAATCATCTGAAGTCCTGCTTTTTCACGAGAAAAGGTGTGGTGCCGGCGGTGGACGATGTCTCGATCCAGGTGCCGAAAGGAAAAATTGTGGGAATTGTCGGAGAGTCCGGCTGCGGAAAAAGTATGACGGCCAAATCGATCATGGATCTGCTGAAATATCCGGGCCGTGTGGTGGAAGGAGAGATCCTTCTTGATGGAAAAGACCTGACGAAACTGAGCGCCAGGGAGAGACGGAAGGTGCGGGGCGAAGAGGTCAGCATGATCTTTCAGGAGCCGATGACCAGCCTGAATCCCGTGGTCAAGGTGGGAAAACAGGTGCGGGAAGCCATCATGATCCATCAGAAGATCACAAAGTCGGAGGCCAGAGAGCGTGTGCTGGAGGTATTCCGTCAGGTAGGCATCAGTGAGCCGGAGAAACGGTACGAATGTTATCCTCATGAGCTGTCCGGCGGACTGCGGCAGCGTGTAATGATCGCCATGGCCATGGTCTGCAGGCCGAAGCTGATGATCGCGGATGAGCCTACCACGGCGCTGGATGTGACCATTGAGGCCCAGATCCTGAAGCTGATCAAAGAACTCTGCGATACCACGGGTATGAGCTGTCTGCTGATCTCCCACAACCTGGGAGTCATTGCCCAGATGTGCGATTATGTGTATGTGATGTATGCAGGAAAAGTAGTAGAACAGGGAGATGTGTATACCCTGTTCGATCATCCGGAGCATCCCTATACCAGAGGACTGCTGGCTTCCATTATCCGTCTGGAAAATCTGCCGGAGCGCCTGTCCACCATTCCCGGCGTGGTGCCGAACCTGATGCATCTGCCGGAGGGCTGTGCCTTCTGCAGACGGTGTGCTGCTGCGATGGAGCGTTGTCAGAAGGAGAGACCGGGGCTGTATGAGGTGGGAGAAGGACATCATGTCCGGTGTTTTTTAACGGAAGAAAGAGAGGCCGCCCATGAGTAAAGAAAAAAATGTACTGCTTCACTGCGAGCATCTGGTAAAGGAATTCCCGGTAGACCGGAAGCGCTCGGTGCATGCAGTTTCAGATATCAGTCTGGATATTTATGAAGGAGAATGCCTGGCCCTGGTAGGAGAGAGCGGATGCGGCAAATCCACCCTTGGCCGCACGCTGATCCAGCTGCTCAGGCCGACATCCGGAAAAGTATTTTTTAAAGGGGCGGAGATTTCTGCCATGAAGCCGGCAGCGTTTGCGCCTTACCGCAGACAGATGCAGATGATCTTTCAGGACCCTTATGCATCTCTGGATCCCCGAATGAATGTCCACGACATCATTGCAGAACCGCTGGTTACATATAAAGTATGTGAAAATAAAGAAGTCCTGAAGGCAAGGGTGCTGGAGCTGATGGATGCGGTCGGTGTGCCGAGAGAATTCCTGTACCGTTATCCACATCAGTTTTCCGGCGGTCAGCGACAGAGGATCGGGATCGCCCGGGCCATCGCCCTGAATCCGTCCCTGGTCATCTGCGATGAGCCGGTATCGGCGCTGGATGTCTCGGTCCAGAGCCAGGTGCTGAATCTGCTGAAGGATATTCAGGCACAGTACGGCCTGACCTATCTGTTCATCAGTCATGACCTTTCCGTCGTGCGCTTCATCTCCAACCGGGTATGTGTGATGTTCCTGGGAAAGGTCTGCGAGATCGGAGATTCGGAGACGATCTACCAGAATCCGCTGCATCCCTACACCAGATTCCTGATCAATGCGATACCTGTTGCAGATCCTCATCTGCGCGGAGAAGAAAAGCAGCTGCTGCAGGGAGAGATCCCCAGTCCCATCAACCCGCCGAAAGGCTGCAGGTTCCATACCCGCTGTCCCTATGCCACAGAGCGCTGCAGGACAGAGGAACCGGAGCTCCGGGAAGTGGAGGGGCGGATGGTGGCATGCCATCAGGTGTAATCATGTGTTTTGCCGGCAGTGAAATATCTGCCGGTTTTCCATGTAACAGACCGGAAATGAGCCAGTCAGAAGTATTGCGGATCACATTTTTCTGTGTTATAATGGCACTACAAAATTTATGACGTGGGGTTTTCAAGGCATTTGATATGCTGCTTTTAACCACGCAATTGTGCAGAACAGTTGCGTGGTTTTGTTCTGCAATTTTCGGGAGGACAATATGAAAGAAAATCAAAAACTGGGAACCATCATGAAAGAACTGATCTGCTTCAGTCTGCCGCTGATCCTCAGCGGCGTATTGCAGCAGCTTTACAACTGGGCGGATGCATTCATCATCGGCAATGTCGATGGCGAACTGCACCTGTCTGCCATTGGAGTAACAACAACGCCCATCAACTTCTTTATCACAACCATCACCGGATTCACGCTTGGGCTGTCTGTCCTGATCGCAAAAAACTTTGGGGCGAAGAAGCAGGAAAACATCCCGCCTGTGCTGGCGGTATTCTCTGTCATCCTTGGCGGCGTATTCTCGGTCATTGCGGCAGGAGGTTCCATGCTGTCCTGGCAGTTTATGGCGCTCCTGCACACTCCGTCAGACACGATTGATCTTGCCGCAAGCTATATCCGTATCATTTTTCTCGGACTGCCGTTTTTATCGGTCTGCAATACTTATACCGCAGCCTTGCGCGGACTCGGAGACAGTCGTATTCCGTTTCTTTCCATCCTGCTTTCTTCAATCGTGAATGTGCTGCTGGACATTTTTTTCGTTGCGAAGCTGCGTTGGGGCGTACAGGGTGCAGCTACGGCAACGGTATTGTCGCAGGCGACGATGACCGTATTCATCGTATTATACGGAACGAAGAAATACAGCTGGCTGAAAAGCGGCTATCGAAAAGAGAATTTCTGCGGTGCCGTTGTGCGGGAAGGTGTGCGCTTCGGTCTGCCGCCGATGCTGCAATCCAGTATCAGCTCTTTGGGAGGGCTTGTTTTGCAGGATTTTATGAACCGCTTCGGAACAGATACCGTTACCGCCATCACGACGGCATACCGTATTGATACACTGGTCATGCTGCCTATCGTGAACCTTGGATCCGGCATCTCCACGACCACAGCTCACAGCTACGGCGCAGGAGATGAAATGCGTACCCGCAGGACGCTTGCCGCCGGTACGGTTCTGGCCATTGTGGTATCCCTGCTTCTTACAGGAATTGTGATACCGACAGGCGGGAAGATCATCGCCCTGTTCGGTGCCGGCGCGACTGCAGTCGCAATCGGAAGCGCGTTCTTCCGGAGGATCGCCTGCTTTTACCCGATCTTCGGCCTGACCACGGCATTTCGCGGCTACCTCGAAGGCAGAGGCGATCTGGTTTACTCCAGCATTGCCGGTATGGTGTCGCTGGCAGTCCGTATCATCGCTTCCTATGTAATGGAACCATACTTTGGAAATATGTCGATTGCCTATGCGGAAATGCTCTCGTGGGTATGCCTGCTTATTATGTATCTGCTGCGATTTGCAAAGCGAAGAAAAGCCGGTTAAAAAATTCTAAAAACCGGAAATTGAGGCTGTTTTTATATTACCTGCAGATACAGATTTTGCTTCCTTCTTCTGCGTGCTGCAGAATGGTGATCATATCCGGCTCGGATACAGCAACACAGCCTGCGGTGTGGTTTTTAGAACCGGTGCAGTGCAGGAAGATGGCGGAGCCTTCTCCGTAGATTCCTTCTTTGTTGTAGTCGATAAACATCCCATAATTGTATTGGGGCGCGTAGTCGATCAGGTGCTCGCCCTGGCAGTTGTGGGGTTTTTCTGTGATATCGATCAGTTGGTTGTAGTACTGTTCGTCTCCGCACCAGTACAGATTTTCGTTTACTTTCACATAGGGGATTTTTGCGCCCGGATCATCTTTCAGGCCGAAGGCGATGGGAAGCCCGAAAATGCCTTCGGGAGTTTTGCTGTCTCCTTCTCTGGCTTTTCCCATACCGTTTTCACCGATGAAGGCAGGGCAGGAGAGGATTTCTGTCCATCCTTCGGTTGTTTTTTCATACATGGTCAGGTGGGCGATGCTGCCTCCAGTGTGCTTTACGAAGATGAGCTGGCGGGTGGCATTGTCAGAAGCGTATTTTGTGAGAAGCTCCCGGAGGGTGGAATCGGGCAATAGCGAATAGTTTTTGACAGGATTTGTTGTGGTCATTGGAAACAGTTCCTTTCTTTTTGTTGTAAAGTTCAGCTCCATTGAAGTACATTCCGGCTACAGACAGGAGATGCAAAGCAGCGAATCGCCGGCAGCCTGCGTGATATAAAAGCTGAACAATCATATGGTGTCAGTATACCACGAAGAAAGAAGAATGGAAAATTGTTTTTTATCGAGGTCTGTGATAAGATGGTTACTGTTGGAGAATACGCCACACCCATGAAATGCGCAGCATTTTGGATGTTGAATTTGAGCAGAAACAGGAGAATGGAAGGAGAGCAGATCATGATTGCCAATTATCATACACATACATGGCGCTGTATGCACGCGACCGGGACAGAACGGGAATATGTAGAGCATGCGATTGCGGGAGGACTGAAGATTCTGGGATTTTCGGATCATACGCCCATGCCATACGCTGACGGACATGTCAGCGGAGTAAAGATGCGCCTGGATCAGCTGGAGGATTATGTGGATACCGTGCTTCGGCTGAAGGAGGAGTATAAAAATGAGATCGAGATCCATCTGGGGCTGGAGGTGGAGTATTATCCGGCTTATTTTGAAGAGCTGCTCAGGATCACAGGTCAGTATCCCATCGAATATTATCTGCTGGCACAGCATTTCCTCGGCAATGAGACCGGGGAGCGCTTCACCGGAGAGCCCACGGACGATCCTGAGAGACTGAAACGATACTGCAGGCAGGCGGGGGAAGCGATGGAGACGGGATGCTTTACTTATTTTGCCCATCCGGATCTGCTGAATTTTACCGGAGAGGACAGGGTGTATGAGGAGTGTATGCGAGGGCTTTGTAAGCATGCAAAGAAGATGGATATTCCACTGGAAATCAATTTCCTGGGTATCTGGGACAGACGTCATTACCCGAATCCGAAGTTCTGGAAGATCGCCGGGGAAGTGGGAAATCAGGTGATCTTTGGCGCTGATGCCCATCAGCCGGATAAGGTATGGAATCCGGAGGCGCTTCGGGTCGCTTTGCAGATGGTGGAAATGTATCATCTGAATGTTATTGACACGGCACAGCTTCGCAGACCGCAGAGAATGAAATAAGAGGTATTTGAAACCTGCGGATTTGGGTAAGCGTCTCGAAGGGAGGAGCTTCCCGGAAGACAAAACAGGAGGACATATGGAACAGGAACAGATTTTTCATTTATTAAAGCAGGTACAGTCCGGGGAGCGGACCCCGGAAGATGCTCTCAGATACCTGAAGCTGGAGCCGGAGATGCAGGTGGGAAACTATGCGGATATCGATCTGCACCGGGGCATCCGGCAGGGGATGCCTGAGGTGATCTACGGGGAAGGAAAGACGCCGGAGCAGATCGCGGGCATCGCCGGGGCGATGGCGGGCCGGGGGATCGAGAATATCATGATCACAAGACTTTCCAGGGAGAAGGCGGAGATCCTGCAGGAGCAGATAGAACTGGAATATGAGGAGACACCTCATATTGGATTTGTGAATCGGCGGGAAAAAGAGAAAAAAGGGAAGATCGCAGTGGTGGCGGCAGGTACCAGTGATCTTCCGGTGGCGGAGGAAGCAGCGGTAACGGCGGAAGCCTACGGCAATTATGTGGAGCGGATCTATGACGTGGGTGTGGCAGGACTGCACCGGCTGCTGCACCGGCTTCCGGCGCTGACAGATGCCAATGTGGTAGTCGCAGTGGCGGGCATGGAGGGCGCTCTGGTCAGCGTCGTGGGCGGACTGGTGGAATGTCCGGTGATCGGTGTTCCCACCAGCGTAGGCTACGGGGCCAATTTTGGAGGGCTGGCGGCACTTTTATCCATGCTGAACTCCTGTGCCAGCGGCGTCAGCATTGTGAATATAGACAATGGATTCGGAGCGGGGGTGCTGGCATCCAAGATCAACCGGCAGGCGATACGGGGGGAGCAAAAGCAGATCTGATGCTGTACATAGTACAGTGAATCATCAGCAGAAAGAAGTCAGTGAAGGAGAATCTGAACATGGGCAGAAATTATACAGTGGAACAAAAAGAAGGGTTTACACGTTATTATAATGAAAAGGGTCCTGTCATCGGTACGGCGGATGCTCCGGTGATCGAGGAGGACGGATTTATTTTTAAAGATCTGGAGCGGACCGGAGAGCTGATTCCCTACGAGGACTGGCGGCTGGACGATGATACCAGGGCGAAGGATCTGGCATCGCGGCTGTCGATCGAGGAAATTGCGGGGCTGATGATGTACTCGCCTCATCAGATGGTTCCCGCATACCCGGGCGGGCCTTTTACGGCTACATATGATGGAAAAACATTTCCGGAGAGCGGAAAGAAGCCCTGGGAGATGTCGGACCAGCAGAAGAAGTTTCTGGAGGAAGACCATGTGCGGCATGTACTTTTAATGTTGTTTGAGTCGGCGGGGACAGCTGCAAGATGGAATAATGAAATGCAGCGTTATGTGGAGGCTCTGCCCCACGGAATTCCCATCAATTTTTCCAGTGATCCCAGACACGGGGCGGGAAGTGCCTCCGCAGAATACAAAAGTCAGGCGGGGCAGGTGTCACGGTGGCCGGAGGGACTGGCCATGGCAGCCACATTTTCACCGGAGATCTGCAGACAGTATGCAGAGATCGTGGCGAAAGAATACCGGGCCCTTGGCATCACGACGGCCCTGTCTCCTCAGATCGACCTGGGGACGGAACCGCGGTGGATGCGGGTGGAGGATACGTTCGGACCGGATCCTGAACTGGTGACCAGGATGGGCAGGGCATACTGTGACGGACTGCAGACGACGGAGGGAAGTCCTGACGGCTGGGGCACGGACAGTGTCTGCGCCATGGTGAAGCACTGGCCGGGGGGAGGCCCCTGTGAGGGCGGACGGGACGCCCACTATGCATATGGCAAATTCGCTGTCTATCCGGGCGGATGCCTGGAGGAGCATCTGAAGCCCTTCACAGAAGGTGCTTTTCATCTGGACGGCCCCACAGGCCAGGCATCCGCCGTCATGCCCTACTATACGGTTTCCTGGAATGTGGATCAGAAGGACGGGCAGAATGTGGGAAATTCCTACAGCCATTATCTGATTCATGATCTCCTGAGGGAAAAGTACGGCTATGAAGGTGTGATCTGTACAGACTGGGGGATTACAGGCGATCCGGATCCGGAGCTGGATTCTTTCGGCAGCAGGTGTTATGGTGTGGAGCATCTGTCTGAGGCAGAGCGCCATCTGCGGATCATCGAAAACGGGGTGGATCAGTTCGGCGGCAATGACAAGGTGGCACCGATCCTGGAAGCATATCGGATGGGCTGTGAGAAATATGGAGAAGAAGCTATGCGCAGGCGGATGGAAGAGTCGGCAGTCCGTCTTTTGAAAAATTTCTTCCGCTGCGGTCTGTTTGAAAATCCATATCTGGATCCTCAGGAGAGTGAAGCTCTGGTGGGATGCAGGGAACATCAGGAAGCAGGCTTTGCAGCTCAGCTGAAATCTGTGGTGATGCTGAAAAATCATGATGCACTGCCGATGCCGGCAGGGAAAAAGGTGTATATACCGGATCGTTTTATCAAGGCGCGGAAGAACTTTTTCCGTATGCCGGAACCGGAGAAAAGGATGCCCGGAGCTTCCAGAGAGATCGTCTCTGAATTTTATTCCTGGGCAGAGACGCCGGAGGAGGCGGATTTTGCACTGGTCTTCATAGAGAGTCCTCTGATCGACGGCTACCGGGAGGGATATCAGCCCATTTCCCTGCAGTATCGTCCTTATCATGCAGAGGAAGCCAGAGAGAAGAGCATTGCGGGCGGAGATTTCCGGGAAAGTTCGGATAACCGCAGCTACCGTGGAAAATGGAATCAGGCAGCCAATGAATCGGATCTGGATCTTGTCATCGACACGAAAAAGCGGATGGGGGACAAGCCGGTGATCGTCTGCGTGCGTGTCCACAATCCCATGGTATTTGCAGAACTTGAGCCATATGCGGATGCCATCTTTGCAGAGTTTGGAGTGCAGCAGGAGGCGATCTTGAATCTGGTGTCAGGAAAAGCCGAGCCCCGGGGCCGCCTGCCGGTGCAGATGCCGGCAGATATGAAGACCGTAGAACTGCATTGTGAGGACAGGCCCTTTGATCTGGAGCCCTATACAGACTCAGATGGAAACCGGTATGACTATGGATTTGGTCTGGGATGGAAGAAAATGTCATAAAGTCTGTTTTTTATCCAGCCTGTCTCTGATAAAAAGAGACAGGCTGGAAAATCTATGCAAAAATTTTACCATTCTTTTGCACAAAAAGACTACCATTTTCCAGAAAAATATGATACAATTTACCTATAGTTGCGAACCGGGCTGAGAAAGCCTTTGATTAGGGCATTTTTGCCGGCGAACAGCAGTATTTACAAATCAGGGGGAAATGTTATGGCTAAAGAAATGATAGCAATGCTTCTTGCCGGCGGTCAGGGATCTCGTCTGTATGCACTGACCCAGAAGCTGGCAAAACCTGCAGTTCCTTTTGGCGGAAAGTATCGTATTATCGATTTTCCACTGTCGAACTGCGTGAATTCTGGTATTGACACAGTAGGTGTCCTGACTCAGTATCAGCCGTTAGTTCTGAATGAGTATATAGGAAATGGTCAGCCCTGGGATCTGGACCGTCTCCATGGCGGCGTACATGTACTTCCGCCGTATCAGCAGGCATCCGGATCTGACTGGTACAAGGGTACGGCAAACGCAATTTATCAGAATATTTCATTTATCGAGCGGTACAATCCGCAGTATGTCATCATTCTTTCCGGAGACCAGATCTGCAAGCAGGATTACAGCGACTTCCTGAGATTCCACAAGGAAAAGGGCGCAGAGTTCTCCGTTGCGGTTATGGAGGTACCGTGGGATGAGGCATCCCGTTTCGGCCTGATGGTAGCTGATGAGAATGACAAGATCACAGAGTTCCAGGA
>JAQXWO010000219.1 GCA_029225485.1 Lachnospiraceae bacterium
GGCCATCGTGAATGCGGCGAATAACAGCCTTTTGGGAGGCGGGGGAGTTGATGGTGCGATCCACCGTGCCGCAGGCCCGGGACTGTTGGAGGAATGCCGGACGCTGCATGGGTGTGAAACGGGGCAAGCGAAGATCACAAAAGCCTACAATCTGCCATGCAGATATGTGATACATACCGTAGGGCCGATATGGCATGGAGGTTCGTATCAGGAGGATCAGCTGTTGGGAGAATGTTACCGCAACTCATTGCAGCTGGCCGCAGAGTATGGGATACGGTCGGTTGCGTTCCCTTCCATTTCTACCGGAGCATACGGTTATCCGGTTCAGGAGGCTGCCAAAGTTGCGGTACGTGAGGTCAGGGGATTTCTCAAACATAATCCGGGAAAGATTGATCTGGTACTGTGGGTATTGTTTGATAAAAGAACGAAACTGGTCTATGCGAGAGAAGCAGGCAGAGTAAAAGATGAAATCTGATCGCAGTGGAATTAAAAAACTAATTGACAAATAATTAACAAGATAGTATGATATATCTGTGAAATTGAATATTGCAGTATCAGGTGTCCGGATATACTGTTGTCTGACAAATTCAGAAATGCAGATATTTCGTATATCCGGGAAAGAGGGAATCAGGTGAGAATCCTGAGCGAACTGGTCACTGTATTCAGGGAGTGAACTCCGAAAGCCATTGCATTACCCAAATATGTGAGAAGGCGGGGTGAGCGAAGATCTGTAAGTCAGGAAACCTGCCTGGTATATGAGATGTGCTCCAGATACAGCGCAAACATCCGAAGGTCATAGGGTATTCAGAAATGTCCTATGGTGTATTTGTCGTGTCTGCAGGGTAAGCAGGCATTTTTTATTTAAGTCTCCCATTTTAATAATATGATTTTATATTGGATGATTCTCTTAGCATGAACAATTCACGGCAATCTGTTATGTGGCGGAATATTATTATTTCCCTCATATGCAGGATTCCCGACAGTGAAAACTGTCGGGATATCAAAAAGTGTAATTGAATATTGCAGTATCAGGTGTCCGGATATACCGTTGTCTGAAGAATTCAGAGATTCAGATATTTCGTATATCCGGGAAAGAGGGAATCAGGTGAGAATCCTGAGCGAACTGGTCACTGTATTCAGGGAGTGAACTCCGAAAGCCATTGCATTACCCAAATATGCGAGAAGGCGGAGTGAGCGAAGATCTGTAAGTCAGGAAACCTGCCTGGTATATGAGATGTGCTCCAGATACAGCGCAAACATCCAGCTATATCATATGATATAAGGGGAAATATCATATGGTCTGTTTCATGTGTCTGTAAATATAGCAGACACTATTTTTTTGCATTGGATAATGCGTCCGGGGCAAAAGAACCTGGCTGTATAAAGATCTCTAAGCAGGAAAGATTGCACAACACATACCTCCATGCTTCTGCATTCTCTGTATGGAGCCATCATCAGAGAAGTTCAGAAGATCCCGGCAGTGTAATGCCTGCAGGGATTAAAGCAGGGATTAAAAACAGAAGGAAGGGGATATACCATGAGCAGTAAGATAACCATTATTGGAGCGGGCAGTGTAGGAGCAACGATCGCGTATACCTTGTCCGGACAGGATATTGCGTCGGAGATTGTACTGATCGATATCAACAAAGAAAAAGTGTTGGGTGAGGTCATGGATATCGAGCAGGGTACCTGTTTTCGTGATCCTGTTTCTATTGTAGCCGGAGAATATGAGGACGCAAAGGACTCTGATATTGTGATCATCACATCCGGTATCGCGCGTAAGTCGGGACAGACAAGAATTGAACTGACCCAGACAAACGTCAACATTTTACAGAGCATTACACCGGAGATCGTAAAGGCAGCTCCCAATGCTATTTATATTATCGTAAGTAATCCGGTGGATATTATGACTTACGTATTTACAAAAATATCGGGCCTGCCTGAGAGACAGATCATCGGTTCCGGTACGGTTCTGGACACCGCACGTCTGAAATTCGGCCTTTCCGACCATTTTGGCGTTGCACAGAAAAACATTCACGCTTATGTATTCGGAGAGCACGGGGACACTTCTTTTATCCCGTGGTCCGGCGCATATATTTCCGGTGTCAGCGTAGACGAATTTTATGAGCTGATGAAATCCAAAGGCAAGGACATCAAAGAATTGGATAAGAACGCCATGCTTACTTACGTACAGAAGTCCGGAGGAAAAATCATTGCAAACAAAGGTGCAACCTTCTATGCAGTTTCCAGGGCCGTCTGCCAGATCTGTTCCAGAGTGAATGCTACATCGGATTCCATTGCAACCGTATCATCTATGATGCATGGGGAATACGGTATTGAGGATGTCTGTCTCAGTACATTGACACTCCTCGGGCCGAACGGAATCCAGGGCAAGATTCCAATGCGTATGAATAGAGCAGAGATTGCAAAACTGCATGCCAGCGCAGATGCACTGAAAGCAGTGATCGCACAGATCAAATTATAGAAAGGAAGAAAGGATTATGAAGTACAGCTATTATCCCGGTTGCACACTGAGGACAAAAGCAAAAATACTGGATGTATACGCAAGGGCTTCAGCTATGGTTCTTGGATTTGAACTGGAGGAGATTGAGAATTGGCAGTGCTGCGGCGGCGTTTATCCTCTCGGTTCCGATGAGATTGCGACAAAACTGTCTTCTGTCCGGGCATTAAATGAAGCAAAGGAAAAGGGACAGGATCTGGTTACACTTTGTTCCGCATGCCACCATGTGATCAAACGTGTAAATGATGATATGAAGAATGTGGAGGATATCCGGACAAAGGCTAATAATTATATGCAGCTTCCAGAAGCTTATGCCGGAGAGACCACCGTCCTTCATTTCCTTGAGGTGCTTCGGGACAGGATAGGGTTTGAAGAGCTGAAAAAGA
>JAQXWO010000220.1 GCA_029225485.1 Lachnospiraceae bacterium
CGGTGAACCGCCGGACGGTGGTGGAGGTGCTGGAGCGGGCCATGGGGCAGATCGATGCGGAACGGCAGAAGCGCAGTGACAGTCTGAAGATACAGGAGAAGCTGGAGACGGTCATCCCTATCGTAGAGAATGGATTTGTCAACAGTATGATCCTGCAGGAAGAGGGGACCAGTGACCTGGCATATTATAAGATGCTGCTGGATATTCAGTCAGAATACGCCTATATTATCCTGCTGCAGTTCGGCGTGGATCAGGGGGACGGGATACTGACCACCCCTGTGGGCATGAGTGTGAAGGCTCAGTCCTTTTATCCGGAATGCCGCAGTATCTGCCGGGAATTCTTTCCCTGCATCACCGGTCCCATTATGACGAACAGGATCGTGCTGGTGGTGCCCTGTGAGGAGGGGACTCTGGAATATGCAGACCGGATCCAGATCATCGAGCAGGGAAGAAACCTGGTGCGTAAGCTGGGGAAACGTCTGGAAGCAAAATTCCGGGCAGGCATCGGAAAGCCCTGCAGGATGGAAGAACTGAAACAGTCCTACAGTGAAGCCTACCGGGCCCTCAGTGAGAGCAGCAGCAGTGTGGCCCATGCGGCAGATCTGGCGGTGAAGGGTGAGTATGTGGGCGATTATCCGGAGGAGACGGAGCGCAGGCTGTTTCAGCTGATCGGAAAAGCAGACTGGTCCGGCGCGAAGCAGCAGGCCAATGATTTTTTTGACTGGATGATCCGCAATTACTATGACGACACGGCGGACATTCAGCTGAAGGTACTGGAATTTGTCATCTGGGCAGAGCGGGAGGCTTTTCAGTCCGGTGGGATCGAGGAGTATGGATTTCATTTCAGGAAGGATTATCTGCCTGCGGTGATGGCCTGCCGTGACTATACGGAGCTGCGGGAATGGTATCTGTCGAAGCTGGAAGAGGTCTGCCACAAGATCGCCACAAAGCGGGCGGAGCAGTCGGAGAGTGTAATCTCCAGGGCCAGAACGTATATCAACCAGAACTTTTCCCGGGAGCTTACCCTGGATGAAGTGTCTCAGTTTGTGAATGTGAGCCCCTATTATTTCAGCAAGCTGTTTAAAGAAGAGACGGGAGAGAATTTCATCGAATATCTGACGGGACTTCGAATCGCACATGCGAAGGAGCTGCTGAAAAATCCGGCTCTCAGCATCAAGGAAATCTGCGTTATGTCCGGCTACAGCGATCCGAATTATTTCAGCCGGATCTTTAAAAAACAGGAAAATATGTCTCCCAGTGAATACCGGGAAAACTGTGTCCAGTAAAAGGAGCGGAAATGAAGTTACGAAAAAAGAATGGCATGATGATCCTGATGAGCCTTGCACTGCTGATGAGCGGGGGCTGCACCGGACAGCAGGAGGATGCGGAAGTCCAGCAGGATCAGCCGGTGGATACGCTGCAGATCGGGATGAGCTTTGACTCCTTTGTGATCGAACGGTGGCTGCGGGACCGGGATCTCTTTGATGCCACGGCCAGAAATCTGGGAGCTGAGGTGAATGTACAGGTGGCAAACGGAGATGTGGAGGAACAGATTGCCCAGATCCGGTATTTTATTCAGAAGGATATGGATGTCATCGTGATCATTGCGGTAGACGGGGAAAGCATGAAGGAAGTGGTGGAGGAGGCCAGAAAGAAAGGGATTCGGGTGATCTCCTATGACCGGCTTCTGATGGACTCTGATACAGATCTGTACATTTCCTTTGACAATAAAAAAGTAGGTACCCTGATGGGAGAGGCCATGGTACAGGCTCTTCCGGAGGGCGGAAATATCTTTGCGATCTACGGATCGCCTACCGATCATAATGTGTCCATGGTCGAGGAAGGATTTCTGGAGGTGATCCGTGATACCGGACTGAATATCGTCTATTCCCAGTACTGTGATAACTGGCTGGCGGAGCTGGCGTTTGATGCGGTGGAGGAAGGATTGTCACAGACTCCACGGAATATTGTGGGCGTCATGTGCGGAAATGATGATCTGGCCAGTCAGGCATTCCGTGCCCTGGCCGAGAACCGTCTGGCAGGAAAGGTGGTTCTGGTAGGTCAGGATGCGGATCTGTCCGCCTGTCAGAGAATTATGGAAGGGACGCAGACCATGACGGTGTACAAGCCCATGGAAGAGCTGGCAGGCAGAGCGGCAGAATTTGCCTGTGCCCTCGGATATGAAAAAATGGAGCAGGAAGGCCGGATCACGGAATCGGAGATACCGGATCAGCTGACCGGGGTGCAGGAAACACTGGAGCAGCTGGAAACCATCAGCGACGGGACGTACGAGGTGCCCTATTATGCTCTGGATCCCATCGCGGTCACAAAGGACAATATGGATGAGGTCATCATCGCCAGTGATTTCCACACGAGGGAAGACGTGTATCTGAATGTAAAATAGAATAGCACTTTTTTGCGGCAAAATTATCCAGATATTGTTTTGTCATATTCCTGACTCGTTAAAAATGTGCTTGTTTTGGCAACCATGTCCAGATGAGGATATGGTAATATAAAACCAGCTTAAAAAAGTACTTAAAACAAAAAGGAGGAAACAAAACAATGAAAAAGAAAATTGCTTTACTGGCAGTGGCAACCGCTATGAGCGCAGCAGCTCTCGGTATGGTAGCAGGCGCTGAGGAATCCAAGGGAGTGATCGGTGTTGCCATGCCGACACAGGACCTTCAGAGATGGAATCAGGACGGATCAAACATGAAGGCTCAGCTGGAGGAGAAAGGCTATACCGTAGACCTTCAGTATGCAGGAAATGATTCCGCTACACAGGCTTCTCAGATCGAGAACATGATCGCTAACGGCGACCAGCTTCTGGTTGTTGCTTCTATCGACGGTGACTCTCTTGGAACAGTTCTGGCACAGGCAAAGGAAGCCGGAATTCCGGTTATCGCTTATGACCGTCTGATCATGAACACCGACGCAGTTTCTTACTATGCTACATTCGATAACTATCTGGTAGGTAAGACCCAGGGCGAATATCTGGTAGAGGCTCTTGATCTTGAGAATCAGGACGGACCGTTCAACCTGGAGATCATCACAGGTGACCCGGGCGACAACAACGTAAACTTCTTCTACGGTGGTGCTATGGATGTTCTTCAGCCGTACATCGACGAAGGCAAGCTGGTAGTTCCGTCAGGTCAGATCAGCAAAGAGGAAGTTGCTACAGCCAACTGGGCAACAGACGCTGCACAGTCCAGATTCGAGAATATCCTTTCTTCCAACTATGCAGACGGCACACCGCTTCACGCAGTACTTGCTTCCAACGACTCTACCGCACTGGGCGTAGTAAACGCTCTGGCAGCTAACTATTCCAACGACGTATATCCGATCATCACAGGTCAGGACTGCGATATCGCCAACGTTCCGCACATTCTGGACGGCACACAGGCTATGTCCGTATTCAAGGATACACGTGCTCTGGCAGCCAAGGTTGTTGAGATGGTAGACGCTATCATGGCAGGCGGCGAAGCTCCGGTTAACGATACTGAGACATATGACAACGGAACAGGCATCATCCCGTCATACCTCTGCGAGCCGATCGCTGTTACGATTGACAACTATAAAGAAGCTCTGATCGATTCCGGATACTACACAGAGGATCAGCTTCAGTAATTAACACAAAGCATGAGATTATTTACAGGCGGGCCCTTGTCGCCCGCCTGTATTAAGTTTGGAGGGAGCAATTTTGGCAAAGATACTGTTGGAAATGAAAAATATCACCAAAACATTCCCCGGTGTGAAAGCACTTGACAACGTAAATCTTCAGGTAGAAGAGGGAGAGATCCATGCTCTGGTCGGTGAAAACGGAGCCGGAAAATCCACTTTGATGAATGTACTCTCCGGTGTATATCCCTATGGAACGTACTCGGGCGATATCGTTTACAACGGGGAAGTATGTAAATTTCACAAGATTAAGGACAGCGAAGAGAAGGGAATTGTTATTATCCATCAGGAACTGGCACTGATCCCGTATATGTCGATCGGTGAAAATATGTTCCTTGGCAATGAGAGAGGAAAAAAAGCCGCCATCAACTGGGATGACACGTATGGCACGGCAGAAAAATATATGAAGCAGGTGGGACTGACGGAGTCCTCCAGAACACTGGTAAAAGACATCGGTGTAGGTAAGCAGCAGTTGGTTGAGATCGCGAAGGCTCTGGCGAAAAACGCAAAGCTTCTGATCCTGGATGAACCGACCTCGTCCCTGAACGAGACCGACTCCAAAGCATTGCTGGATCTGCTTCTCAAGTTTAAAAAAGAAGGTATGACCTGTATTATTATCTCCCACAAGCTGAACGAGGTATCCTATGTGGCTGATAAGATCACGGTTATCCGAGACGGTGCCACCATTGAGACTCTGACAAAGGGTGTGGATGATTTTTCCGAGGACCGCATCATTCAGGGAATGGTAGGACGTGAGATCGCGGATCGTTTCCCGAAACGCCCCGGTGTGAAGATCGGAGCAGTCAGCATGGAAGTGAAGAACTGGACGGTTCATCATCCCCTTTATACGGAGCGTAAGGTCGTGGACAATGTGTCCATCAAGGTACATAAGGGAGAAGTGGTAGGCATTTCCGGACTGATGGGTGCAGGTCGTACGGAGCTTGCCAAGAGTATTTTCGGAAAGAGCTATGGCACCAATATCAGTGGGACTCTCCTGCTGGACGGAAAAGAAGTACATCTGAAAAACGCGAAAGATGCCATCAATCACAAGATTGCTTATGTGACGGAGGACCGGAAAGGAGACGGACTGATCCTGAGCAATCCCATCAAGATCAATACCACTCTGGCCAATCTGGAAGGCGTCAGCAGCCACGGTGTGATCGATAAGGATAAGGAATATGCGGTGGCAGTGGAGTACAAGGGAAAACTGAAAACAAAATGCCCTACCGTGGAGCAGAATGTGGGCAACCTGAGCGGTGGAAACCAGCAGAAGGTATTGCTTGCAAAATGGATGTTTGCAGATCCGGACATTCTGATTCTGGATGAACCAACCAGAGGTATCGACGTAGGTGCAAAGTATGAGATCTACTGCATCATCAACGACCTGGTGGCGGCAGGAAAATCAGTCATCATGATTTCTTCCGAACTGCCGGAGGTGCTGGGGATGTCAGACCGTATTTATGTCATGAATGAGGGACGGATGGTTGGAGAGCTGACCCAGGCGGAGGCATCACAGGAAAAAATCATGTCCTGTATCCTGAAGGCCGGCAGCGGGAAATAGTACCATTCCTGAGACCAAGAAAAGGAGAGTAAGCAATGGATAAAGCAAGATTAAAAACAGGAATTCAGAAATATACCATGATCATTGTTCTGGTGCTCGTGTTTTTGTTCTTTACCTGGGGCACACAGGGCAAGATCCTTTACCCACAGAACATTACCAACCTGATTTCACAGAACGCATATGTATTTGTACTGGCAACTGGTATGCTGCTCTGCATCCTGACCGGAGGAAACATTGACCTTTCTGTTGGTTCTGTTGTATGTTTTGTCGGAGCAGTCGGCGGCGTTATGATGGAAAAAATGGGACTTCCGGATGGAGTGGCCATTATTCTGATGTTGATTCTCGGTGCGCTGATCGGCGCATGGCAGGCATTCTGGATCGCGTTCGTACATGTACCGCCATTTATCACCACTCTGTCCGGCATGCTGGTGTTCCGCGGACTTTCCAACGTAGTGCTGGGCGGCCAGACTCTTCCGATCAAATCAGAATCCTTTACCAAGCTTTTCGGCGGCGGCGCCAATTGCTACGTTCCTGATTTTCTCGGCGGCGGCGAGGGCCTGAACCGTGTGGCTCTGGCAGTGGGTATCATTGCCTGTGTGCTCTATATAGCGCTTACGGTCCGCGGCCATATGAACCGTGTGAAGAAAGGCTACGAGACCGGCAACGTAGGAATCATGTATGTAAAAATGGTAGTGATCTGTGTGGTCGTGATGGCAGTGGCCATCAAGCTGGCACAGTACAAAGGCATTCCGACCTCTCTTGTATGGGTTCTGATCGTCGTTCTGATCTACGGCTACATCACCAGCAAGACCACCATAGGACGTTATTTCTACGCAGTCGGCGGCAATGAAAAGGCTACCAGGCTTTCCGGTATCAACACGGAGATGGTATACTTTATCGCATACACCAACATGGGCTTTCTGGCCGCACTGGCAGGTATGCTGACCAT
>JAQXWO010000221.1 GCA_029225485.1 Lachnospiraceae bacterium
GCCGCTGATATGATCGGAGTCAGAATGGGATACAAACCACCAGTCAATGTCCCGGACTCCATAGCATTTCAAGGTCTGACTGATCCGGTAATCCCAGATACTGTTTTCAGTGGAACTTCCCCCGTCGATCATGCATACTTCCCCGGAGGGTACCCGCAGAAGAATCCCGTCTCCCTGCCCCACATCCAGGCAGGTCACCTCCATCTGCTGTATCCGGGAAGGCTTCATAAAAAGCAGGCACAGCAGAAACGCTGACAGCCAGACCACACGTACCAATGCATAATTCTTCTTTCTGCTTCTCCTGCAAGACAATCTTGTATTTTCTTCCAGGAAGCACCGGGAAACCAGAGCGGCCGCCCCCAGCACTGCATAATACAGCAGGATCCGGATGGCATCCGGTCTGCCGCAGACGATCAGATTGCCCGGCAGCTTCTGTTCCAGACGGCAAAGTTGTGTAATGGATTCCAGCAGATAATGGCAGGGGGCGGACAGAAACACACCGATGGAGCCTGATGCCATCCCCAGGATGCCTCCCAGCATTCCAAATCCCATAACAAAGGACATCAGCGGCACAACAGCCAGATTGATCAGCAGACTCCAGGGCGGTATCTGATAAAAGAAATACAGCACACAGGGAAGCATTCCTGCCTGAAGCGCCAGAGAAGCAATCAGCATATTTCCCGGTTTCTTTCGGATCCCCAGCCATCGGGGGAGCTGTTCTGCCAGCGTCGATAAAGACAGAATCGCCAGAAAAGAAAGCTGAAACGCCGATTCCCGGATCTGTCCCGGCTGTCCGAGGAGAATCCATATTGCTGCCGCGGCCAGTGCGGTCAGTCTGTCATAGGCCCGTCCGGCAAGCTGTGCGCCAAGCCACAGAAAAAACATGATACATGCTCTGACAGAGGAGGCACTCCATCCCACCATCTCAATATAACTGACCAGAAAACAGGCAGAACAGACTGCAGAAATACGAAGAGGCACATAACATCTGCGGAGCAGGCGATACAGCCCCATACCAAGCAGAGAAATATGCAGTCCGGAAATAGCCAGGATATGAGAGATCCCGCCCTCCTGATACAGCTTTTTCTGCCCCTGCCCCAGCAGCTGTTTTTCTCCAAGGGTAATTGCTCCCAGCGCTGCTGCCTGACTTTCCCCCAGAATCCTTTGATAAGATCTGCAGATTGCATGCTTCAGTCGATAAAGACTGCGCCTCCAGGAAATCACCGGATTCTTCTTTTCAGGCAGATCCTGATGGAGAATTTCACTTTTTTTCAGTGAAAACAATATATTTCTGTTATAATAGTATTCCTGCGCATCAAACTGCCCGGGATTGGAAGCCGGATCAAACATGCTGCAGGAACCGGATACCCGAAGGATATCTCCCGGCAGAAAATCTGACTGATCGGTATAAAAATAAATCTGATAAATGGAATCAAATGATATTTGTGATATTTCGGATAAATCTGAATTGTCAATGGAACTGATTTTGATATTGTTTAAGAACAGGCGCATGCCCTCAGACTGAAGATCACAGTCCGCCACCTGTCCGGACAGCACCACACCGGAGCCGTCCGTCAGACCGGATAACTGCCGGAAACAGGAGCGGGGAAGACTCTCTCTGTCCCCACTCCATATCATACATGCCACTATCACCGTCAGGCATACTGCCGCCCAGAATAATGGACGTTTTTTCATACCTGCTACTCTCCTGTCAGGGCCGGATCCACACCGACCATGCCGCCGCTGGATTTGTTTCCGGAAGACGCACCCGAATCCTCTTTCTTTCCTGCCGCGTCATCACTGCTGTCACCGCCGCTCTCAGAAAAATGTTCCTCTTCTGACTGCTCCTCTGCCGCAGATTCAGCTTCGGAATCCAACGACACATCCTCAGCAGCGTAAGTATCTGACTCTTCCTTCTCCAAAACGGCAGTCTCTGACTGCACGGCCGTAAACACTCCTGCACTGTCAGACGCTTCCGTGTAGTCTTCGACCTCGGACATTTCCATATAAAAAGTCTGATTCAGCGGAATTTCATTCCGGAATACAGTATCACTCATGCCTTCGATCCGTATTCTGACTCCCTCCACACCATCGCATGTATCACAGATGGAATTGACGAGGGAATAAAGAGCCGTCCTGGCGTCGGTCGTGCTCTCAGCCGGGCTCTGATTCACCGTACTGTCAAAGTCGATCGTACATATTCCGTCCTTCACATGGACACTCAGGATCTTCACCGTATCGAGAAAAACAGGCCGCAGACCTGAATTCTCCGGTCCCTGGATCAGCTGCTCCGTCACCATATTCTCAAGCACCATATTGCTGGAATAATGCAGATTACGCAGTTCTCTTTTCAGCTTCCCGCTGGCCGGATCCACAAAATAAAGAGACAGGGTGGCCGACTGATAGGAGTTAATTCCTCCCTCTTTGGTATTGATAAAATCATCCCGGTCCATGACCGGCACCGGATCCCCTTCTTCATCCAGCAGCTGCTGGTTGTTTACGGTGATCATCACTCCCGTCACCCCGGGTACCTGGGAAAAAGTTTTCACCACCGCCGCCCGGAGAAGGACTTCATCCACATTGTCCAGTTCATAATACTCGCCGGAAAAATCGATCCTGAGGGCATCGATCCCTCTCTCATAGCCCTGAATCTTCACTCCGTTTTTCAGGACACTTTCCAGTCCCGCGGGAGCCTGGGCAAGCTGTCCTGCCAGCTCCTCCATGATCTCCTCAAAGCTTTCCGCCCGGGGAATATAACTGCTGGACTGCAGCTGCGTCCCCTCCGGAGTATCGTAATAGATCTGATATCCGGTTTCTTCCTCCGTTTCTCCACGGCTGCATCCGCAAAAAGAAAGAAGAATCAGAAAAGCCAGAAAAAACACTCTGTATATTCGATTCAAAAAAACGCCTCCTGCCTTCCTTATTCCACATACTTCAGCGGAATTCTGACGGTAAATGTAGTCCCCTGCCCTTCCTTGCTGTATACCTTGATGGCACCGTGGTGCATCAGCACAGCACTTCTGGTAATGGCCAGTCCGAGGCCGGTCCCTCCGATCTCCCTGGAATGGGACTTGTCCGCCCGATAAAACCTCTCAAAAATATGCTCCTGGTCTCCTTCCGAGATACCGATACCGGAATCCTCCACCTTGACATAGAAATATTTGCTGTCCACATTCAGCGACACATGCACCCATCCATTCTCATGGTTGTACTTGATGCCGTTTTCGATCAGGTTGGACAAAGCCAGAGTCAGCTTCGTCTCATCCACTTCTGCCAGAATCGGTTTGAAGCTCTCCAGCACAAGCTCTATATTACTCTTCGCCGCAATGGGACGCAGCCGTTTCAGGATCAGATCGATCAGCTGATTGATATTCGTCTCCTGAATATTGACATCCGAAGATTTTCTGTCCATCTTCACAAGAGACAGCAGATCCGAGATGATCTTATTCTCACGGTCGATCTCCTCTGCAATGTCACCCATGAATTCCTTGTACAGCTCTACCGGCACATCGTCCTGGGCCAGCAGAGAATCCGCCAGCACTTTCATGGAAGTGATGGGCGTCTTCAGCTCATGGGACACATTGGATACAAACTCCTGTCTGGAATCCTCCTGGATCTTCATGCGCTGCAGCATGCGGTTGTAAGCTTCGGAGAGCAACATGGTCTCCGTGTAGTCCGGTATGGAGATCTCTTCCTCACTGACTCCGCCTCTGACTCCCTCCAGGGATTTTGTGATCTTGCCGAAGGGTCTGGTAAGCATCCGCGAACAGTAAAATGCCACTGCCAGGATCAGAACCGTCAATACTACCTGAAGTGTCAGTACCGTATTGCCGAGGGCCTCTTTTCCGTCGTTTACGTCGTTAGTAGGCACACTGACGATCATGATGCCTTCCGTCTCATGGGTCTCTGCGTTTTTCACCGGTATGGTCATCTCGAGGAAGCGATACTCTTCATTATAATTGTAATTGCTGGTATCTGTCCCCTCAAAACACTGCAGGACCTCCTCGGAGATGATATATTTCTCCTCATCGATCCCGTAAGTATCCCGTATGATCCGGAAATTTCCATTGACAACGATCACTCTGCCATTGTACAGATTGGCGATCTGGGACAGCTCCGTCTCCACCAGTCTCGAAGGCTCTCCGTGTATATAGGAGGTGGCGCTCAGCTGTTCGGCCGCCTGCTGGCACTGGCTCTGGATCAGCTCATGCTTCTGATCCACCGCCTGAGTCTCGTAATTTTCCAGAATCACAAATTTCATCAGGAAAATCGGTATCAGCCCTACCAGAATAAACAGCACAAAGATCCTGGCCTGAAGGCTCTTTATGTATTTGAGTACTTTCTCTTTCATGTTAATGGTTGAAATAGTAACCAACTCCCCATTTCGTATGCACGTATTTCGGATCGCTCGGATTCTCTTCGATCTTTTCTCTCAGCCTCCTGATATGTACGTCCACCGTCCGCACATCGCCGGGGTACTCATAGCCCCAGACAGTATTCAGAAGATTTTCACGGCTGTATACTTTATTGGGATTAAAGACAAGGAGCTCCAGAAGATCAAACTCCTTGGCTGTCAGATTGACTTCTTTTCCGGCAATGCTCACGCGTCTGCCTTCACAGTCGAGAGCCAGATCTCCCACCTCCACGATGCGCCCTTTCGGTTCGGGAGCCGCTTTCTGGGAGGTACGGCGGATAATGGCTTTCAGACGCGCCTTGACCTCAAGAATATTAAACGGCTTCGTAATGTAATCATCGGCACCGTATTCCAGTCCCAGGATCTTATCCATGTCATCGCCCTTGGCGGTCAGCATCACGATGGGAACATCAGAAAACTCCCGAATCTGCTGACATACCTGAAGTCCGTCCAGCTTGGGAAGCATCAGGTCGAGCAGAATAATATCGTACTGTTTTTCTTTTGCCATCCGCACAGCTTCCTCACCGTCATATGCACAGTCCACTTCCATATCATCCTGCTCCAGACTGAAGCGGATACCTTTCACAATCAACTTTTCGTCATCTACAACCAATACCTTTTTTCCCATGATACTTTAAACTCCTTTATACTGTTATCCTGTCCTTTATATTGGAAAATACAGCCTCCTTGATCCCGGAAATCTGACAGATCTCCTCGATAGAACCAAATGCTCCATGCTCCTGGCGGTAGCGCAGGATCGCATCCGCCTTCGCCTCCCCGATTCCCGGAAGGGTCATCAGTTCTTCTCTTGCGGCTGTATTGATATTTACCTTTTCATCAGAACCTGACACAGCTGCAGCCCCGTCTCCGGCAGTCCCGGCCATCGTACCATCCTGCCCGGTACCAGCAGTCATCCCGCTGCTTCGCATCAGCTCTGTCTCTTCTCTTGTATAGATCCGGAGCATCTGTCCGTCGCTCACCGTCTGAGCCTGATTGATCCAGTCCGGATCCGCCTCACCGGTCATGCCTCCGGCCAGCTCCAGCACTTCAAAAATGCGCATGCCCTCATGGATCCCGTATACTCCCGGGCACTCCACCGCCCCACAGAGATATACATAACCCTCCGGCTGCTGTTCCGTCATCTCTTCGCAGACAGAGAACTCCTCTGCCCGGTCATTCTCACCGTTGGCCCCTGAATCCGCAGAGGATCCACGATACACACCGGTACTGCCGGTCCCCATCTCTGTCTCAGAACCGCCATTCTGTGTCTCATTTTCCACAGCATCTGCCTGAAAACTCCAGCGCTCCTCTTCCTGCTCTGCCGTCTGCCATCGGCCGCAGCCCTGCAGCAGCAGACAAAGTGCCAGAAGCAGCGCAGCTCTCATCTTTTTATTCTTCATGTACCTACCGCAGCCCATGGGCGCAGTTCCCCTTTGTACATTCTTCTATTGTAACGAAAAATTAAATCATTTGCAATACTTTTTTTACATTAATGATACTACCATTTAAATATGACGATCCCGACAATTGCTATCACCATACCGATCAGCTTTCTCCACTCAAAAGGTGTTTTCTCCGCCCCGAACATCCCAAACAGCTCGATCAGCCATGCAACGATCAGCTGCGAGATCACGATCAGCATGGCCGCCCGCGCCGGGCCCAGTCCATCCATGGCTTTCACCACGGTGATCGTAATAAATGCCCCGATCACACCGGAAAACAGCATATATTTGTGATCCACCTCCGCCAGGTTCAAAAAACTGGACCGGTCTGTGAGCAGCCATGCCGCCATACAGACCAGAAATGCGGTCAGCTGCACAAAAGCAGACGAGACCCAAAGGCTCGTCTGCTTTGTCACTTCCGTATTAAAGACTCCCTGTACGCTCATCAGCGCACCGGAGAGCAGTGCGATCATGATTCCAAACATATCCATTCCACCCTTCTGCATCTGCGGTTTCAGAGACAGAAATCCATGACGTACATTCAGACTTCTGCCTCTGATCTCAGTATATGCAGAAAAATTTCATTTATACTCAGAAGGATGCCTCCAGCCGCCGGATCATCTCGTCAACATCCGACTCCGTGATGACCAGAGGCGGAACAAAACGCAGCACATCAGCGCCGGCGTTTAAGACGATCAGTCCGTTTTCCAGCGCTTTGGATACGATCTGCCCCACCGGACGTCCCGTCACTACCACGCCCTGCATCAGGCCTTTTCCACGTCTGGCTGTGAGGAAATCATACTTATCCACAAGTTCATCCAGCTTTTTTTCCAGATAGGGCGACACCTGCTGCACGTGCTCTACGATCTGCATGGATTCGAAGAGGTCAAATACTTTGGATACGGCTGCACATGCCAGCGGATTTCCACCGTAGGTCGTACCGTGATCACCGGGCACCAGAGATGCCTTTGCAGTCTTCTCATTCAGCACAAAGGCTCCCACCGGGATCCCGCAGCCCAGAGCCTTGGCACAGGTCATGATATCCGGCTCCACACCGTACTGCTGCCAGGCAAACCAGCTGCCGGTTCTCCCCATGCCGCACTGGATCTCATCCAGAATGAGAAGGATATCCTTCTCCTCACAGATCTCCTTTACGCCCTGCAGGAATTCCGGATCAGCCGGATAAATACCGCCCTCCCCCTGCACGGTCTCCAGAATCATGGCACAGGTCTTGTCAGTCACCTGAGCTTTCACACTGTCCAGATCGTTGAAATCCGCAAATTTCACACCGCCCATCAGAGGCTGAAACGCCTCCTGATAGTGGGGATTGCCCGTCACAGAGAGGGCTCCGATGCTGCGTCCGTGGAAGGAATGATTCATGGCAATGATCTCATGATCCGCCTTCCCGTCCCTCAGGAACGCATATTTTCTGGCCGCCTTGATGGCACCTTCAATGGCTTCCGTACCGCTGTTGGTGAAAAACACCTTGTCCATGCCGCTCTTTTCCACCAGCTTTTCCGCAGCCTCAGCCAGCGGCGCATGATAATATAGATTGGAGGTATGTATCACCTGGTCGATCTGATGCTTCAGTGCATCGTTGTATTCCTGATTGCCGTAGCCAAGGGCAAATACCGCAATTCCCGCTCCGAAATCCAGATACTTTTTCCCTTCCACATCTTCCAGATAAACGCCCTCGCCCCTATCCAAAACCACAGGAAAACGGTTGTAGGTATGCAGGACCGCCTGTTCTGCCCGTTCCATATATTCTTTACTGCCCATTTTTCTGCTCCTTTCCTGATTTGTCTGCCATATCCATGCCGAATGACCGGCAGCCTTCTATTATGACACATGGCCGGCCGTCCATTCTCTCCGGCATGCAGACAGTCTTACTTCACCTCGCCGCTGAAGTATCTTTCTTCGCTCTCTCCGATGATCGCGGTACCGATACCCTTATCCGTAAAGAATTCCAGCAGGAGGCAATGCTCGATCCGTCCATCCAGAATATGGACTCTCGACACACCTGCCTTGATGGCATCGATGCAGTTCTGCAGCTTCGGCAGCATGCCTCCGCCCACATTGCCGCTCTGGAGGAACTCCTCTGCCTCCGGGATTGTCAGTTCACTGATCAGAGAACTCTTGTCCAGGGGATCCCGGTATACTCCCTCGATGTCCGTCAAAAATGCCAGCTTGGAGGCCTGCACCGCCGTGGCAATGGCGCACGCCGCATCATCCGCATTCACATTATAGGAATGGAAATCGTCATCCGACCCGACCGGGCAGATCACCGGGATAAAATCATTGTCCAGCAGCGTATCCAGCAGAGACGTATTGACCTTCGTCACTTCCCCCACATATCCGATATCCCTGCCTCCGGACAGCTTTTTCTCCACATGGAGTATGGTGCCGTCCTTGCCGCTGATTCCCACCGCTTTCAGCCCGGTCTTCTCCATCAGAGAAACGAGATTTTTGTTGATCTTATTCAGAACCATCTCCGCCACTTCCATGGTATCCTGGTCTGTCACACGGAGTCCGTTGATAAAGTTCGTCTCCAGACCTACCTTATTGACCCATTTGGTGATCTCCTTGCCGCCTCCGTGGACAATGATCGGGCGGAAGCCCACCAGCTTCAGCAGCGCCACATCACGGATCACACTTTTCTGCAGTTCCTCATCTACCATGGCGCTTCCGCCATATTTTACAACGATCGTCTTACCGTGAAATCTCTGGATGTAAGGCAGCGCCTCGATGAGGACATTCGCCTTCTCCAGCCACAGTTCCATCTTTGATTCCATCATATTTCTGCTCTCTTTCTTCTATAAATTAATGCACGGAACGATCCGTACTTACCGCCCCTCCAATCTCTCAGGAACGATAATCCGCATTTATTTTCACATAATCATAGGTCAGGTCGCATCCCCAGGCCGTGGCAGCTGATTCACCCATCTTCACATCGGCAACCGCTGTCACCTCTTTCTCCGATAAGATCTTCGTCGCCTCTTCCTCGCTGTAGTCTGTGGCCACACCATCCTCGATGATCTTCAATCTGCCTGCCGCGCTCTCAAAATACAGATCCACCTTCTCCGGATCAAACTGTGCTCCGGAATACCCCATGGCACAGAGGATCCGGCCCCAGTTGGCATCATGTCCGAAGATCGCCGCCTTGGTCAGATTGGAAGTGATCACCGACTTGGCCAGTGTCACTGCCTGATCCTTGCTCTGTGCTCCCACGATCTTCACCTCAAACAGAGCCGTCGCGCCCTCTCCGTCTGCAGCCATATGCTTTGCCAGATACGTATTGATGAAATTCAGCGCTTCCACAAAGGCCTGATAATCTTCATTTTCCTCCGTGATCTCCGGGTTGCCTGCCAGTCCGTTGGCCAGCAGCAGACAGGTATCATTGGTGGAAGTATCTCCGTCCACCGAAACCATATTGTAGGTGTCCTGAATGTCGACGCTGAGTGCCTTCTGCAGCATCTCCTTTGAAATACAGGCGTCCGTGGTCACAAAGCTCAGCATCGTGCACATATTGGGATGAATCATGCCGGAACCTTTGCACATACCGCCCAGCGTCACCGTTTTTCCGCCGATCTCGGTCTGCACCGCAATCTCTTTTTTTACCGTATCGGTGGTCATGATCGCCTCCGCAGCCAGGGTCGCCGCCTTCTCATCAGAAGAAAGGAGGGGCGCCATCTTCTCAATACCTGCCTTGATCTTCTCAATGGGGATCTGCTGTCCGATGACTCCGGTGGATGCCACCAGTACCTGCTCCGGTGCAATTCCGAAAATTTCTGCCGCCTTTTCTGCCGTCTCGCGGCAGTAGCCATATCCCTCCGTGCCGGTGCAGGCATTTGCCACGCCGCTGTTTACCACGACTGCGTGAGCCGTACCGCCTCCGTATACCACGGACTGATCCCATTTCACCGGAGCTGCCTTCACGATGTTCGTGGTAAAGGTCCCCGCCGTCTGACAGGGCGTCTGGCTGTAGACCATCGCCATGTCTTTTTTATCCTTTTTAATACCCGCCGCGATTCCGATTGCCTGAAATCCCACGGGTGCGGTGATACCGCCTGTAATCTTTTTCATCTTACACTCCTCCTGCATCATTTCTTCTGTATCTTTCGGTCTTACGGGAACACCGGAGCCATCTGCAGACCCATAGACTCCTCCAGACCGAACAGCAGATTCATATTCTGCACTGCCTGTCCTGCCGCGCCCTTCACCAGATTGTCCATAGCTCCCATCATGATGATACGCTTCGTCCTCGGATCGATTTTGAAGTTCACATCCACATAATTGCTGCCCTCCACCCATTTCGTCTGAGGGCATACATCTTTCTCAAGCACCCGGACAAACCGCTCCTTCGCATAGTACTTGTCGTAAACTGCCTTCACTTCTTCATAAGTCACATCTTTTTTCAGTGACGCATAGGCGGTAATGAGAATGCCCCGGTTCATCGGCACGAGATGCGGAGTGAAATTCAGAAGCACCGGCTCTCCTGCCGCATAGCTCAGCTGCTCCTCGATCTCCGGCGTATGTCTGTGGGAAGCCACACCGTAGGCCTTGATATTCTCATTGACTTCACAGAACAGATTATCCACCTTGGCGCCGCGCCCTGCCCCTGAAGTGCCGGATTTGGCATCGATGATGATCGTGGACGGATCGATCAGCCCTTCCTTCACCATTGGATAGATGGACAGTGTGCTGCAGGTGGGATAACAGCCCGGATTGGCGATCAGTCTTGCATCTTTGATCTTCTCCCGGTTGATCTCACACAGACCATAAACGGCCTCGTCAATGTACTGAGGAGACTGGTGCTGAATATTATACCATTTTTCGTATATTTTTACATCCTTGATCCTGAAGTCGGCGCTCAGGTCGATGACCTTCGTCTGAGACAGAATCTCCTCATTCATCATAGAAGCACAGAACCCCTGGGGAGTCGCCGTGAAAATCACATCAGCCTGCTTCGCCAGCTCTTCCATATTATCATCCATACATGACGCGTCTACGATCTGAAACATATTCTGATAAATCGATGCATATTTCTGATCCACATAGCTTCTGGAGCCGTACCATACGATCTCGGCCTCCTTATGGCCAAGCAGAAGCCGCACAAGCTCTCCTCCCGCATATCCGGTGGCACCGATAATTCCTGCTTTAATCATCTTTATTCTCTCCTTAATCATTGCATGCTCGACATTTTCTCTGCTTTTCGCAAGTCTTTTCCTATCATATACCATCACTTTCCAGAAGTAAAGAGTTTTTTGACGTATAATTATACATTCTTTATGCATATTATTCACATGTTCTCATCATTTTAAACAAAATATAAATTAGTGCTTGCATATTTATGATAATTGCGTTATAGTATGACCTGGACGTAAAGCAGGGTGTATCCCTGCTTCATATATTCTTATATTTCACTCAGGAGGAACCATATTATGAAGGAAAAAGTTGTTCTGGCATATTCAGGCGGACTTGACACCACAGCCATCATCCCGTGGCTGAAAGAGACATTCGGTTATGAAGTAATCTGCTGCTGCGTAGACTGCGGACAGGGAAATGAGCTGGACGGTCTCGATGAGAGAGCCAAGATGTCCGGCGCTTCCAAATTATATATTGAAAATATCATCGACGAGTTCTGTGACGACTATATCATGCCCTGCGTACAGGCAGGTGCCGTATACGAGCACAAATATCTGCTGGGTACTTCCATGGCCCGTCCGGTTATTGCGAAAAAGCTGGTAGAGATCGCCCGCAAAGAAGGCGCAGTTGCGATCTGCCACGGCGCTACCGGAAAAGGAAATGATCAGATCCGTTTCGAGCTTTCCATCAAGGCTCTGGCTCCGGATCTGAAAGTGATCGCTCCCTGGAGAATGACAGACGTATGGACCATGCAGTCCCGTGAGGATGAGATCGCATTCTGCAAGAAGCACGGCATCGATCTTCCCTTCGCTGCTGACAGCAGCTACAGCCGTGACCGCAACCTGTGGCACATCAGGCATGAAGGTCTGGAGCTGGAGGATCCCTCCCGCGAGCCGAATTACGACCATGTGCTGGTATTGACCACTCCTCCTGAGAAAGCTCCGGATGAGGGCGAGTATGTGACCATGACCTTTGAAACCGGCGTGCCGAAGACACTGAACGGCAGGGAAATGAAGGTTTCCGAGATCATCACCGAGCTGAACACACTGGGCGGCAAGCACGGCATCGGCATCATCGATATCGTAGAGAACCGCGTCGTAGGTATGAAGTCCCGCGGCGTGTATGAGACACCGGGTGGAACCATTCTGATGGCAGCTCACGAGCAGCTGGAGGAGCTGGTACTTGACCGCGAGACCATGGAGACCAAGAAAAAGCTTGGCAGCCAGATGGCTCAGGTCGTATACGAAGGAAAATGGTTCACCCCGCTGAGGGAAGCGATCCAGGCATTCGTTACCTCCACCCAGCAGTGCGTGACCGGAGAAGTAAAATTCAAGCTGTTCAAGGGCAACATCATCAAAGCAGGCACCACATCACCCTACAGCCTGTACAATGAGTCTCTGGCAAGCTTCACCACCGGTGATCTGTACGACCACCACGACGCAAGCGGATTCATCACCCTGTTTGGTCTTCCGCTGAAGGTTCGCGCCATGAAGATGATGGAAGTAAAGAACGAAACAAAATAACAACTGACATGAAAGGGGATGTTGCAAAATCATCGAAAATGGATGATTTTGCGACACCCCCTCTCTTTCAGCTAAAATATGCTGAGTTTGTCTGACCAACCTGGTTATCTCAACTTTTCCAGTTCTGCTTTTAGCTTCATTAACTCTGCTTCATCTATTTCTGCCCGGCGCTTTTCATGATTTGCCCGCTGTTCTTCCTGATCTGCCCGTATTCTCTCTTATTCTATGTTCAGTTGTTCATGCGCTGGCATCCTTCGATATATCCTGTTTTTCGTCCGTCCTCAAAGGCATCTTCCCTCTCCATACGTAAGTGTTCTTCTTCATTATATTCATAAATACTCATTGCCTTTGCCTCCGCTCTGTTCTGCTCCAGAAACTCTTTCAGGATACCTTCCGAGATGCATTCCCGTACCGTACGCTCCACTGAGTCCTCAATGGGAATATCACGGGCGTACTCTCGCACGCGACGTACATATTCAGCATAGTCTCCCAGAGTTCTGCAGGTTTCTAATAACTCTTGATTATGTCCGGCATTGATATTCAGAACCTCTGCCTTTAGTTCCAGTGCAAAATCCTCATTCTTTACTGTATATGCATCGGAAAGATATAGTATCTCCCGGTTCGGCACAGGCTGCCGGATCCGATCTGTCATAGGTACCCTCCTTGATATATGGCGCAGGAGATTCCAGAACAATCAGATCATCCACTGTATCTGTCCTTTGGAATCTCTCTGCTTTTGTGAATGTGATCGCAAGCATTAAGATTTCCAGAAAAGAATACAGAAACTGTGACACGGCAGATACCGCATAGAATCATTAGAAAAATAATGCTTTGACTGTATTCAATCCCTGACTGTTGCATCCGCATATTCAATATTTACTCAGGTAAAGGGGACTTTAGTTTATTAATACGGGACGCCGCAGAATCCTCGGTTGGCTGGTGAAGGTTTCAAACATGCATCGGGAGGGGCTGCTCCGGTATGGAAGAGCTTGATCGCTGCGCCGGGAATCACTAAGCACGGCAGCCCTGCCTCCGAAAGGGCCGTTCGCGACTCACCCGCTGGCCTGATGCCAGCTCGTTCAGACAGTACTCACTTGAAATCCAGCGTTGAACGCTGGATTTCACCCTTTCTCCGGCAGGTCTGCCGTACAAGTGATTCCATCGGCTCGCTTTATGCTCTTCCATACCGGAGCAGCCC
>JAQXWO010000222.1 GCA_029225485.1 Lachnospiraceae bacterium
AATGCTTAAGTTGCTGTAAATCCCTACTTGAATCGTCTGATCGAAGGGGACAATAAATGGTGCGGCATCCTCGATATAGCGATAAATTGTAGTGCGTTCTTTCATTGGATCAACGATCCAGTACTCACGAACGCCAGAGTCAGAATAAAGAGCGTTCTTGGTAGAATAATCAATTTTTCTGCTTTCCGGAGATACTACTTCCACAATGAAGTCCGGCGCGCCTTCACATCCACGGTCTGAGAGTTTATTTTTATCACATACAACACTGATATCAGGCTCAACGTAAGTCTCGTCATCTGCATTCAGGAATACTGCAAATGGAGACGGGTAAACTTCACAAGAGCCTTTTTGGGATTTGATATGGTTCATAAGAACAAAATGCAGTTCGCTGACCAGTTTTTGATGGATTCGGTCTGGTGGAGCCATAGCATAGAGTTTTTCGTGGATCAATTCTGCACGCTGTCCATCCGGGAGAGAATAAACATCATTGATTGTACAGGGTGTTTCTTTTGATAATGGCATGAAAACACATCCTTTCTTTTGATAAGCAAGGCTAACGAAAGTATACCACAATCAGAACAAAAAATCTATTTTTACATGGAAATCAGTTTCTGCATTTATTCCCCTTCCCCGGCAGACATCACATCTCTCAGGGCTTTCTCAAGAATACTCATATCCAGCGGTTTTGATACATGGGCGTTCATGCCGGCTTTCAGTGCATTCTGAATATCTTCCGTGAAGGCATTGGCGGTCATGGCGATAATTGGAATGGTGCGGGCCATTTCGTGATCGGAATTCCGGATGGCCTCAGAGGCTTCATAGCCGTTCATCTCAGGCATCTGCACATCCATCATAATCAGATCGTACTGTCCGAGGCCGGAATCAAGAAATGCCTGCAGTGCCCGTGCGCCGTTTTCACAGATCCTGCAGGTGGCTCCGGCCATTTCCAGCATTGCTTCCACAATTTCAGCATTCAGTGCATTATCCTCTGCCACAAGGATATGTTTGCCTGCAAAGATACTGCCCTTTTGTGCATTGTCCTTATCCTGCAGCGAAGGGGCATGAACTGTCTGCAGCTCCTGCTTCTGACTGATCTGGAATGGAATGTGTGCAGTAAAGGTGGAACCTGCACCTTTTTTGCTTTTCACGGTAATGGTACCGCCCATCAGCTCAATCAGATTCTTTGTAGTGGCCATACCAAGACCGGTGCCCTGGATCTTGCTGGTTCTGCTGTCCTCCTCCCGGGTGAAGGAGTCAAAAATGTGTGACATGAATTCTTCACTCATGCCATAACCATTGTCTGATACCACGATTTCATAGTATGCCGTATTACCGGATGAGGAAAGTTCAGAAAGAACAAAGCAAATATGGCCGTTGGCGGGTGTATATTTTACTGCATTGGACAGCATATTCATACAGATCTGGTTCAGGCGAACCTTGTCAACGACGATCGCATCGTGGCTCACATTCTGAATATCAATGTCAAAGGCATGTCCCTTTGCGTTCATCTGGGGCCGAATGATCGTGTCCATTTCCGCAATCATGCCGGAGAGGGATTCATTTGACAGATTCAACGAGGCTTAGCACTACGATCATGGTTGCGGTAATAGAGGTAATGCCGATCCTGTAGATACTGTTGTCCAGTGCTCCCAGGACTGAATCATAGTCAACAGAGATGGTAACAAACCAGTCAATGCCCTTCACTTTTGCATAGCTGACGATACGGTTCTCTCCATTGTCAGAGATCACATGGATGGCATGATTTCCACCGTTCAGTACGCTGGATCTGAAATCGTCAAAATCCGAGATGCCCTGACTTTCGATAAATGTGGCAGATCCATAAAGGTGTCCAGCTGAAAATATGCCATAAGATATCGGATTTCTGTCTGACCGACATTTACCGGACTGACCGGCATGCCAAACAGCAGCGTGTCCTGACGCCCCTGCTGACTGAGAAGGCAGATGGGCCGGTCTTCCAGAAAGAGGGGATAAATATCTTCCGAGGGGTTCAGATACCCTGTTTTTCCGTCCTGATCGATATATTCACCTTCCCCGGAGACCAGTTCTACCCGGAAAGCATCTGACAGGCTGTTTTTCAGATAGGTAACTGCCTTGTCTTCATACATATCTCCGATGGCAGACAGGGCGCTGTTCACCATCTCCATACGATTCCAGATATTGTCCAGCTGATTGTCCAGCACTTCACGCACCTGATTGGCATTTTCAGACAACAGGGAGAGAGCAGTCTGCTCACTGACCTGGTTGACAGAAGAAAGTGTGCTGCGCTGCAGCAGGAAGACCGAAATGAGTGCTGTGACCAAAACGGCGATAATCACCGCAGCCTGGATTTTAAACTGTTTCAATGTCTCTGCACTCCTTTCTTTATGTTATGATTCACTGTTTTTCAGTCTACAATGACCAGCTGAGGAGGAGCGGTGACCGTTCCGCCGCAGGCTTTCAGATAGCTCCTGAACAGATCACGGAAGGTCAGATCCGGGTACTCTTTGATGACTTTGGCCTGTGGGACCGCTCCGCGGAGAGAAGCGACACGGTAAGTCTGGTCCATATCCATTTCTTCGCCGTCGATCTTTACAGATATATACTGACTGCCGTCTGCTTTGGACAGGGAATAGGTCATCTCTGCACCTGCAAAGGCCGCCATGCCATGATCGCACCAGGATATCACCTGATCAAGCAGTTCCTGACCTGTCATCTCCACAACCACATATTTCAGATCTTCCTTTTCATTGGCGGTAATATAGTAGGAGGTCTCGGTGGTGATCAGACCGATCGTATCATCTGTGATGCTGCCGCTGTAGAAATAGCTCTGGGTACCGTAGCTGGGGGCCACAGGCACATAGGCGATGTCTGCATCCATGCTGTTCAGATAGGCCAGTCCGTTCACATAGGCAGTCTGCAGGGGCGTCAGAGTCTCCTCTGCTGTACCGTAGATTTCCTGTTCTGTCGGCGTCAGGGCTTTGTCTCTGGCTGCATCGGCGCCCTTCAGCCACTCTTCGATGGTGATATTACCATTTACCAGATCGGCGGTAGAATCATGCATATATGTTTCTACAAAGTCGCCGTGGTTGTCGCCCTCAAAGTAGAATGTAGTGATGATCCGTCCGGAGCTGACCGTATCCTGGACCTCTGTATAAAATAAAAATCACTGTTCAGGGAGGTGTCATTTTTCAGAAAACCAAAATAATCGTCGCCGGAGATGAGCAGCTTCTGTCCTTCGGGGGTACTCAGATAGTCCATGATCCGGAGCAGTGCCTCCAGCTTTGCAGGATCCGCTGCCCCCTGACCGGTGATGCCAATGAAGCTTCTGGGGATTGCATAGAGATAGCCGGAATCCGGATCGTCACTGGTATAAATGGGCATCAGACCGATCTCATGCTGGTTTTCGGGCTTCTCCTCATTGAACACCTGGTTAAACTCAAAGGCCTGCTGGCTCTCGATGGTCATCAGGCTGGTATGGTAATCGTACAGCTTCCGGCTGCGGTAGCCGGGAATTACGTCCCACAGATCCAGAGACAGCACGCCGTCATCAAAGAGCTTCAGATATTTTTCTGCGGCTGCTTCCATGTGCCCCACCATGGTCCCTTCCCCGTTCTGGTAATCCGTCAGCCATTTGGCGTTGGTGATTCCACGGAAGGTGTCCTCGTAGTTCATGGTATTGAAGATGATCTGGGTCATATCACGCCAGCGCATGGTAGGTACAAAGGAGCGGACAGGAACCTCTGCAGTATTCAGATCCGGCTCTGTGCCCGTCAGTCCCATAGCATCTACATCCTGAATGAGTTTTACAAATTCAGAATAATTACCGGGGACTGTCAGACCGAGTTTAGCGAAGGCTGTCTTGTCATATACGATACCGTACACATAGCTGGGTCCGGGAATGTAATAAAGACCGCCGTCGGAAGATGTGCAGGACTCAATGGCGCTCAGGTAATAGTTGTTGACAAAGCTTTCTGCCCCCAGATCGTAGAAATACTCGCTCAGCACATCATCCTCGATGCGTCTGATGTACTCGCAGAGCACAAAATCCGGGGCCATGTCGTGGGTGAGCTCTTCTTTCAGCCTCAGATAGGGATTGGTAGACAGAACTTTATCCATGACGATATCCACCGGGAACAGAGACTCCAGTGTGGATTCAAATTGATCGCTGATCCTGCCGTCCTGAAATTCAAAAACCAGCTGGATGCGTTCGGTGTCGTTTTCTGTGTCTGTCGATTTTGTGACTTCCGTGGAATCAACAGATGCTGCCAGAGTTTCCGCGGCGCTGCCGCTCAAAGTCAGAAGTGAAGCCAGTGAAAGGGTAATCAGTTTTTTAACATTCATTGGTTGTTCTCCTTATTCTTTTGATTTTTGGCAGACTGACGAAAACATTATGCCAAATTGTAATCATATAGTAGCATTGAACAGTTTGTGCGTTAATTCAAAATACCTGCTTGTGCTGAAAGAATCAAGCATTTATAATGTATTAATCATGCAGTGTCATCAGACAGGCATTATGAAAAAAGACAGGAGGCACACATAAGATGTCAATTGAAGCAGCAAGAGAACACCTGAAAAAATGGAACGCAGACAGCAGGATCCTGGAATTTGATGTTTCCAGCGCTACGGTAGAGCTGGCCGCTCAGGCTGTCGGTTGTGAACCGGCCCGGATCGCGAAAACCTTATCCTTTAAGATCGACGATTCCTGTATCCTGATCGTAGCAGCAGGAGACGCAAAGGTGGACAACCCCAAATATAAGGCACAGTTTCACACAAAAGCGAAGATGCCCTCCGGCGATGAAGTGACGGAGCTGGTAGGACATGCCATAGGCGGTGTCTGCCCCTTCGGAGCCAAACCGGGTGTCAAAGTATATCTGGATAAATCCCTCCGCCGTTTTGCCACCGTATTTCCGGCGGCCGGCAGCAGCAACAGCGCCATCGAACTCACCCTGGAGGAGCTGGAGCAGTTCTCCGGCGGCACATGGATCGATGTATGCAAGGGGTGGGAGCCGCAGGAACAGTAATGAATTCCGAATCTGTTGTTGTGTTTTAGTATAAAATATAGTAAGATAACTCCAGAATCATTTAAGCACATTGTGCGTAATTTAAGGGAGGGGAAAACAGATGGGAATGGATATGCAGGCAGCAGGCTGGCTGATCCTTCTGGTGGTGCTGCTGGGGATCGAAGCGCTGACCCTGGGCCTTACAACGATCTGGTTTGCCGGTGGGGCGCTGGTATCTTTTGCGCTGGCTCTGGCAGGGGCGGATTTTCTGGTTCAGCTGGTTTGTTTCTGTATCGTTTCAGTGGTCCTGCTGGTGTTTACCCGTCCGGCAGCCGTGCGCTGGCTGAACAGAGACCGGGCAAAGACCAACGCTGACAGCCTGATCGGTGCTTCGGCAGTGGTGACGGAGCCTATTGATAATCTGGCCGGTACCGGACAGGTGCAGGTGCGCGGTCAGGAATGGACGGCACGGAGTGTGTCTGAGGAGGCCGGGATTCCTGCAGGACGACAGGTCATTGTTCAGGAAATCAGAGGTGTAAAACTTATTGTAAAGGAGGAGTAATAAATGTCAGGAATAGGCAGAAATTCTGGAATTGGAGTTGGAACAGTGCTGGTCATTGTACTGGTGATTTTGCTTTTACTGGTGCTGGCGTCCTGCATCAAGATCGTACCGCAGGCCCAGGCTTTTGTCATGGAGCGTCTGGGAGGGTATCAGGGTACCTGGGAAGTCGGCATGCATTTCAAGATGCCCTTTATTGACCGTGTGGCGAAACGGGTGAATCTGAAGGAGCAGGTGGTGGATTTTGATCCCCAGCCGGTGATCACGAAAGATAACGTTACGATGCGCATTGATACCGTTGTATTTTTCCAGATCACAGACCCGAAGCTGTTTACCTACGGTGTGGAAAATCCGATCATGGCCATCGAGAATCTGACGGCGACAACGCTGCGAAATATCATCGGTGATATGGAGCTGGACCAGACACTTACTTCACGTGAAGTGATTAACACACGGATGCGCTCTTCTCTGGATGTGGCGACAGACCCCTGGGGGATCAAGGTCAACCGTGTGGAGCTGAAAAATATTCTTCCGCCGGCACAGATTGTGGATGCCATGGAGAAGCAGATGAAGGCGGAGCGTGAGCGAAGAGAAGCCATTCTGAAAGCAGAGGGTGAGAAGAAATCCTCCATCCTTGTGGCAGAAGGTAATAAACAGTCAGCGATCCTGGATGCGGAGGCAGAGAAGCAGGCTGCGATCCTGCGGGCCGAGGCGGAGAAGGAAAAGATGATCCGCGAGGCAGAAGGTGAGGCAGAAGCGATTCTGAAAGTACAGAAAGCCAAAGCAGAGGGAATCCGATTGATCCGTGAAGCAGGTGCTGATCAGGCGGTGCTTACGCTGAAGAGCTTTGAAGCACTGGAAAAGGTGGCTGACGGACAGGCGACCAAGATTATTATTCCGTCTGAGATACAGAATGTGGCAGGACTTGTCAAGGCCGCTGCAGAGGTGGTGAAGGACTGACGGAAGCAGACAGCAGAATCAGCAAAACGGCAGTGAAAGCTGCCAGTACATAGAGATATATACAGTGGAGGACAGTAGAGATGGACCTGAAAGGACGCAATTTTTTAACACTGAAGGATTTTACACCGGAGGAGATTGGATATTTTCTGGATCTGGCAGCAGATCTGAAAGCAAAGAAGAAGCAGGGGATCGTGGGAGAACCGCATCAGGGAATGAATATCGCACTGATTTTTGAGAAGACCAGTACGAGAACGCGCTGCTCTTTTGAGGTGGCAGCCCATGACCTCGGTATTCAGGTGACTTATCTGGATCCCCAAGGTTCTCAGATCGGCAAGAAAGAGAGCATTGCAGACACAGCCCGTGTACTTGGACGGATGTACGATGGTATTGAGTACCGCGGCTTCGGCCAGGAGATCGTGGAAGAACTGGCGAAATACGCAGGAGTGCCGGTATGGAACGGTCTGACCAATGAGTATCATCCGACCCAGATGCTGGCGGATCTTCTGACGATCCGTGAGAAATTAGGTGATCTGAAGGGACGGAAACTGGCATATTTCGGGGACGCCCGTTACAACATGGGAAATTCTCTGATGATCGCCTGCGCAAAGATGGGCATGGATTTTACGGCATGCACCTCAAAGGAATATTTCCCGTCAGCAGAGCTGGTAGAGCAGTGTAGAGAGTATGCGGCGGCGAGCGGCGGTACGATCACTCTGACGGAGGATGCGGCAGAGGGCGCATCAGGAGCAGATGTGATCTACACCGATGTATGGGTATCCATGGGAGAGCCGGAAGAGGTATGGGCAGAGCGGATCAAGGCACTGCTTCCTTATCAGGTCAACCGCAAAGTGATGTCTTATGCAAAGAAAGAGGCGGTATTTATGCACTGCCTGCCTGCATTCCATGATCTGGGTACAGGGATCGGACGTCAGATTTATGAAAAATTCGGGCTGGAAGCACTGGAAGTCACCAATGAGGTGTTTGAGTCTTCTCAGTCGGTCGTATTTGATGAGGCGGAGAACCGGATGCATACGATCAAAGCGGTGATCGCGGCTACACTTGGCATCTGTGAATTGTAATATCAGGATGTTCTGACTGGAAATTAATACATCAGAAAAGATACGGAAGCGTATCGGGAGGATATCTTTGTATGTTTTCCTGATACGCTTTCTGAACTGTATCAGGTGATGACAGGAATGGAGGCAGATATGGCAATGAAACAGGAGATACTTGCGGCCCTGCAGCAGGCAGACGGCTATGTCTCGGGACAGGAGCTTTGTGACCGCTTTGAAGTGTCCAGGACTGCAGTATGGAAGGTAGTCAACCAGTTGAAAGAAGAAGGATATGAGATTGAATCTGTTTCAAGAAAGGGATATCGGATCGTGTCCTGCCCGGACTGTATTACTTCCGAACGGGTAGGCAGCCTGCTGAAGACCAGATGGGCAGGAAGTACCCTTTCCTATTTTGATGTGACAGATTCTACGAATACCGAGGCAAAAAAAATGGCGGAGCAGGGGGCGCCCCACGGGATGCTGGTGCTGGCAGACTGCCAGCAGAGCGGAAAAGGACGACGGGGCAGGAGCTGGAGCACCCCTCCGGGGACATCCATTGCCATGACACTGATCGTACGGCCGCAGCTCCCGCCGGATCGGGTCTCCATGATGACCCTGGTCATGGGAATGGCAGTGGCGGCTGCCTGCCGGCAGGTCTGCCAGGTGGAGACACAGATCAAATGGCCCAATGACATTGTATGCCAGGGAAAAAAGATCTGTGGTATTCTGACTGAGATGAGCAGTGAGCCGGACGCAGTCAATTATCTGGTGATCGGCACTGGCATCAATGTGAATCTGACAGAATTTCCGGAGGAACTGAAAGACAAAGCGACATCCCTTCTGAATCTGACCGGCAGTCATGTAGACCGGGCGGCTCTGGTGGCAGCCTGTATGGAGCAGTTTGAACATTATTATGATCAGTTTGTACGGATCCGGGATATGTCCCTGCTTCAGGAGGAGTACAACCGTCTGCTGGCCGGGAAAGATGCTCCTGTGCGTGTGCTGGAGCCGGGCAATGAGTACAGCGGCACTTCCCGTGGAATCAATGACCGGGGGGAGCTTCTGGTAGAAAAGGAAAACGGGGAGATCGTGGCAGTGTATGCAGGTGAGGTATCTGTTAGAGGGATTTACGGATACACCGGATGATGCAGGGCTGATGTGATGAAAAAATTCAGACGACATAAGCAAATGTTATCTAGTATAAGCCACGATAAATACCTTAATGTTTCGGTGAGGATGCTTTTTCGAGAGTGCAGTTGTAAAAACGCAGGCGTAGCGGGCTACGCTGAGGCTT
>JAQXWO010000223.1 GCA_029225485.1 Lachnospiraceae bacterium
AAGACGCTTCTTGGTCTGGATGGCGTCTGGTGGGCACTGGCATCTACTTCAATCATGAAGGGGATTATCTTTTATATTGTCCTTCAAAAACATACGAATCATTCAGCGGAACAGGCGGGTAGATAAGGTACGGAGAGAATATAGATTTTATTGGCACAGAATTTTAGAATATTTCAGTAAAAGACAGGAACGACGGCAGCAGATTTTTCCATCTGCTGCCGTCGTGCTGTGAAAGAATCCTGTCATTTGGTTACATTAAGGGTGCAATAATTCGAAGCATTTTTCCGGTCATCCGGGTCAGAATATTCTGACGTCCATAATCGTCTTCTGTTACTGTCTGACATTTTTCCAGTGTGTTCTGATAATCCTGTTCGATTGTCAGTATCTCAGAATTTTTATAGAGAACTATACCGCATTCAAAGTGATGATAGAGGCTGCGGTAATCCAGATTTACGGTGCCGACGACGGCTTTTTCATCATCGCTGACAAATATTTTTGCATGGACAAATCCGGGCGTATACTCATAAATGGAAATACCTGCTTCAAGAAGTTCATTGTAATACGTCTTTGCCAGAGTAAACGCATATTTTTTGTCCGGAATATGGGGCATGATGATTTTCACATCTACATTTCGTTTGGCTGCATAGGTCAGCGCCATGATCATTTCATAATCCAGGATCAGGTAGGGAGTCATGATATGCACATAGTTCTGTGCCGTATTCAAAATATCCAGATAGACTCTCTTTCCGACCCGCTCATATCCAAAAGGGCTGACTCCGTAGGGGATAAAGTAGCCGTCCTGACGTATGGCAGGCATCAGGGGCGAACGGTATGTTTCATAATTCTCAGGCTTTTGTTCCGAGATATTCCACATCTCCAGAAACAGATAAGTGAACCGCTCCACCGCACATCCCTTCAGCATGATTGCCGTGTCTTTCCAGTGACCAAACCGCTCCTTCTGATTGATATATTCATCAGCCAGATTGGTGCCCCCCGTAAATGCCACCTTTCCGTCGATCACCAGGATCTTCCGGTGATCCCGGTTATTATAATGGGAAGAGAAAAAGGGCTTGATGGGAGAAAACATCTTGCACTGGATACCGTCTTCTTCGAGAAGCTTCGGGTAAAAATAAGGCAGCAAAGACAGCACGCACATACCGTCATACATGAATCGTACTTCCACTCCTTCGTGCGCTTTTTCCTTCAGAATCTCCAGAATGGAATTCCACATGACGCCTTCTTCCACAATAAAAAATTCCAGAAAAATAAATTTTTCCGCTTTTCTCAATTCCTCCAGGATATCCGGGAACTGATCATCCCCCAGAGGATAGAATTTCGCTTCGGTCTGACCATAGACCGGACAGTGGGCATACTGATTCATATAGTCAGAAAAATGACCCATCTGCGCGTTTTCTTCCTTCAGCTGCTGCCTGGTCTGCACATCCTGAAGAACAAAGGGCGCTGTTTCCCTGCTCAGCTTTTCCAGTCTGTTTTTAATAATCTTCGTCCCCGGCTGGCCCGAAATATAGAGATACAGCAGGGCGCCGAAAACAGGGAAAACCAGAATCGGCAGCATCCAGACCAGCTTCAGATCCGGATTTTCCCGGCTGTTGTACAGATGGAGTACCACCATGACTCCCAGAATGACAAGGCAGCCATATACGATCAGACTGTAATCCCTTAAAAACAGGTAAATGGAAATCATCATGGCAAACTGAAGCAGGATCGCAAGCACTACAAATACCGTGCGGCCATATATGATTGTTTTGACTTTTTCGATTCCTTTTTCCTTTAATTCCCCAGGTGACATACAATTGCTCCTTTCTTTCAGCCGGTTCTCATACCGACAGTAATCAGCTGCCCGACAAATGAGACCGGAATTGTTTTCTTCAGGTATCATCATATCACAAAACAGGGAATCTGGAACGGAAAAATAAAAACATGAGATAAATTCGGGTTGCCAAGAAGGAAATACTACTTTATAATGTAACTGCTTAAAGAGTATACATACGTTTTTATTGGTAATTCCTGTTGTTTCGCACAGTGAATAAAAATAATTACCCATTTTCGTTTCATTATGCCAGTACAGCAAAATGGACAGAATCAGAGAAACTAATGGAGGAAAAGCATGAAGAGAGAGACTGTTGTTGTTTTGGACTTTGGCGGTCAGTATAATCAGCTGATCGCAAGACGAGTCAGAGAATGCAATGTATACTGTGAGATTTATTCTTACAAGACCGATTTTGAAAAAATCAAAGCAATCAATCCCAAAGGAATTATATTTACCGGCGGCCCCAACAGCTGTTATGAAGAAGGCGCTCCGACCTATACACCGGAGATTTTCCAGATGGGTATTCCGATCCTGGGCATCTGCTACGGTTCCCAGCTGATGATGCATCTTCTGGGCGGAAAGGTAGAGAAGGCGCCGGTACGTGAGTACGGAAAGATCGAGGTGACTGTAGACCAGAATTCACCGCTGTTTACCAACGTATCCGAGACCAGCATCTGCTGGATGAGCCATAATGACTATATTTCTCAGCTGGCTCCAGGCTTTAAGACCATCGCCCATACAGACAACTGCCCTTATGCGGCACTGGAAGATTCTGAGCGCAGACTGTATGCGACCCAGTTCCATCCGGAAGTACTGCATACACAGGAAGGTCAGAAGATGCTTTCCAACTTTGTATACAATGTCTGCGGCTGCAGCGGAGACTGGAAGATGGACTCCTTTGTCGAAGAATCCATCAAAGCCATCCGTGAGAAGGTGGGCAAAGGCAAGGTCCTCTGTGCCCTGTCCGGCGGCGTAGACTCCTCCGTAGCCGCTGTCATGCTTGCCAAGGCAGTCGGAGACCAGCTCACCTGCGTATTCGTAGATCACGGCCTTCTCCGCAAAAACGAAGGCGACGAGGTAGAAGCAGTATTCGGCCCGACTGGCCCGTACAACCTGAACTTTATCCGCGTCAATGCCCAGGAGAGATTCTACAGCAAACTGGCCGGTGTGACCGAGCCTGAGAGAAAGCGCAAGATCATCGGAGAAGAATTTATCCGTGTATTCGAAGAAGAAGCAAAGAAGATCGGCACCGTAGATTTCCTCGTACAGGGCACCATCTATCCGGACGTCGTAGAGAGCGGAGTGGGCGGTGAGTCTACCGTCATCAAATCCCATCACAACGTAGGAGGACTCCCTGACTATGTAGATTTCAAGGAGATCATCGAGCCTCTGCGCAACCTCTTTAAAGATGAAGTCCGCAAAGCCGGACTGGAGCTGGGCATTCCGGAATACCTGGTATACCGCCAACCCTTCCCGGGACCGGGTCTTGGCATCCGCATCATCGGAGAAGTTACTGCCGAGAAAGTAGCCATCGTTCAGGACGCAGATGCCATCTGGCGGGAAGAAATCGCCCGCGCCGGCTGGGATAAGAAAGTCAACCAGTACTTCGCAGCCCTGACCAACATGCAGTCTGTTGGAGTCATGGGTGACGAACGCACCTACGACTATGCAGTCGCTCTCCGCGCCGTCACTACTACCGATTTCATGACAGCCGAGAGCGCCGAGATCCCCTGGGAGATCATCGGAAGAACCACCAACAGAATCGTAAATGAAGTGAAACATGTCAATCGTGTTTTGTACGACTGCACGGGAAAACCACCTGCGACGATTGAGTTTGAATAGAAGTCGAATCCTCGGAAAAGCCTGTATTTATGGGCTTTCCCGGGGATTTATTTTTGTATCTGGAGTGCAAATGGAGTTATGTTTTTTCACAAGATTATTCTCATGGGATTCCTCTGCTGCAGGAAAAAGCAGGGAAGAGTTTGTCACGATTTTTGAAGTATTTTGTATTGCATGAATGTAAAAAAAAGCTTACAATAATCATGTCTA
>JAQXWO010000224.1 GCA_029225485.1 Lachnospiraceae bacterium
ATGGCTATTTGATAGATGGAATGCATATGTATAATCCGAATTCTGTGTCAATGGCATTGGATAGACACAGATTTGATTCTTATTGGAAGAATACCTCTTCGTTTTCGTCCATTAATACTTTCATTTCAATGAATTATCAGGGATTAAAAGATAATATTATGACAATGCTGTCAGGCGGAAGAGTACGCGTGAATACGAATTTATTCAGAAATGATTTTTCGACTATTGCTTCAAAGGATGATGTGTTGACGGCTCTGATTCATTTAGGATATCTTGGATACGATGCAGATAGAAAGAAGGCCTTTATTCCAAATTATGAGGTTGCAACTGCATTTGAATCTGCCCTGCAGATTGGTTCCTGGACAGAAATAGCAAAAGCAATTTCAATTTGTGATGAACTGTTGGATGAAACTATCGAAGGAAATGAAAAAAGAGTTGCAGAGCTTATTGAATTAGCTCACGATACGTATACTTCCATATTAAAATACAATGATGAGAATTCATTAAGCTGTGTGCTTACTATGGCATATTTCACAGCCCCGGCTTATTACAATATTATTCGTGAAATGCCTGCATATAATAAAAGGAAGTGATTCCTCACATTATTTTTATTGACGATACTCTTCTTTACGTGTATATTATAAAAAATGGAAACTTGAGATAGTATATAGAAATTGAAAATACATTCCGTTTATCTGACGGATATTTCATTATGTGGAAAGTTTAGCAAGGAGATTTTATTTATGGGTAAATATTTTGGTACAGACGGTTTCCGCGGGGAAGCCAATGTCAAACTGAAGGTTGAGCATGCGTTCCAGGTGGGGCGTTTCCTGGGATGGTATTATGGACAGGATTATAAGGCGCGCATCGTGATCGGCAAGGATACGAGACGCTCCAGCTATATGTTCGAGTATGCGCTGGCAGCAGGTCTGACAGCCTCCGGGGCGGACGCGTTTCTGCTTCATGTGACGACCACACCCAGTGTGTCTTATGTAGTGAGGACAGAGGATTTTGACTGCGGCATCATGATTTCTGCCAGCCACAATCCGTACTATGACAATGGTCTGAAGATCATCAGCGGCAGCGGAAAGAAGATCGAGGCTTCTGTGGAGCAGCAGATTGAGGATTATATCGACGGCAAGATCGGTGAGCTTCCGCTGGCAACAGGGGAGAAGATCGGACGGACGGTAGACTATATCGCAGGTCGTAATCGTTATATCGGCCATCTGATCTCACTGGCGACACGTTCCTTTAAGAATACAAAGGTTGGTCTGGACTGTTCCAACGGCAGCGCTTCTTCCATTGCAAAGAGCGTGTTTGATGCACTGGGAGCCCGCACTTATGTGATCCACAACGAGCCGGACGGCACCAATATCAACCGTGACTGCGGCTCTACTCATATTGAAGCCCTGCAGCGTTTTGTCCGCGAGAAGGGGCTTGATGTGGGATTTGCCTATGACGGGGATGCTGACCGCTGTATTGCCGTGGATGAGAACGGCTGCGTCGTGGACGGCGACCGGATCATGTATGTCTGCGGCAAATATATGAAGGAAGAAGGACAGCTTCTGAATAATACGATCGTGACTACGGTCATGTCGAATCTTGGCCTTTACAAAGCACTGGATAAGGCGGGCATCGCCTATGAAAAGACAGCTGTCGGTGACAAATATGTGTATGAAAATATGTGTGCCAACGGTCACTGTCTCGGCGGTGAGCAGTCCGGTCATATTATATTCTCCAAACATGCCACCACTGGCGACGGTATTCTGACTTCTCTCAAGGTGATGGAAGTGATGATGGATAAAAAGATGAGCCTTGGCGCTCTGGCTTCTGAGGTGAAGATCTATCCGCAGCTTCTGGAGAATGTCCGTGTACAGGATAAGAAGGCTGCCAGAGAGAATCCGAAGGTAATGGCTGCTGTGGAGCATGTGGCTGAAGTCCTCGGAGACGATGGAAGGATCCTGGTGCGTGAGAGCGGTACAGAGCCTGTGGTCCGTGTCATGGTAGAGGCAGAGAGTGATGAGCTCTGCAGGAAATATGTGGATGAAGTGGCAGATACCATCAAGGCAGAAGGCCTGGCAGACTGATCTGGCAGATTTTGCAGTTGTTCAGGATTGTCAGAGAAGCTGCGGTACGCATGGATATGCCTGCATCAGATGCAGCATCATATATTTTACGATAAGCCGGTACGCGGCATGACCGTACCGGCTTATTTCTACAGGAGGAACTTATGAAACAAAAACTGAAACGGCTGGTCGGTTATTACAAACCGTACAAGAAGCTGTTTTTTACGGATATGTTTTTTGCAATTCTCGGAGCGGCCACCACGCTGGTCATTCCGCTGATCGTGCGGTATATTACCAATGATGTGATCTATCGTCCGGGGCAGGAGGCACTGCAGACGATTCTTCGTCTCGGTGTGCTGATGGTGGGGCTGGTAGCCGTGGAATGCTTCAGCAATTTTTATATCGCTTATTTCGGACATATGATGGGAGCGAAGATCGAGCATGATATGCGAAATGAGATTTTCAGCCATTACCAGAAGCTGTCCTTTACCTTTTATGACAACCAGAAGATCGGTCAGCTGCTGTCCAGGGTGACCTCGGATCTGTTCGATATCAGCGAGCTTCTGCATCACGGACCGGAGGATATTGTGATATCCCTGATGAAGTTTATCGGTTCTTTCGTGATCCTGATGCAGGTGAATCCCATCCTGACCCTGGTTGCCTTTGCTGTGCTCCCGTTTATCATCGTGTATGCCTGGTATTTTAACATCCGGATGAAACGGGCGTTCAAGCAGAATCGTGCCCGCATTGCAGATATCAACAGCCAGATCGAGGACAGTCTGGCCGGGATCCGGGCGGTGAAATCTTTTTCCAATGAAGAGATCGAGATGGGAAAATTCCGTCAGGGCAACGAACGCTTTGTGGAATCCAAGCGGAGAAGCTACTGGTATATGGGATTGTACCATTCCGGACTGGGAGCTTTGACTACCATGGTAACGATCGTGGTGCTGGTGGCCGGCGCCTGTCTGGCAGCAGGAGGCAGACTGGATATTGCAGATCTGGTGACATTTCTGCTGTATATTAATAACTTCACGGAGCCCATCAAGAAACTGATCAATTTCACAGAGCAGTTTCAGAACGGTTACACGGGATATGAGAGATTCCTGGAGATCATGGACATTGAGCCGGATATCACAGATGCGCCGGACGCGGTCTCTGTTCAGAAGGTTCAGGGAGATATTGTTTTTGATAATGTTTCCTTTAAATATGAGGAGAATCAGGATACGGTGCTGAATCACATCGATCTTCATGTAAAGTCAGGTGAGTATCTGGCGATCGTCGGTTCTTCCGGCGGAGGCAAGACAACGCTGTGCAGCCTGATTCCCAGATTTTATGATGTGGACGGAGGAAGGATCCTTCTGGACGGCATGGATATCCGCAGGATCAGGATCGCTGATCTTCGCAGGCAGATCGGTATTGTGCAGCAGGATGTGTACCTGTTTGCAGAAAATATTATGGAAAATATCCGTTACGGAAAGCCGGATGCCACCGATGAGGAAGTCATCGAGGCGGCGAAGCTGGCCAATGCCCATGAGTTTATCATGCAGCTGCCGGACGGTTATCAGACCGATATCGGGCAGCGGGGAGTCAAGCTGTCGGGAGGCCAGAAGCAGAGAATTTCCATTGCCAGAGTATTTCTGAAGAATCCATCGATCCTGATTTTCGACGAGGCGACTTCGGCGCTGGACAATGAGAGCGAAAAGATCGTGCAGCAGTCCATGGAGGCACTGGCGAAGGGACGGACCACTTTCGTGATCGCCCACCGTCTTTCCACCATACGGAATGCTCAGAAGATCCTGGTCCTGACGTCAAATGGCATTGAGGAACAGGGGACTCACGAGGAGCTGCTGGCGAAAAATGGAGCATATGCAAAGCTGTACAGAGGATAACAGCATCGGAGACCTGTTTTGGTCGATACTGAAACAAAGAGGAGAAAAATTATGAAGAAATGGGAAAATAATGTGAGAAGAGTCACACCTTACGTGCCGGGGGAACAGCCCAGGCAGAAGGATGTCATCAAATTGAACACAAATGAAAATCCTTATCCGCCGTCCCCTATGGTGGCTGAGGCTTTGAAAAATATGACTACGGATACCATGCGGAAATATCCCTCTGTGGATGCACAGCCGCTGACGGATGAGATCGCCGGATTTTACGGGCTGAAGCCCGGGCAGGTATTTGTGGGGGTAGGCTCAGATGATGTGCTGGCCATGTGCTTTCTGACCTTCTTTAATTCCGGAAAGCCGATTTTATTCCCGGATATCACGTATTCTTTTTATGATGTATGGGCGGAGGTATTCCGGATCCCTTATGAGTGTCAGAAACTGGATGAGAACTTCGAGATCTGTCCGGAGGATTATTATCAGGAAAACGGAGGAGTCATATTCCCGAATCCCAATGCGCCCACCGGTACTCTGCTTCCGCTTGAGGCGGTAGAAGATATCATTGCCCACAATCAGGATGTGGTGGTGATCGTGGATGAGGCCTATATTGATTTTGGAGGAACCACAGCACTGAGCCTGATTGAAAAGTATGATAATCTTCTGGTGGTACAGACCTTTTCCAAATCGCGTTCCATGGCAGGGATGCGGATCGGATATGCGATGGGAAATGAGACGTTGATCCGTTATCTGAATGATGTAAAATATTCTTTTAATTCCTATACTATGAATGAGGCGGCACTGACGCTTGGGACGGCGGCGATCCGGGACAGAGCTTATTTTGAAGAGACTTCTGCAAAAATTATCGCCACCCGTGAGCGTACCAAGGAGGAACTGAGACAGTTGGGATTTTCTTTTGGAGATTCCAAAGCCAATTTCCTGTTTGCGACGCACCGTACCTGTCCGGCAAAGGAGATTTTTGAGGCGCTGAAACAGGCCGGAATCTATGTTCGCTACTGGAACAAGCCCAGGATCAGCAATTACCTTCGCATCACCATCGGGACGGATGAAGAGATGGATCGGCTGTTTGCCTTTCTGAGAGAGTATCTGAAATAAACAGCGCAGGACACTGGACGGAAAGGAGGGCATATGGCATCTTACGAGAGTTTTGCACAGGTATATGACATGTTCATGGACAATATTCCCTATGAAGAGTGGGAAGAGTACCTGTCCGGTCTGCTCCAGGAGCGGGGCATCCGCGACGGACTGGTACTGGAACTCGGCTGCGGGACCGGCACCATGACGGAGCTGCTGGCTGCGGACGGGTATGATATGATCGGGGTGGACAATTCTCCGGATATGCTGGAGATCGCCATGGAAAAGCGTGAAAAAAGCGGACAGGATATTCTCTATCTTCTGCAGGACATGAGGGAGTTTGAACTGTACGGTACGGTGCGGGCCATCGTATGTGTCTGTGATTCCATCAATTATATTCTGGAGGAGACGGATCTTCTCCAGGTATTTCGGCTTGTCAATAATTATCTGGATCCCGGGGGATATTTTATCTTCGACATGAATACAATATATAAATACCGGGATCTCATGGGGGAATGCACCATCGCGGAGAACCGGGAAGAGGGCAGCTTTATCTGGGATAATTATTTTGATGAGGAAGAGCAGATCAACAGTTATGAACTGACTCTGTTTATTCCGGAGGGAGATGAGGGACTGTTCCGGCGCTATGAAGAGGAGCATGTGCAGAGGGCTTATGAAATAAAAGAGATCGAAGACCTGCTGAGTCAGGCCGGACTGAAGCTGGAGGCTGTATATGATGCATTCACCCGGAATGCACCGCAGGCAGATTCGGAGAGGATTTACTTTATTGCACGGGAATACGGAAAACAGACGGGCGCACAGAAATAGTGCGCCCGTTTTGGAAAGACTTCAGGGTGTACCGGCAGGTACCTCAAAGGTCTCATTATAATTCAGTTCGTCTGATTCGATATGGCTGATCTTTCCGTCTTCCCAGTAGAAGAGGAGATAGCGGTAGATGACTTCATGTTCTTTCAGAAAAGTCGGGGAAGACAGAAGCGCAGACAGCCCATCCATACTGACCTCCTGTTTTTTGCAGAGCTGTTCTGCTGTCATGGGCTTTCCATTGATGAAAAAATTGGCGATCATTGTGGCAATCTCTTTTTTGTAGGGGATTCTGCTGACTGGCACTGCTTCGTTGGGAATCTCAGAATCCGATTCCGATACGAGTACTTCATAATCCTGATAAGCTTCTTTGAATACTTCCGGACCGTCCCCCACCGACACACCGGCGGCTGTGGTTTCGCCGGACAGGACAAAGAGCTCTTCTGGAGCCGGAGTGACCGGATTTTTCTCACAACCTGCTACAAACAGGAAAGAAAAAAGAAGCAAATATAGTAATTTTGTCATAAAAGTCATCACACCTTTGATTCATTTGTTTTAAACAGTGTATCATATACCCTGGAAAAAATACAGAATAAATTGGCATTTTTTAAAAATCATGAATCTTAGAAACCACGGAAGAATCGAAAAAAAAGCTTAAATTTAAAGGTTATCCGTTGACTTTTTCTGAAAAGTGGTTTATCTTTCATCTTGCATTAATTTTACTTTATTTTACATAAGGGTTCTGTATATTGCAAAGGAAGCAGAGGTATGTACAGGTTTGGGAGAAGAAAGTCCCGCAGAGCGGGCAGACAGGAGTTTTCGGGGGAGAATATGAAGAGCAGAAGCATGTTTGGAAAATGGGCTGCCAGAGAGAAGAAGGATCATTCGAAGCTGATCATGATACTGAACAAATACTCTTTTCTTTTTCATGTGTTTCTCGCGTGCGGGATCTGTTTTGTGATCGAGTGGGTGTCCAGACATTCTTTTCTGGAGGCCTGTGGATTTGTGATCGACAGGCAGCTTGTATTTCTTTATAATTCGCTGATCATTTACGCGTCTTTGATGCTGGTGTACATATTCAGGCGCAGAGCGGTCAGCCGGGTAATCATCTCCGTGTTCTGGCTGTTTCTGGGGATCATCAATGGCTGCGTGCTGGCGAAGAGAGTGACACCCTTCAGCTTTACGGATCTGAAGATGGTAAGCGATCTGTTTACCATGCAGAGCAATTATTTTTCCGCGGCAGAGGCTGTGATCGCCATCGTGCTGGTAGCACTGGTTCTTTTGTCCATTATAGTGTTCTGGTACAAAGGACCGAAGTTTTCAGGTGCGGTTCACAGAATCGTTGGTGTCCTGATGACAGCGGCAGTGGTTCTGGTGCTTCCGATGGTGACAGACGCGGCAGTCAGCAATCACGTGCTGGCCGAATATTTTGAAAATATTGCCCAGGGTTATAAAGACTACGGATTTGTCTACAGCTTTTCCGCCAGCGTGCTTGACCGGGGAATGAGTACTCCGGAGAATTATTCGGAAGAGGCAGTACAGGAAGTTCTGGCAAAGGTTCATGA
>JAQXWO010000225.1 GCA_029225485.1 Lachnospiraceae bacterium
AATCTTTGAAAATCAACAGACAGGACAGGAACAGAATTCCCGAAAGCAGCAGCATCGACCTTTTATTCCCCTTTGTTTCGCCCATTCTTCCTACCTTTATCTTTCAAAACCTTTGAGTACTTCGAGATAACGGCTAAGTGCATCCTGCCAGGTGGGCAGACGGTCAAATCCGTGCTCCGTCAATTTCTTTTTCTCCAGACGACTGTTGAATGGACGAAGCGCTTTTGAACCATACTCCGCCGTTGTAACCGGCTTTATCTCCACCTTCATGCCGGCCTGCCGAAAGATTTCCCGTGCAAAATCAGCCCAGGAAATATAACCGCCCTCATTGGTTGCATGGTAAATGCCGTATTCTTCTTTTTCCAGCATATCCACAACCAGTTTTGACAGATCGTAAGTATAGGTGGGAGTTCCGATCTGATCAGCCACAACGGTCAGCATGTCGTGAGTTTTTCCCAGTTTCAGCATCGTCTTGATAAAATTCTTCCCATTTACACCAAATACCCAGGCAATACGGACAATATAATACTTATCCAGATATTTCCGGACAGCCTGCTCTCCCTCATATTTTGTCTGCCCGTAAACGTTCAACGGCGCAACCACCGGATCGTCCGGCTCCCAGGGACGGGTTCCCTGTCCGTCGAACACATAATCCGTACTGAAATAAATCATGGGGATATCCAGTTCTTTGCAGACCTTTGCAATATTCTCTGTACCCAGAGCATTGACCCTGCGGCATATCTCCACATTATCTTCTGCCGCATCCACGGCGGTCCAGGCTGCACAGTGTACAACCTTGTCCACATCGGACTCTTTTATCACCCGGTCAACTGCAGCGGCATCGGTGATGTCCATCTCTTCCACGTCTACTCCCACACCTTCGTACCCGCGTTTTGCAAGTTCATTCATCACATCGTAGCCAAGCTGGCCTTTGACACCTGTCACTAATACTCTCATCGTTTTCCTCCTGTTAGATGCGCTTTAATGAAAAATCCTGGCTGTCCAGTGTTAAATTCGGATTATAGAACGGATCGCCATCCCGAAGGATATCCGGCCATCGTTTCTCAAAAGTTGCAATCTCCCGGTTAAAGCGCGCCACTTTTTCCGGGGTATCTTCCAGACCTCTGGATTTGGATTCGTAATGATACAGTTCCGCATAGGGATTGTATACGATCAGATAGCCTGCCTTACGAAGCTTCATGCAGAAATCAATATCATTGAAAGCTACCTGAAGTTCCTCGCTTAAGCCGCCCACCTCGTCAAATGCTTTCCGTTTTACCATCATGCAGGCAGCCGTGACCGCGCTGTAATCCTGGGCACAGATAATCCGATGGCAATACCCGGTGACGCCTCTTTTCTGCTGTACAAAGGCATGACCCGCTATACCGCCGAACCCGATGACAACACCTGCATGCTGAATGGTATCGTCCTCATAATACAGACGAGCTCCAACTGCCCCCACATCACTGCGGGTACAGTATCCCAGCAGTTCTTCCAGACAGTCATCGTTGATGATTTCTGTATCATTGTTCAGCAGCAGGAGGTATTCCCCTTTTGCATACTTTGCTCCGAAATTATTGATGGCAGAATAATTGAAAATGCCGTCCCAGTATACTACGTGAACTTTTGGATTTGCTGCCTCCAGCTCTTTGTAATATGCAAATGTTTCCGGCTGATCACTGTTGTTTTCTACAATAATAAATTCATAGTTCCGGTATGTAGAGCGTTCTTCAATGGCATCTACACATCGTTTCAGGTCATCAATGTGGTCTTTATTTGGAATAATAATGGAAATCAGCGGATCACAGTCCCGCAGGTATTTTGTCCGGTACAGGCCAAGATACTCTCCTTTGCTGACTTCTGCCTTAACCCCGATCCGGTCATAGTGAGCCTGAATAGCTCTCTGTCCCGCATCAAATGCATATAATTTACTCTCCGGATTTTCCGCGGTAGAATCTTCATGGCTGCGCCAGTGATACAGAATCTTCGGAATGTGGCAGATTTTTTCTGCTCCTGCTTCCTCCACACAGCGGAAGATAAAATCATAGTCCTGCGCCCCATCATACTCACTGCGCAGCACTCCTACCTTTTCCACGATTTCTCTGCTTGCCACAAACAGGTGACAGATATAATTTACCGTACACAGCAGATCGATGTTAAAATCCGGCTTAAAATGGGGCTGAAAGAATTTATTTCCATCCATGGACATTTTATCCTCATCG
>JAQXWO010000226.1 GCA_029225485.1 Lachnospiraceae bacterium
TTCCCGGTGCATGTTCGCATTCTGCAATCGCAGACGCACTTCTATCAAGATACTCCAATGGGATGGATCGGGTTTCTGGATACTGATGAAACGCCTTGACAGGGACTCTTTCCACTGGCCGGATACACCGGATGAACTGAAACAGGTAACATTAAAGGAAATACACTGGCTTTGTGATGGACTGTCCATCAATCCGAAGGGGGCTTTCGAAGAGCACCATCCAAAGATCGTGGTGTGACCAGGACAGGATCCTGTCAATCCGCAAAAAGACGAAATTCTGCAGATTTCCAGCTTTTTTTTCCTCTATGCATAAGGACAGTTTTTCCTCGAAAACTGTACTGTTTTATGATATCATGTCCATATATCAGAAACGACGCGGGGGACACAGGGATGCAGCCGATCTTTACAGATGAACAACTGAAGAACATGAGCCGGGAAAATCTTGCACAGGCTTTAAAGTTTATGCAGGAGCACCAGACAAAACTGGAAGCAAAGCAGAAGATCCTGGAAGAAAAAGTACATGAACTGGAATTCCTGAATGCCCTTTTATCAGATAAGCTGACACTTGCCCAGAAGAAACAGTTTGGCAGTTCCAGTGAAAAATATGCGGATGGTTATGTCCAGATGAATCTCTTCAATGAAGCAGAGCAGGAGGCAGATCCCGAGGCTGCCGAACCGGAAATGGAGGAGGTACATCCTTCATCTTACAAGCGGAAGAAGAGAAAAGGAAAAAAGGGAGATGATCTTTCTGCCTTCCCAACTGCCGAAGTGATCGAACATAAGCTGGAAGGTTCTGACCGGTACTGCCCTGACTGCGGGAAAAAATATAAAGTGGTGACTACAGAGAGCACCAAGACATTAAAATTTATCCCGGCACATTTTGAGGTGGTGGAAGAGATCACCTATGTCTACAGCTGCCCTGACTGCGGAAGGATGGTCCGTCCGGACAAAGACACCCCGCTTCTGAAGGGAAGCATCGCAACCCCATCCCTGGTTGCAGGCATCATGAATGCAAAGTATGTAAACGGCATGCCGCTGGCCCGTCAGGAGCGGGAGTTTGCCAGGTACGAGCTGAATCTCAGCACAAAGACAATGGCAAACTGGATGATCCTGTGTGCCCAGAGGTACCTTAAGCCGGTATACGATCTCATGAAGGAGGAATTTCTCCGGTGCAGGTATGCCCACTGCGATGAGACCAGGGTCCAGGTGCTGGATGAGCCGGAACAGCAGACGTCCACCCAGAACTGGATGTGGGTATATATGACGGATGAATACAGCGGGCATCCCAGAATGGTCCTGTTCCAGTATGAAAGGACCAGGGGCGGGTATCATCCTCTGGAATTCCTGGGAGACAGCTATCAGGGCTACCTTACCTGTGATGGTTACCAGGCATACCACAATCTTCCGGAAGGCATTACGGTTACAGGCTGCTTTGCCCATGCCCGAAGGAGGTTTGATGAATGTCTTACGATCATGAAGAAGGACTTTACGAAAGAGCAGCTGAAAGAAACAACCGCATATCAGGCGATGGCCCGGATCGGGATGCTCTACAAGATTGAGGAGCTGATCCGTGATAGATCACCGGAAGAAAAATACATTGAGCGTCAGAAGCAGTCGAAACCGCTTCTAGAGGCTTTCTTCGGGTGGCTTCACACGCTGGAGGATGCAGTTGACCGTTCTTCCCGGATAGGGGAAGCTGTATTATATGCCCTGAACCAGGAAAAATATCTGCGCAGGTATATAGACGATGGACATCTTTCCATAGACAACTCAGCAGCGGAACGTGCAATAAAAAATTTTGCCATAGGACGCCGCAACTGGCTGTTTTCAAAAAGTATCAAAGGAGCTGAGTCCAGTGCCATTATATACAGTATTACCGAAACAGCTATTTTGAATGGATTGAAACCATACAATTATCTAACGTATCTTCTTGAAAAAATGAAAGATCTCGGACCGTTTCCGGAGGAACATAAAGACGAGATCAGGAAGCTTCTTCCCTGGTCTGATGAACTCCCGGATTCCTGCAGGACAAAAACTAAAAAATAATAGTGATGTTCCGTTTGGCAAGCAAAACTTGTTGAACGGAATTTTTAATTTGTCAAGGTACGGATTATTTCCTGCTTACAGATAAGTATTGATTGTGGAATAACTTAGTCCCATTATATTCTCTATCTCTTCCATCGTTCTGCCTTGCTGTTGAAGAGACAAAATCTGCTCTGTCTCCGGATAGGAAATTACCTTTCCGGTAATCAGCAGCTTCTTCACTTTATGTGGAGCAAGAGAAAGCTCAATGGCAGTTGCTTTTATTTCATTGCTATTATGGTAGACTTCTGTCACTGCGTTAATCAACTCC